>CALWIX010000022.1 GCA_944380825.1 uncultured Clostridia bacterium | reverse complement strand
AAAGATTAAATTTTTCAGGAAAATTAATTTAAAGGCAAGGTTTTGGATTATGGATGGAAAGCAGCAATACATGTGAAAAGGAAATAGCTATTTGTAAACGGGGAAACGTGGAAAATACGCTTCTTTTTCTATCAGCAGCAAGGAGGCGAAGAATATTGGATTCGCAGAGATGGTTGGCAGAAAAACTTGTAAAAGTGGGGAAGATAGCGCAGGTTAATTACAGTATGTCCAGTAGTATGGTGTGCTGCCGAAAAACACAAGGATAATTTTGTATAGCAATGTTTATTTAATCGTTCGCAGTTGAAAAGGATTCTGTTTTATGCTAGAATAAAACAGTGATTTTGTCTGTTTTGCCCATATTGTTCCTAGAAATAAGGGCTTTCTTTATTCTGTTAAAGATCTGCCTGCCTCGTAAAGGCAGATGGGGGAAACTATATGGAAAAGGAGAATGGATAATGGGAATTCTTGAAAAAATGCGGCTGGACGGAAAAAAAGGATTTGTGACCGGAGGGGCGAGAGGAATCGGAAAGTGTACGGCCACAGCGTTTGCGGAAGCGGGAGCAGATGTAGCGATTGTCGATATCGATTTTGAACAAGCGCAGAAAACAGCGGCAGAGATCGCAGAAAAGACGGGCCGAAAGGTGATCGCCGTCAAGACCGACTGTACGGATCCGGCACAGGTGGAGGCGATGGTCGCGCAGGTGGTGCAAGAGCTTGGCGGGTTGCATTTCTGCCACAACAACGCGGGGATCTGCATCAATGCTCCGGCGGAAGAAATGACGTACGAGCAGTGGTATAAGGTGATCAACATCAATCTTAATGGGATCTTTCTTACAGATATTGCGGCCGGAAAATATATGCTTGCACACGGCGGCGGATCAATTATTAACACAGCGTCTATGTCGGCTCATATTGTGAATGTGCCGCAGCCGCAGTGCGCCTATAACGCTTCCAAAGCGGCAGTAATCCAGCTGACGAAATCCCTCGCCATAGAATGGGCCAAACGCGGTGTTCGTGTGAACAGTATCAGCCCGGGCTATATTGGTACAGAACTGACGCTCAATTCGCCCACTCTTGTTCCGCTGATTGAAAAGTGGAACGCTATGGCGCCTCTGGGCAGGATGGGAAAGCCGGAGGAGCTGGAGGCTATCTGTGTGTACCTTGCTGGGGATACCAGCACCTTTACCACAGGATCGGATTTTATCATTGACGGCGCTTTTACTTGTTTCTAAAACAAAAGAAGAGAAAGTCGGCGCTTTTTTCGAGGGTGTATAGAGCTAAAGGCCGCCATAGTATCGTTTCCATTTTTCTCTAAGCGCTGCCGAAAACGCCGGCTGTAATTTTCAGTCCTATTTTCAAAAATATGGGAAAAAACAGCGCGGACAATTTTGATTATTTTATAATAAAAAAGAGGGAACCTTGTGTAACGGTTCCCTCTTTTTTATATGTATATTTTTCTATATATAATGTAAGAAATTTGCTGGCCGATTATCCGCGGTATTTTTTTCGAATAAAGGGTGGATGAATCTCTGTGCTGACGAGAAGATGGTATTTTTTCGGATGACGGAAAGCGTTTCCGTGAACCTCTGTTTCCCGATAGGTACGCAGTGCATCCAGATCAAACACAGCGGTCGAGATTCCTTCCTGTTCACCAGCGTCCAAAATACATGTATCGCGGGAGACGGGAGAATCGGGCAGATACGCAATGCCGTCAAAAGCGGTGGAGTGGCCGTTGCAGTCTGGTACGCTGGCAGGATAGTTGCAGGTTACGATTCCCACCATGTTTTCGAACGCCCGGGCGCGCAGCTGAGAGAGACGATTGATCTCCATAGGACAGGCGTTGGGAACAAGGATGATCTCGGCGCCTTGCAGCATTAAAATCCGCGCACTTTCCGGAAATTCCCTGTCGTAGCAGATCATGGCGCCGATTTTTACAGGTCCGGCCGCTGTATCGAGAGTGACGGTAGAAAAACCGTCGCCGGGAGTGAGGGCGCTTTCTATATCAAAATCGCAGGTATGCACTTTAGAATAGTGAAGCCTGTTTTGACCGTGTCTGTCAAAAAGGATAAGAGAGTTTTTTGGGCCGGTAGGCCACTGTTCCAAAAAAGTGATGCCTATAGCCATATTCAGCTGTTTAGCAAGCAGCGCGAAAGCTTCGATAAATTCGTCGTTTGTATCAATGGCTTCACACGTCCATTCCTCCACCGGACGATCAAAAATATGGTAGCCGCAGCTCCACATCTCTGGAAAAAGTGCAATATCGGCACCCTGTTCTTTAGCGGTTTGACAGGCTTCAAGCCCTTTTTGCAGATTCCCCTTGCATGTACCCACAGGCGCGATTTGCAGTACAGCGATCTTCAATGGTTTCATAAAAAACAGCACTCCTTTTTGTATGTTGGTTTTCCTTTCATGCAGAGGCTTTTTGGAATAATTTTGTAAATGATTGCACCATTTTATTTTGCAAGCCTTGGCGATAAACTTACAATATTTTTCCATTTATATATAGTATAACATGCCTACTTGCCGGCCGTAAAGGCAGCCTTCCAATTTTGAAAAACACTTTAAATACAAGACCTTTGCGACAGCAGTTACAAAAAAACAGAGCTGTAATTTTGGTAACAAAACTGTAACGTTTGATTTCTTGCAATTTGCACAGAAAAATATATGCGAAAAAGTTTAACAAAAGGTCGAACAAGCCTTTTAAAATTCTTATTAAGAATTATTACAAGTTTGTAATTGTTTAATATGCACAATTCGTTGCGTTTTACAAATTTGACAATTATCGAAAAGATGAATATAATAACGGACAACGACGCAAATCCTACGATCAACCACAGCTTCGGATACAGTCCGGATGCGCAGCCACCAACAGGAAACAATGAAATTTTCCGGCGGCGCATGGGGGTTTCAGGAGTCCCAGCTGAAAGGAGAAAAAGGAGAAGCTGAAAATGATACAAAAATGTAAGATACGGTTTCCGTTAAGATTTCTTGTTACGGCTTTATTTGTGGCAACCATTCTGAGCACAGCGGTTTACGCTTCTGCCAATAGTATCAGCGCGACCATCGTAGAAGATGGTAAGAGCCGTACAGTGCAGGTATCCAGCACTGAAACACAAGACATCCTAGAAGAAGCAGGAATCGACGTGCAGAGCGCGGATAAAGTTACCCGCAGCGATTCTGACGGAATTGTGATTGAAATTGAGCACGCTGTTCCGGTAGTGCTCGATACAGGTTCGCATGTGTATAAGGTGTATGGTTCGAAGGACGATACCGTAGAAGATATTCTGCAGCAACAGAATATTTCCCTTAACGCTAACGATGCCGTAGACCCCCCTCTTGGCGATAAGATTACGAAGAATATGGAAATTAAAGTCACCCGCAGACTGACAGTAACGCTGGTTGTGGATGGCGAAGAAACAGAAATGGTTGTTCCGGTAGGGACTGTGGCGGATGTTGTATATGAAGCCGGCATCATCCTCAGCCCCAACGATGAAGTCAGCCCGGATCGCTACCTGAAAGCGGAAGACGGCATGACGATCCGCGTCAGCCGCGTGGAGTACCGTAATGTAACTGTAACAGAAGAGATTCCGTACAACACCATCGAGCAAAAAGACGATACGATGTATACGGACGCCCGCGTCGTTGTTACAGAAGGAAAAAATGGTTCCCGCACGGTTGTCAAGCGCGAAAAGGTAGTGGATGGTACAGTAGAGTCGTCGGAGGAACTGAGCAGCACGGTGATTACCGAGGCTGTCGACGAGGTGGTGCGCGTTGGTACAAAGCGCCGTCCTACCGGCTATGCGACGATGGATCCCGACGGCACACTGGTAGATCATAATGGCAATGTTGTAGAGTATTCTTCTTATATTTCTGGAAAATGTACGGCGTATACTTCTAACGGCGGATATACTTCCACCGGCCGCAAGGCCCAGGTTGGCGTGATCGCTGTGGATCCGGATGTGATCCCTTACGGCACAAAGGTATATGTATGCTCCCCTGATGGGAAAACCGTATATGGTTATGCCGTTGCCGGTGATACGGGCGGAGCTATGCTCAGCGGTCGAATTCTGGCAGACCTGTATTATAATACTACCGCCGAGTGCTACAATTTTGGCGTACGCGAGATGCGTCTATATATCGTTGAGTAACTCTTGACACAGGCTCTGTTATGCGCCTCAGTCCAGCACGCCGATTGTCTATGCCGGCGTGCTGGGATTTCTATGCCTTTTCCGGTATCAGACGGGTTGCCAAATTTTTAAAAAGCATATTTTTCTGGATCGATTGTCTGGAATAGAGAAGGGCTTCGTTCCCTCAAACCTGACACCGCGCTTTTTACAAACGCGGCGGGTTTGGGAACGAAGCCCCTTTTTGTGTTCTGTTAGAGTCGCGCGGCCTTGCCTGCTATTGCGGCACAGGGTCTAGCCAGCCTTCTTCGGCCCGGCGCTGGGGAAGAAGGCTGGCAGCCCCCTTTCGGCGGCCAGTTCCCTACTCGTAGCGGAGTGCGTCGATGGGATCGAGGCGAGCGGCCTTGTTAGCGGGATAAAAGCCGAAGAAAACACCGATAAGCATCGAGAAGCCTACGGCGATCACGATGGCCCCAATGGAAGGAGGGGCCGACGCGCCCAGAAGCAATCCGGCAAGCGAACCGATCCCTGTGCCGAGAAAGATACCCAAAATTCCGCCGATGGCGCAAATAATCATCGATTCTACAATAAATTGTACGCGGATTGCGCTGTCCGTAGCGCCGAGGGCTTTGCGGATACCGATCTCGCGCGTACGCTCTGTGACGGAGACCAACATGATATTCATCACGCCGATACCACCCACCAGAAGAGAAATAGCGGCGATGACGGCGATGGCTGCCGACACCGTGCCCAGCATATCACTGAGCATAGAGGCAGTGGATTCTAAACTTTCGGTGTAACAGTGCATGCGCTCGTTTCGGTTAAAATAATACGTATC
>CALWIX010000021.1 GCA_944380825.1 uncultured Clostridia bacterium | reverse complement strand
ACGGCTCCGGTCTCCAGGTCAATGTCTTCCCAGGTAAGAGAAATGTTCTCCCCGCGGCGGTCGCCAGCAAAAAGAGCCAGGTAAAAGTAGGCCCGCCACATAAGGGAGAGCTGCCATGTCGTGGTATACTCCGGGACATGGTATGTCTTTCCATTTTTATGGACGCGGTCGTGCGCCTTGTGCTTTAGCTGAATAGGGCTGTCCAGGGCCCACAGAAGCCACTGCACTTGCTCCAGGGTAAGATAATCCACTTTATACTCTTTCGGGGCTTTCTTGTTCCGTTTCTGCTTGCCAGAATAGATAATAGGGTTGATTGGCAGCAGGCCCTCCCCTACGGCATAGGACAACAGAGAGCTTATGATGGCACAGTCTTTCGTAATGGAGGACTCGGCAAGGCCGCCGGGCTTTTCGTCCATCCGGCTCCCGTCCTGGCGCAGCTCCTTGCTGTAGTCCTTCAGCGTTTTGGGCGTGATATTTGCGATTTTCAGATGCCCGAGCTTTGGAACGATGCGCTGCCGGAGACTGCTCCTGTATGCGGACCAAGTAGTGAGAGCCATAGCATCGTTTTCCGGATCTCCGGCAGGCTCCATATCATCAAGAAACTGATTTGCCAGTTGCTGCAGAGTCATGCGTTCTCCTTTTATGGATTTACCGGCTTTTACGGCCCGCTCAAAGTCGAGCGCACATTCTTCTACAGCTTTTTCGATCTGCCGCTGTGTCATTCCCGGCTCTGGCGTGTAAGTTTTAGTCTCTAAAATCTGGCTGCCGTCAGGCCGCCGCCCGTTGCTCACAGTGATCTGATATGAATTTCCTCTTTTCCGGATGCTTGCCATGTATATCCCTTCTTTCGATATAGGTCCTGCTGCCGTTGCGACGTCGCAACAGCTTCCCGATTGAATTTGACAAACAGGCCAGGATGACATATAATATACTTAACAAGAGAGCCGATGACTAGAGTACACCTAGCCGCCGGTAAATGTGGTTTTACAAAAGTAGCGCCTTATCTTACCAGGACGAGGGCGCTACTTTTTGCGTGATATGTAAATAACAAGAGTTATCACTGCGCAAAGCATGGTTACAAATTGGAATAGTTCCGAGACTGTAATCATCAGCACCAGCTCCCTTCTTTTGTATTCCGGTTACTGGTGTAGTCGCCCCATCGACCCCCTTGGTAAGCATATTATATTGTCATGGTGCGGAGGACCGCCCTGTATAAGCTTCCTGCTGAACGCATTATTGCGTTGAGTGACCGCCCATTCTTTATGAAAAGAATTAGTCTAAGTCTATGTTGATTCCATACTCCTTGGCTGCTTCTACTAATTTCAAAAAGTTTTTGGAACGAGAATTTTTCATTCTTCTATAAGCACTAAAAGATTTAGGAGCAATATCTGGTAATTCTTTGACTAAATGGTAATATACAATTTCATCTTCTTTTTTTACCTTTTCGCTTTCTTGCCTTTTTAAAAAATCAAGATAATTCTGTTTTTCTTCTTCAGAACGGTCATCGACAAATGGGCGTTGGCTTGCTTTTATAGCATCAACATGTTCTCCCATTTTGTTGAACACAGTGTCTTCCCCATCATTATGAAAAAAATATGCCGAAAAATGATGGCGGCATCCCTCATGTACTTGACCCGTTTTTCGTATTTTATCTGGCAATTTGGGAAATATTTTGCTTTTTCCGGATATGCTATATACACGTCCCTGTAATTTGTTACATTCTTCACAGCAAGCACAGTGTGCGCTCATCATTATATAGTCTGTACCAAAACGTTTGCAATCGGACAGTGTCTTATGCATTAGCTGTTCTTTTATATTGTAAAAATCAAAAGTTTCTCCACATGTTTTTACAGTTTTTAAATATTCTTTAATTCTTTTTTCTTCTACTTCAAATTCTTCAAAGCGGCCTTCTCTCAATAGTATTCTGGAGTAATTTAGATAATCTTTTTCTTGATATCCATTATCAGAAGCACTCATAAATAAGTGCAATCGCTTGTATATGCAATCTGATTCTTCAATTTTGCCCTTGTTACGCAAATTCGCAGCTTTCATTTTTAATACATATTCTAGGCTTCCAGTTATGCCATACCCTTCAAAAAGGTTATTTTCCTTAAAGCTTGGGACTGGTATACTTGCCAGAGACTTTTTATCTTCCAAGTCATAAAAAATACCGTCAGATATTAAATATTTGGCATCATACCAACTCGTTTCGTCAGTAGGATATACGTCATACATTTTCCCGTTTTTGAAGTAGATTGTTTGTGCATCAGGCATAATGTTTTTTGATGAAATTTTAAGCTCACTTTCCGATTCTTCAACAGGATCTAATCTCAAAGCATCCAGCAATTTTGTTATTATCTTCATTTGCATACCTCTGATAATTTATAGAAATTATTCTTTGGGATTCTTCTGATATTCTGGTATCCGGGTAAGCAATTTGATTTGATTTTCGGCTTCATCTCTGATTTGTGTTTCTGCCTGCTTAGAAACCTTTTCAATGGCCTTCTCGATCTGCATATCGGCTTCTTTCTGCCCTGCTTCGTTTAGAACAGCGTAATATTGGGAGAGCGACTGTTTAAGTGTTTCTCCAAACTTTTGAAGGGAATCGCGTACAGATGAAAATGATACTGATATATACTCTTTATATTGAGCAAGCTCTTCTGGTGTGAGTTTCTCACCATTATCTATTTTGGATTGAATAATATTGAAAGGATGATTAACATCTATTGTGGTATCTACAATAAGTGTATCATTATCCTTTAATATTTCTGGAATTTCCATTTGTAAGTCTTCCAATTTTTCTAGTAGTTTTTTCCTTTCACGTTCATTTTGTGCGGTCTGCTCCTTAAAATGTTCTAGTCTATGCTTTAACTCCTCCATTTCCATAAGCCTTGCACGAAGTGCTTCAATATTTTTTTGCGTAATAGATAGCTTACTGTTTACATATTTTAATTCCTGCTG
>CALWIX010000020.1 GCA_944380825.1 uncultured Clostridia bacterium | reverse complement strand
GGTAGGAACCAGCCCAAAATTTCGACGGGGAAAAACTGCATCTTAAGGCAGAGCGCGCTGTGTTTTTTTCCAACATCTAACCGCTTAGTATGTTTTCTCGTCGCTTCGTTGGAATGACCGTACGTATTGCAGAGAAAAAACTTGTCGTAAAATAAAAATAAAGATTGCTTTTCGTGGTATAATATGGTATGATTTCTTTGTCGATTTAAAGCATAAAGTAATCAATGCTTTAAATCAATAAAGTGAAATGGGTGGGAATTTGTTATGCCAAGAGAAGCTTCCATTTGGATTGTTATTGCCGTTTATGTTGTATTTATGGCAGCGGCAGGAATCCTCAGTTCTAAAAGTACAAAGGGAATGGCTGCCTTTACAGTAGGCGGACGAAACGCCGGAGCGTGGATTTCTGCGCTCTCTTATGGAACCGCCTATTTTTCGGCGGTAATGTTTATCGGATATTCCGGCAGTTCCGGATGGAGCTTTGGACTATGGTCCGTTTTGGTAGGTATTGGGAACGCTGTGTTGGGTTCGCTGCTAGCATGGCTTGTTCTGGCACGGCGGACAAGAGAGATTACTCACCGGCTACATATTAAATCTATGCCCCAGCTTTTTGAGATGCGATATGGCAGCCGCAACATGAAAATCTTTTCTTGCATTGTCATGTTCCTTTTCCTTGTACCGTACTCAGCCTCGGTATATAAGGGACTGACGAGCATCTGCTCTGTGGTACTCGGCATTGACGAGACACTGTGTATGGTCCTTATTGCGCTGTTATCGGCGCTGGTACTTGTACTGGGCGGCTACGCGGCAACGCTTAAGGCCGATTTTGTACAGGGAATTATTATGATGTTTGGTGTAGCTGTATTGATTGTGCTGGTGGTCGTATCACCCCAAGTCGGAGGACTGTCTTCCGGTGTTTCGCGCATGGCGGAATATATGCAGCACAATGATATGGCTCCTCTCCCGCCGCAGGCAGCGCTCTCCCTTTTGTCTACCATTTTAATGACAAGCTTTGGCACATGGGGCCTGCCGCAGATGGTACATAAATATTATGGAATCCGTGATGACAGAGAGGTACGGCGCGGAATCGTGATCTCCACATTTTTTGCATTTCTTGTTTCGGGCGGCGGTTATTTTATTGGATCCTTTTCGCATCTTTTCTTTGGGTCGGAACTGCCCAGCGGAGGCAAAGACTACATCGTTCCCAATATGCTCAATCAGGCCCATCTGCCGGATATTTTGATCGGCATTGTTTTGGTGCTTTTGATTTCCGCTTCTGTCTCCACACTCTCCAGCATCACACTGACTGCCTGTTCGACCGTGTCGATGGATTTGGTGCGGGGATGGCGTAAACCGAACATCTCCGATGAGAGTACCGCTCGCCTGACACGGATTTTGTGTCTCGTTTTTGTGGCCGCTTCTTATGCCATCGCAAATTATCCTACCCCGATTCTGGAAATGATGTCGTATTCTTGGGGAATTATTTCCGGCGCGTTCCTCGCTCCTTATGCCATTGCCCTTTACTGGAAAGGGATCAACCGCGCGGGCGCGTGGGCCGGGATGGTCGGCGGTTTTCTGACCGCTTTCGTTCCGGCGGCGGTCTCGGGCTTCACTACGCCAAACGGGCCTGTTTATGCTTGTGCCGCGATGATTCTATCGGTGATTCTATGCGTTGTTGTCAGCCGTATTGCTTCCCGCCTAAACTGGAAGAGCGGACAACTCAACCCCGTATTCTATACGGCTACGGTGGAAGAATGGCGGCGCACCCATTAAAAAATAAAAATCTCCGCCCCGCAGCAAAAGCTCGGGCGGAGATTTTTATTAGGAACCACCTTGGGCTAGGCGGCACTTTTCCTTATGAGATAGCTTTTTTAGCTCGTATTCACGGCGCATAGCATCCCGGCGGTTTTCAAATTCCTCAAAATAAGCAAGCGACACCGGCGCATGGGAGCGCGTATATTTCGCGCCTTTGCCCGATTGATGCGCCGCTACACGAGCCGCGAGATCCACCGTCCATCCCGCGTAGTAGGAACCGTCTGCACAAAGGAGAAGATACGCATAGCACTTCATGGCTCCGGCTCCGCCATTTGTTCCAGCGTGGCGTAAAAATCCGGAAACCGTTTTTTTAGGTTAAGCGGACGAAATGTTTGCGCATCCACCCAGCCGTGCATCGATTTTCCCATGTTGCACGGTTTTTCTTCTTGCCCGCAGAAAAGCGCGTAAGAAAACTCCACACGCGCGGGCGTCAGGCGCGAGATCCAGCATTGTACCGTAACCACATTCTCATAATGCGTGACACCCATATAGCGACAGGAAAGCTCTACGACTGGCGTCATTACACCCATTTTTTCCAGCTCTGAATAGCTTACGCCCGTCGCCTTGATGAGATCGGTACGCGCCGCTTCATACCATACGGGATACACCGCGTGGTGCGTGACGCCCATTTGATCCGTTTCTGCATAGCGAACGGTAATCTTTGTTTCTGACTTCATCCTGAATCCCTCTCTATGATTCTCTTTCTAAGAAAAATCGCCTTTGGACCGTATTTTTAACAAAGCCGATGCGAACAGGGCTGGTTTGACTAGTCTTGCTCGATATGCCACTTGACGCCCTGCGGCGTATCTTCCAGAACAACGTGGCGAGCCTTGAGCTCGTCGCGGATTTTATCGGCCGTAGCCCAGTCTTTCTCTTTACGGGCCTGTGTGCGGCGGGCAATGAGATCTTCAATCTCTTGATCAAGGTTATTCTCCTGCTTTTTATAGAGAAGCCCCAACACGCCGGCGAGCTCCATGAAAAGATCCATCGCAAAGGCGCACAGCTCTTTCGACGGCGCTGTTGCAGCGTTCAGATTTGTATTGATGTCGCGGGCCAAATCGAACAGCGCAGAAAGAGCATCTGCCGTATTGAGGTCGTCATCCATTGCTTCGATAAATTTCTCGCGGTACTGCTCCATGCGGCTGCGGACTTCGCTCTCCCCTTCTTTTTCACCGGGAGCAGCGTTCTGAAGCAAGAATTCCAGATTTCCACGGCAGTTATATAAGCGGTCGAGCGCCGCACGGCACTGCTCGATTACGTCTACGCTGTAATTGATGGGACTGCGGTAATGGGAGGCCACCATCAGATAGCGGATCGGCTCATAACCGTATTTTTCCGCCACATCGCGCACGGTAAAAAAGTTGTTGAGCGACTTGCTCATTTTACGGTTATCGACGTTGATATAACCGTTGTGCATCCAGTAGTGAGCAAACTCTACACCGTTGCAGCACTCACTCTGCGCAATCTCGTTTTCGTGGTGGGGGAAGATGAGATCCTGCCCGCCGCAGTGGATGTCGATTGTATTTCCCAGATAACGGCGCGCCATGGCGGAGCACTCGATGTGCCAGCCGGGACGGCCATCGCTCCATGGAGAAGGCCAGCTCGGCTCACCGGGTTTTGCGGCTTTCCAGACGGCGAAGTCCATCGGATCCTCTTTGATTTCATCCACACTGATACGCGCGCCGGCCATAAGCTCGTCAAGCGGCTGATGGGAGAGCTTTCCATATTCTTTAAATTTCAGTGTGCGAAAATATACATCTCCATTTTCGGCGCGGTAAGCATATCCTTTTTCTACAAGAGTGGAAATAATCGAGATAATCTCGTCGATATTCTCCGTGGCCAGAGGATGGATGGTGGCCGGCCGGACATTCAAGCCCTCGGCATCTTTTTTATATTCCGCAATATACCGGCGCGAAACGGTGAGGTAATCGCTGTTTTCTTCACCGGCTCGACGGATTATTTTATCGTCAATATCGGTAAAATTCTGCACATAAGTAACCTTCATGCCGCGATACTCCAGATAGCGGCGCAGCACGTCGAACACACAGATGGGGCGTGCGTTGCCGATATGGATATAGTTATACACGGTGGGGCCGCAGGCGTAAATTTTCGCCTCTCCCGGTGTAATGGGCACAAATTCCTCTTTTTGCCTTGTCAAGGTATTATAAATCTTCATTTTTACGATAACCCCTTTCTTCAGCCGGGCCAAAGGTCCGGATTCCATATTGCGCCGGGACATGAACCCTTGGCCGGATATCATATTCAGTCAAGGGCTCAGGCCCTGTATGGCACAGCGCTCTCTGCGAACGCTGAAACTCTGCTATAAACAGGTCTACTCTCTGCCGCGGGGCAGGCTAAAACTACTCTAGTCTGCCAATTTTATGCGTGCGAGCCTAATCGTTTTTCCTGCACACATTTTTCCCTTTTGTAGGAATGTCAACGGGTTCCACAGCCCGCCTCCGGTTCGGTTTGGGACGGCGTTCCAATTTTATGGCGGAGGTTTAAAATTTCGGACTGCAGACGGCTGAGCTCCTGCGCAACGGGATCGGTCATATGAATCTGATCCAGATTATAGACCTTCGCGCCGTTGACACGCACAATTTTTGCTGGAACGCCGACGGCCGTCGCGTTCTCTGGTACTTCGCTGAGAACAACCGCTCCCGCTGCTACGCGGGCGTTATTCCCTACACGAAACGGACCTAAAATCTTCGCTCCGGCGCCGACCATCACATTATCTCCCAAAGTAGGGTGACGCTTTCCGTGATCCTTTCCCGTTCCGCCAAGCGTTACGCCCTGATACAGTGTACAGTTGTCTCCAATCTCCGTAGTTTCTCCGATGACAACGCCCATCCCGTGGTCGATGAACAACCCTTTACCGATCGTAGCTCCGGGATGGATCTCGATTCCGGTTTTATGACGGGCACGCTGGGAAATCCACCGGGCAATAAACTTCATATTGTGCCGGTAAAACCAATTCGCCCGCCGGTAAGAACGCACTGCCCGAAAGCCTGAGTATAAAAAATATACCTCTATACGGGAGCGCGCCGCAGGGTCACGATCCATAATCGAATCGAGCTCTTCTTTTAATTTTTCAAACATAAGCAGTTTCCTTTCTCGAAGCGCCGCGAATAAAAAAATCCGCCTTCGTCCTGCTTGAGGACGGAGGCGGACAGATTGCCGCGGTTCCACTCCGACTTGTTTCTCCGGCGCATACCAACGCCTTATGCCTATAACGGGGCCTGCCGTGCGGGAATACTAGAGGAATTTCTCCTTTTCCTCCCGCCTGCTCACGGATGCATTTCTCCACACTCCCTGCTAAGTGCGCTCACAGCCAACGGCACACCCTCTCTAAAGCCGGAATTTTGCGGATACTTCTTCCGATCAGCGCATTTACCTTATCTTATGCTCTTTCTTTCCGTATTGATCCAAAGTATATACTATTTCTGCCGTTTCGTAAAGGGGATTTTTAAAAAATTTTCCTAATAGTCAATACTTTTTCTTACAAAACGGCTTTTCTCATCTTCTTTTCATATTTCTGCGTTATACTTTTTGCAGATACTCTTCCACCATGTACGAAGCTACCGCTCCGTCCGACACGGCTGTTACCACTTGGCGCAGCGGCTTTTCACGGACATCGCCTATTGCAAACACGCCGGGAAGATTTGTTTTCGTATCTTCCCCTGCTTCAATATACCCATTTTCCGTCAATTTCACCTCAGAAAACAGACCCGTATTGGGATTATTTCCAACGGCTACAAAAACACCTTCGCAAGAAATTTCTTTTTCTTCGCCCGTTTTCACATTGCGCAGCCGCAGTCCGGAAAGTTTTTGCTCGCCCAACAGTTCGGTCGTAACACAGTCCCATTGAAAGCGTACATTTTCTTTTTTTCTGAGCGTTTCATAATAGCTTGCTGCGGCACGCAGCTTATCGCGCCTATGAATCAGCGTCACGCTGCGGCATAGTTTTGAGAGAAAGAGCGCATCCGTCGCCGCTGTATCACCACCGCCAACCACTGCTACATCTTTATCGCGGAAAAATGCTCCGTCACAGGTAGCGCAATACGACACTCCTCGGCCGCGCAGCTCATGCTCTCGGGGCAGTCCCAGCTCTCGAGGAGACGCGCCTGTCGCCAAAATTACGGCAGCGGCCGTATAGCGCACGCCATCCGCCACCACTACCTTTTCTTTTCCGGTGAGAGAAACTTCTGTCACCTCGCCGAACACCGTCTGGGCACCGAAGCGTTCCGCCTGCTTTTGCATTTCTGTGGCAAGGGTATACCCATCTATCCCCTGAGAGAATCCCGGGTAGTTATCCACATGATCTACAATACCGATCTGTCCTCCCGGCGCAAACTTTTCAATAAGCAGCGTACGCAGGGCTGCGCGAGCGCAGTAAAGGGCCGCCGTATATCCTGCCGGTCCACCCCCGATGATCATTACATCGTATTCTCTATTTTTCTCCATCATTCCAACCATCCTCCTTAGGGGGCGGATAATCGCCCGATTTTCTCGATCTTTTGGAAAATTACTGCTATTATTCTATTCCCAATTTTTCTTTTTGTATGTGACAAAATCACAAGAGAACCGCCGCTTCTTGCTTAACAACAAACGGCGGTTCCTTTAAAAGACGATTAATCCCAATCGTCGAGATAATCGTCGAGCCAATCCTCCTCCTCATCAAGCGTATCCTCGCGCTGCTCTTGCTCCGTTCGTAGGCTGACAAACTCTTCACGCGTGTACTTGCCCATAAAATAATCGTCTTCGGCTTTATCCATTTCTTCTTCAAGGATCTCTAGTTCTCTCTCCACTTCATGCAGACGCTGTATTTTACCGTCTATCGTTTCGGGCAGCGTAAACGTATACGTTTGGGAACGTTCCAGTTCGTCCTCCAACCTGTCGTAGGTATCCTTTTGCTGAATCAGGCGGTCTTTTTCCTGCCGGAAACTCGAGTCGTCTATTTCACCGATACGGTAACGGGACTCCAACATCTTGAGATCGATCTCAAGCGCCTCCTTCTCGGCACGCACGGCAAACAAATTGTTCGTATCCACTGCCGGGGACGCAGAAGAGGCTGCCATTGAGGAGGTTTGCGCCTGTGAAGATGATACGGAGAAATCCTGGGTCATAGAGGACATTTCCTCCTTGGCGGAAGACATTTGACTGCTTTCTGCAGATGATACACTCTGCGCTCCTGTATCATCCGACACCACCAAACGATCCGGCGTACTGGATGCTTGAACCGAACTTTCCTGCACGATTTCTTGGGTACGCCCACCCTCTCTTTCGATAGATGAATCAGAACATCCCGTAAAAGCGATGAGGATGGCGCACAATATCATAAACCGTCGAATCATTTTTCGATCTCCTATCTTTCTGCTTTGGCGCCGCTCCCCTATCCTTTCGGGTTGAGTTTCTTACTTGTTCGTGTTATTCTGAAAGAGAAGAGCGCCGTTTATTGCATAGAAAAACGCCAAACCGCGTTTATTTCTTTATTATTATATTCTGATTTTTCAAATTCCGCAAGGAGGGATTTTTCTATGAGAATTCTTTTAGCCGAAGATGAACCGGATCTGCGCACGATAACGCTCAAACGCCTGAAAGCAAACGGATATGCAGTTGATGGCTGTCCGGATGGGGAGGAGGCCGACTACTGTCTGAAAACGGAAAATTACGATCTCGCCATTCTGGATATTATGATGCCCCAAAAAGACGGCCTTACCATTCTGCGGGAGATGCGGGCTAGGGGCGACACGACACCCGTGCTTCTTTTGACGGCGCGTGACGCCATAAGCGATCGGGTGGAGGGGTTGGACGCCGGCGCCGACGATTACTTAACGAAACCTTTCGCTTTTGATGAACTGATGGCACGGATCCGTATGCTGCTGCGGCGAAGCTCCCCTGTTAAAACAGATACCCTTTCTGTCGGCGATTTAACGATGGAGCTTTCTTCCCATCGTGTGACGCGCGGCGGAAAGGAGATCCCGCTTTCCGCACGGGAATTCTCTATTCTGGAATATCTGTTGCGCAACCGCGGCAACGTACTCTCGCGCGC
>CALWIX010000019.1 GCA_944380825.1 uncultured Clostridia bacterium | reverse complement strand
AGATCGTCCGTCGTTTTTTCGGTGTAGAAAACGTGATTGCACGCATTTCAGATCCTGAACGCGAGGACGTTTTCCAAAGGCTAGGGCTGCGAACCATCTGTCCTACAAAACTTGCGAGCAGTGCTATGTTCACTGCACTTACTACTGGCACCGAGGAAAGACATCTGACCTTTGATGTCTGCACTGCGCGTTTCAGTTATATTCCTGTACAAAAAAAATACTGGGATTGCAGCGCCAATATGGTTCCTCTCGATGACGACGAAGCTCTGTTCGGTGTCCTTCATCCAAACAGCTCTATGGAACTTGTCAGCGAAAAGCACCGTGTTGTCCTTCAGGAAGGCGACCAGCTGATTGTCGCTAAAATTGTTGATTGACGGAGGACCTACCTATGAAAATCATTATTATGGGCGGCGGTAAGCTGGGCTTTCATCTGGCTATGAATATGCTCGAACGAAAATATGATGTGCGCCTGATTGAGCGCGATCGTATAAAATGCAAGCGTTTGGCGAACAACTTGGATGTAGAAATTATTCACGGAGACGGCACCGAGCTCGATGTGCTGGAAAATGCCAATACAAGAGATGCTGACTGTTTCATTGCCGTTACCGGTACCGATCAGGACAACCTTGTGGCCTGCCAGCTTGCTAAGCGAGAATTCCATGTTAAAAAAGTAATTGCCCGAGCCAACAATCCGCGCAATATGAAAGCGCTGCATACACTGGGCGCCGATATTGCCGTGAGCAGCACGGAGATCATCACCCGCCTCATCGAGCAAGAGGTGGATGTCGCCGAAATGCATCTGCTCGCTACGCTCAACAAAGGCCGGGCTGGCATCTGCGCCATCACTCTTCCGGAGAATACTGCTTTAGACGGAAAAATGCTCAAGGATCTTGTATTGCCCAAAGGTTCTCTGATTATCTCTGTGGTACGCGGTGAAAATATGGTAATTCCAAACGGTTTCACTGTCATCCATGCCGGGGACGAAATTGTCGCCGTATGCGAAGGCCAAAGTCAGAAACAGCTTATGCGCGCACTTGGCGCCTAAATTTCCATTTAGAAATGAGAAAAGTTTCACTCTGCCTTTTCAAACAAGGCAGGGGTACAATCCCACAGGGTTGCTTTCTTTGCACCATACTTTAATTAAATTGAAACAGGCGGGAAGTCATTTTATGGCTTCCCGCTTTGGTTACTCTTTAGAAAGGGGGGGCGGAGCTGTCAACGGCGGCATATATGCGCCGCTTATCTTGATTGTTGACTGGCTCAACTGACTTTGCTATCTGCCAGAGAGTGCAAGAATTGCGATTACTTTTTCTTTTCTATCATATAAGACTGTAAACTTTTTTGACAACCATTCTTTTCGTAGAAAAGCTCTATCCCTGGCTGTGCGCCAAAATATAGCATAGTAGGGGTATTATCCTTTGCGAGTTGAAGAAGTTTGCTCCCAATTCCTTGTTTCTGATACTCTGGAAGTATAAGCAGTTCCGTAATGGTTCCAAAATAATAACCATCTGATAAAATACGCAAACACCCTACCAGTGTGTTGTCATTGTAAGCTGTGATATTGATTGTTTTAGATAATGCTTTTCGGGTTTTTTCTATATCATATTCACCTTTCCATATCTGATTAACAAAAGAGATAAAAATCGAAGCATCAAGTTCTTTATCATTTACTTTATATTCCACTGTTTTATACCCCCCGCAATTACATGGTTGGCTCTGAATTTTAAAAGTTTATGTTTGTTTTTGGGATTGATTAAACATTTCGCAAATAATATTCATTCAATATTTTTGCTAAGGCTTTGGGGTTCTCTTCATTTACAACATGACCAGTATTTTCTATCACTTTTAATTCTGCATTTTTAATGTTTTGCGATAAGTAATATGCCGATTTTATATTTGCACTGTCTTTCTTTCCGCAAAGGATTAACGTAGGGCAGTTAATATTATTCAACTTGTCGCTGAAATCTATGTTTTTCATGGTGTTTGCTAAAGCAAAAGTGTCCTTTTTATCAAATGCCATCGTTTCAAAAATAGATTTTGGTAAAAATCTAAAAACTATATTTTGAAAACCAAATGCCATCTTCGGAATTTTATATGGCGTCCCTACCAAAACTAATGTTTTTACTTTTTGCGGGAAATCCAAAGCATAATTTAAACTCAAAATACCTCCTAATGAAAGACCACATAAATGTATTTGTCCATCAATTTTGTTACAATATTTTATAAATGAGCAGTATAAGTTCTTATAACTTGCTTCTTTCTCTTCAAGGATAGAAGATAGATTCAGGCACATAATGTTCTCATCCTTTGTCATATATGAAATTGTTTCCTTCCAACTTGCTGCTTTATGCCCTGAACCGTGAACCAAAATTTTTTTCGACATAAGTATCTCCTTCAAATTTTTCCCTGTCTGCTGTATCATCCTTTTTGCCGACCGCTGGAACAAGACGGCAGTTTCCTTATTCATCATTGATCTATGTAAGCTGCCCGATCTGTGCGTTGATTCTTGCTGTTACATCATCAATGGTAAGCGTATCTTGCTTCTGGCCGACATGCCGGGTAAAACCATAAACACGACCTTCTCCGCATACTTCCATTATACAAAAAATTGTCAAAATAAAATTTTCAAAATATAAGCTTCACCGAAATGCAATCCTCGCAAAATTGGGAGATTGCATTTTTGTGTAGACTCAGGGCAATTCATCAATAGACAATCACCTTGAAAAAACAGAATGACCACTCGAAAAGGAATACCTCCGGCTGGGGAAACGCTACAAGAAAAAGGCACGCTGGGCGGCGTACCTTTTTCTGTCTATTGTCTCTATAACCCATAAAAATTCCTGCAAAAACTTTTTAGCCTATGATTTTTTTGCCCCTACAGCAAAAACGATCACTCCTGCTATCGTGCATGCGGCAAGAGGTGCCCCGCAAAACACAGCCAACATATGCCGTAAATCGGACCACTCCAATATGGGAGATCCACCCATGAGCAGCAGATTACGCATGACGGCCGGCAGACTATATAGGTTGGGATCAGAAACATAGGTCACAAGCAGTTCGCTGCTGCCCCAGCATTTTGCCGCTACCAAACCCGTAAACAACAGCATAACCGGCAGTGCACGGCTAAACCACTGGCCAAATCCTGAAATCTGCCTCTCCCGGAACATAAGATAGGAGACTGCTCCAAAGCCTATAAGCATGGGGGCGTTAAACACTTCGCCTATCACCACAGGCCAGATCGTATTCACGGCTCCCAAAGAACGGTAAAACTCATATTCTCCCACCGTATTTCCGGATATCCACAGCAGCAGCGCCCCTAAAAGGATTCCTCCGGCGGGACGGACGGCACATCCATAGCCGTATAAAAGAAGAAATGCAAAGAAGAGAACAGCCGTAATTGCCGCCATAGCGATACCGTTCTCTACATAGGGCACAATGGACGGAACAGAGGAGGAATAGTCCGCTGTCATTGCCACATTTGCCTGCTCGGATGTTCCTTTCGGCGTCATAAAAACAAAACACACGGCGCACAGTACGGCGAATACCGCCCCTAAAATTCCAAGAATCGCTCCTATCGTCGAAGTCTTTTTCGCGTAAGAAGAGACACGCTGCAGCCGTATTTTTTTCATAACGAGACAAAATCCGATCCCCGCCGCCAAAAGCAATGGCAGCTCCAGCAGAAGTTTGCACACCCACGCTGCCGCGCTGGAACCGTAATCCATATTCATCATACCGGTACGATAGATGTAAGTATCTAAAACGTCTGTCATTTCATAATTGAGAGGATTCTGGACTCCCCGCAAAACCTCCAGCGAAGGCGAAAGCGCATTTACCAGTGACAGTACAAGCATGGCTCCCCCGCCCAAAAGTACCCCTTTATTTGCCGCAAAACCGCTGTTTCGCAGCACATGGCCGCACAATCCGCACAAAAAAGCGGAGAAGCAAAGCGTTTTTATACCAGCGGTCACCATATAAATCCACACGGCCGCACTGGGAGAAGCTGTTATCAGATCTCCAAAATTCCACACAGCCAGTGAGATGTACGCTTGTGTAGGAAAAACCACTGGTAAAAGCCATGCGGCCAAAATGAGCAGCAACGTTCTTTCCTGCGAAAAACGTACCAGAAGCCAGCCCAAAAAACATCCCATAACAATCGGCAGAAGATTTGATACAATCCCCAGTACGAAGCTATTTTTTAAAAGTGGATAAAATGTCATTTCAGAGAGAAGATGGTAATAGTTTTCAAACCCCACCCAAACGGTCTCCCCCCTCATCGTTTCTGATGACTGGAAGCTGATGAGAAAACCTTGAACAGCCGGATAAAATTTGAAAACAGCCGCTATGATCCATGCTGCCGCAAGACAGATCGCTGCCCCTGCTCCCGCGGAAGTGTTTTGCAATTTGTTCCCACCGCTTTGGTTAGTGTACATAAAAAAATCCCCCTTTCTGCTTAATTTTTATTTTATCATTTTTTGTATTTAAAATGGTGTCGCTTAGGAACTAAAAATAACAAAAAAATGACACTTTTAATGTAGACAATCTAAGAAAAGATTTTACCATAAAAATAAAGCTTTCGTTTTAGGGAAAAATATTTCAAAATGACGAAAACTAACCATCTAAAACAAGGCTTTCCGAGCATTTTCGTCAATTAGCTGGTTGAAGCCCGGTATTTGTTGGAAAATTTATTTTTTTTTGTCATTGACAAACGACCGTTTTAAGGGTATCATCTTTTTCATAGTGTAAAATCCAATACTGAGGAGATCTTAGCAATGAAAAAAATGAAAAGATTTTTATCGATAGCTTTAGCTGCTTTGTTGGCGGCCGGCTGTTTGGCTGGATGCAGTGACAGTACTGGTTCCACCGCTTCTGGCGGCTCTGATGAGCTTGTCTTTAAAATCGGCGGCATCGGACCCATGACCGGCGACGCGGCTGCGTACGGTATCGCTGTTGACCGCGGCGCACAGATCGCTGTGGAAGAAATCAATGCTGCTGGTGGTATTAACGGCTATCAGGTAGAGTTCAAAAGCGAGGACGATGAGTCTGACCCCGAAAAGTCTATTAACGCTTACAACACTTTGAAAGACTGGGGTATGCAGATGCTTATGGGTACTGTTACCTCTGGCCCGTGCACGGCTGTAGCTGCTGAAACCGATAATGACAGAATGTTTCAGATTACTCCTTCCGGCACGGCCGTAGAGAGCGTACAGAACCATGACAACGTATTCCGTGTATGCTTCTCCGACCCGGCTCAAGGTACAAAATCCGCTGAATATATCGCTTCGAAGGGCCTTGCCAAGAAGATTGCCGTAATCTACAACAGTTCCGATATTTATTCGAGCGGCATTTACAACGCGTTTGCTGCGGAAGCCAAGAATCAGGGTCTTGAAGTTGTGGCAGCTGAGGCGTTTACCGCTGATAACAAGACCGATTTCTCCGTCCAGCTGCAAAAGGCAAAGGATTCCGGCGCTGAGCTTGTTTTCCTGCCGATTTACTATCAGGAGGCTTCCGCTATTCTGCAACAGGCCGATAACATGGGTTACAAACCGATGTACTTTGGCTGCGACGGTCTCGATGGCCTGCTGGGTGTAAAAGGGTTTGATACCTCTCTCGCCGAGGGCGTCATGCTGCTGACTCCGTTCGCTGCCGACGCTAGCGATGAAAAGACCCAAGCGTTCAATCAGGCTTATGAAGAAGCTTACGGCGAGACGCCGATTCAATTTGCGGCTGATGCCTATGACGGCATCTACGCCATCAAACTGGCTGCCGAAAAGGCCGGTATCACTCCGGATATGAGCTATAGCGATATGTGTGCAAAGATGATCGATGCGATGACGCAAATTGAGCTCGACGGCCTGACCGGTGTGGATGGCATTACATGGAACGCCGACGGCGAACCGAACAAGGACCCGAAGGGCGTTATCATTGAAAATGGCGCTTATACCTCTATGGACTAATCGTCCGCTTGAGGGATAGCAGTACAAAACCCACAAGCCGGCTGCCGCATTCTCCTATGCGGCAGCCTTTTGGGTTAGAGGAAGGGGTATGGTATGAGCTTTCTGTCTTATCTGATTAATGGAATCAGCTTAGGGAGTGTGTATGCAATCATCGCTTTGGGATACACGATGGTGTATGGGATTGCGAAAATGCTCAATTTCGCACACGGTGATATCATTATGATCGGCGCATATATTGTGTTTACTTGCGTTTCAACCGCAGGGATGCACCCGGCCCTCGCCGTGTTGCTAGCCGTTATAGGCTGCACGGTGCTGGGCGTGTTAATTGAGAGGGTGGCCTATCGTCCGCTGCGCAGCGCAGCTTCGCCGCTGGCTGTTTTAATTACGGCAATCGGTATGAGCTATTTACTGCAAAATCTAGCGCTGCTTATCTTCGGTGCCAATACGAAAAATTTTCCAGAAATTATCACACTGCCGTCGCTCTCTTTGGCAGACGGACAGCTTAATATTACCGGTACCTCTCTTCTTACCATTGGCGTGTGTGTTGTCATTATGGCAGCTCTCATGATATTTATCCGCAAGACAAAGGCTGGACAAGCGATGCTGGCTGTCTCTGAGGATAAAGGAGCCGCCCAGCTAATGGGAATTAACGTCAACGGAACGATTGCGCTTACTTTTGCCATTGGATCTGCACTGGCAGCCATAGCAGGCGTGCTTCTTTGCTCGGCATATCCCAGTTTGACGCCTTACACCGGCTCTATGCCGGGTATCCGCGCGTTTGTCGCGGCTGTATTCGGCGGTATTGGATCGGTTCCCGGGGCGCTTATCGGGGGTATTCTGCTGGGTGTAATTGAAATCCTCGGCAGGGCATATATCTCGTCGCAGCTGGCCGATGCGATTGTGTTCGGAGTGCTGATTGTGGTGCTTCTTGTTAAGCCTACCGGCATTCTCGGCAAAAACATTCAAGAAAAGGTGTAAGGGAGGGAAGGTCTATGCTAAGTAAGTGGAAGGCTTTAAAAAAGACGACGCGCAGCAATGCGATTACGTATGCGATTGTGATTGTCGCCTACCTCATCATTCAGCTTCTCTCCGGTTTGGGCCTGCTCTCTAGCCTGTTTACCGGTCTATTGGTGCCGCTGTGCACCTATGTAATACTTGCCGTATCGCTTAACCTCGTGGTAGGCTTTTTGGGAGAGCTCAGTCTTGGTCACGCGGGATTTATGTGTGTGGGAGCATTTGCCAGCGCCTTTTTCTCTCGCTGCATGGAGCAGGCTATTCCCGCTTCCGGTGTGCGTTTTCTTATCGCTTTAATCATCGGTGCTGTCTGTGCAGGTATCTTTGGAATCCTCATCGGCATTCCGGTGCTGCGTCTTAAAGGCGATTATCTGGCTATTGTAACGCTGGCGTTCGGCGAAATCATTAAAAACGTTATCAATGTACTGTTTATCGGCCGGGACGAAAACGGATTTCACTTTTCCACCAAAGACGCCCTCTCGCTGAATATGTCAGCCGACGGCGACGTCATTATCAATGGCCCTCAGGGAATTACCGGCACACCAAAGGATTCTACTTTTACTGTGGGCATTATTTTGATCCTTATTACACTGTTTCTTGTCACAAATCTGATCCATTCCCGCTCGGGACGTGCGATTATGGCTATTCGCGATAACCGTATCGCCGCCGAATCTATCGGTATCAATATCACGAAATATAAGCTTATGGCGTTTGCCATCTCCGCGGCGCTGGCGGGCGTAGCGGGTGTACTATACGCCCATAACCTTTCTACACTGACCGCTACTCCGAAAAACTTCGGGTATAATATGTCCATTATGATTCTTGTTTTCGTGGTGCTTGGCGGCATCGGAAGTATCCGTGGCTCGATCATTGCGGCTGTTGTTCTGACACTCCTACCAGAAATGCTCCGTGGATTGTCCGATTACCGGATGCTTATTTATGCTATCGTTCTTATTTTGATGATGCTCTTTAACTGGGCCCCTAAAGCGATTGAATGGCGCGAAAAATATCTGAGCCGGCTTCCTTTTTTAGCTCGCAAAAAAGGTGAGTCCACCGGGAAGGAGGAGGTTTAAACGATGGCGCTTCTAGACGTAACAAACCTTTCTATCTCGTTCGGCGGCCTGCGTGCCGTGGATGCCTTTGAAATTCACATTGAAAAGGGACAGCTATACGGCTTAATCGGGCCTAACGGTGCAGGGAAGACCACGGTGTTCAACCTTCTTACCGGCGTTTACCGCCCCGACGAGGGGATTATCCGTTTGGACGGTACGGACATCACCGGCAAAACTCCCATCGAGATCAATCGCTCCGGTATCGCTCGTACCTTCCAGAACATCCGTCTGTTCAAAGAACTGTCCGTGCTCGATAACGTAAAGGCCGGACTGCATAACCATTACCGTTACTCCACTTTAGAGGGGATTTTCCGCTTACCCAAATTTCGCCGCATGGAACGTGAAATGGATGAGCGGGCCGTTGAGATTCTCAAAGTGTTCGATTTAGATAAGGAAGCCGCCGTAACCGCTTCTAACCTTCCTTATGGCAAACAGCGTAAGCTGGAGATCGCTCGCGCCATTGCAACGCAGCCAAAGCTTCTGCTGTTAGATGAGCCGGCCGCCGGCATGAACCCCAACGAGACGGGCGAGCTGATGGAAACGATCCGCTTTGTGCGCAGTCATTTCGATATGACGATCCTGCTTATTGAGCACGACATGAAGCTTGTCTCGGGTATCTGCGAGAAATTGACGGTGCTCAACTTCGGCCAAGTTCTGGCGCAGGGCGACACGTCCGATGTGCTGAACAATCCCGAGGTCATCACGGCGTATCTGGGCGACGAATAAGGAGGGATTTGTACCATGGCGATGCTTGAAGTAAACGGAATCGAGGTCTATTACGGCATGATTCAAGCCCTTAAAGGCGTCACGTTTCAGGTGGATAAAGGAGAGATTATCGCCCTTATCGGCGCTAACGGCGCAGGCAAAACGACTACGCTGCACACTATCACCGGTCTGCTTACGCCTAAAAAGGGAACTGTCACTTTTGAAGGGAAAGATATTACTCATACCCCTGCACATAAAATTGTATCGATGGGAATCGCACATGTTCCCGAAGGACGGCGCGTTTTTGCCGATTTGAGCGTTTATCAAAACTTACGGATGGGTGCTTATACGCGCAAAGATAAAAACGAAATTGAACAGACGCTGGAGATAATCTATGAACGTTTTCCACGGCTGAAAGAACGCAAAAACCAACGCGCCGGAACGCTCTCGGGCGGCGAGCAGCAGATGCTTGCCATGGGACGTGCGCTGATGTCCCGCCCGCGTCTGATCGTAATGGATGAACCTTCGATGGGGCTTTCTCCCATCTTTGTCAACGAGATTTTCGATATTATCGCTGAAATCAGCCGTGCGGGCACGACAGTGCTTCTGGTGGAACAAAACGCCAAAAAGGCCCTGAATATCGCTAACCGCGCTTATGTGCTCGAAACCGGTAAAATCGTTCTCTCGGGCGACGCGAAGGATCTTCTTAATGACGACGCCATCAAAAAGGCATACCTCGGCGAATAACGCCGGTTGTTTTTCCGAACCACGCAAAAGAAAGGGGCATTGGGTTATGGAAAATGTTATCATTACCATCGCGCGCCAATACGGCAGCGGCGGCAAAACCATCGGCTATATGCTGGCAAAAAAACTCGGCATCCCCTGTTACAGCCGGGAAATTCTTGAAAAGGCTTCCGAAGAAAGCGGAATCAATGTGACTCTTTTCAATCAGGCAGACGAAAAGCTAAAACGTTCTCCCAAATTTTTGCTCTCGACAAATATTTACAGCGGTGAACTGCTTCCGCCAGAGAGCAAAGAATTTACTTCCGATCAGAATCTTTTCAATTATCAAGCAAAAGTTATTAAAGATCTTGCAGAGAAAAGCTCCTGCGTTTTAATCGGTCGGTGCGCCGATTTTGTTCTCAGGGACTCTTCAAACGTTGTAAGTGTGTTTGTTCACGCGTCTCCAGAATTTAATATGGAGAGAGCTTTAGAACGTTCCAGTATGACGCGGAGAGAAATGGAAAAATTTATTGCCCGCACCGACAAGTACCGTGGCGACTATTATAAATATTATACTGGCCGCGAGTGGTCGGATGCCCGCAATTACGACCTTTGTCTCAACAGCGAACGTCTTGGATTTGAGGGAAGCGTCGAAGCCATTGAATCGTATCTGCAGGTCCGCTTTGGCAAATTGCCCGATCCGGTAAAAACAAAGGAATAACTTTTTAAATAAAAGGCCGTGGCATACAGCAGGAGAAATTCCTGTCTGTTTGCTGCGGCCTTTGGAACAAAAGGATTCTTTCCTTCTGCGTAAGTTTTTAATTTTGCCGTTACCATAAAAGAGGGGAGACTTTGTCTCCCCTCTTATTTGTTTATTCGCCCACCATCATTTCCAGAATCTCGTGATCCGTTTCACGCATTCCGTCGTGGCCAAGGCGGCCAATATTGCGGATAGTAGCCTCTATGCCATCGGCAATCAGACCTTCACCAGGTTCGAATTCCTTATGATCCATTGCCATGCAGTGAGCCATAATGGCGGCATCTACCGCACTGGCAATCTTCGCGGCACAGGAGGGCTTTGCCCCATCGCACACCATGCCGGAGATATTGCCCAACGAATCGACAAGCGTTTGGCAGATCTGCTTGTAAGAACCGCCGCACAGGTATGTAATAGCCGCACCGGCGCCACATGCCGCACTTACCGCACCGCAGTATGCCGACAGACGCCCAATCGCCGTTTTCTGGTGTACGGCGAGAAGATTGCTCAGGGCAAGAGCACGCAAAAGCTTTTCGTGGCTCACTTTGAGCTCTTTCGCATATTCGATTACCGGCAGCGATACCGTCATGCCCTGATTACCACTGCCGGAATTGATTACAACCGGCAGAATACAGCCGCTCATTCTGGCATCGGATCCGGCCGCCGCTGCTGCCCGCGCGCGCACTTTCACATCGTCGCCGTAATATTTGAGCAGTGTCGATCCTACACAGGCGCCATAGGGATGGGTTAGTCCTTCTTCAGAAATACGCGAGTTACACTCGATCTGGCGCTCAAGCAACGGTTTTACAGATGTAAGATCTGCCGTATCTGCATACTCTAAAATATCCTTCACATTTAGACAAGCACGATCCGTAAGAGATTGATTGAAATCATTGGGATCAAACGGCTTAGAAAACAGAATCTCTCCATCCTTTTCAATCCGTACAATGTTTGTATGGGTGTGTACAATTTCAACGGTAGCATAATGACCGCCTTCTGCCGTAACGGTTGCAATTACATGCAGATTTGCAGGTGTTTCCAGAAGTTTTACCTTACAGAAGCCTTTTTTTGCTGCTTCCATAGCGCGATCCAGATCCTCTTTTTTGACATCCGTGAGCACCTCGAGTTCGCGGTCAGCGTCTCCACCAAACACACCAACTACTGCAGCCGCTTCAATACCGCGCAGATTTCCCGTATTCGGTACAACTGCCCCTTTTACATTTTTAATGATATTTCCGCTGCTTTCCACCGTGATTCCATTTGGCTCCATGCCGAGCGTCTGCCGAGCCTTCGCGGCGACATAGGCGACGCATGTCGGCTCTGTGCAGCCAAGCGCCGGAATCAGCTCTTCTTTGAGAATTTGAGAATACTTCTGACACTTATCCAATGTCAAGCTCATACATAAGTCCCCTGTCACAACAAATTTTTAGCCCTGCATCTACGACAAGATACAAGGCCTTACGGTATCTATAAGAATACAATAAATTGAGGGGTTTGTCAAACATTTTTCCCTTTTTTATCCGCAGTTACACTAAAATTCTCCATAATTTGTTTTCTTTCTTAAAAAAGAAAAGACGCGGTATATAAATACCACGTCTTTTATGTTGATACAATAAAAATCAGCCGAGCTTACTGTCGGTAATATCAGACGCCCATTTTTCAGCAGTTTCCACATCGGCATCAGAAATCTTTCCTTTTGAGAAAAAGCCGCTCTTTACCGGAATAACAAGTGTTTCTCCAGGAACGTTAATCCCTTTGGCTTTCAAATCCTCTTTAATCGGATCCAAAATGGAAGCATCCGCACCACCAACAATGTAAAACGCAACATTCTGCGTTCTAGCTGTAGAAAGAGATTTACAGAAATCTACAACGGGACGATCAACCTTTCTGTTGGTTTCGATGCCAATAAAAACAATTTTCTCAGATTCACACGGATATGCAGGCGGAATCTGATCAGAAACACACTTATAAATTTCTCCCAGTCTTCTGGAAATAACCTGTGCGTTACCGGATTTTGAATAATGCAGGGATTTCACTTTCATCTTCTTATTCCTCCAAAAGTTTTCTTAGGCGTCATACGTTGCATTCAGCGCCTTTTGTGTAGTATATTTATTATAACACAAAAAGCCTAAACCTGCACGGTTTATTTATGAAATTTACAAAAAATTCGTACATTTTCTTTTTTAAAATTGTAAACAGCAAATCTTGTTTTCTCTCTTTATTTCCAGCCAAATTGTGGCTATAATAAATAAAAAACTAAAAAGGAAGATATTATGAAAGAAATCAGTGTTTTTGATGTGATCGGTCCAGTGATGATCGGTCCATCCAGTTCTCACACAGCAGGTGCACTGAAAATAGCGCTTTTGGCGGGAAAACTGGTATCAGGAAAAATTGTTCGGGCCGACTTTATTTTGTATGGTTCCTTTGCGAAGACATATCACGGCCACGGCACCGACCGCGCTTTGATTGCAGGAACCCTCGGGTTTGGTGCTGCCGATGTCCGCATTCGTGATTCCTTTGACTGGGCCAAAAAATACGGCCTTGCCTATTCCTTCCATACAAACGAGACGGATCGCGACGTACATCCAAATACAGTAGATATTACGCTGGAAAATGAAAATGGCGTAAAAACTTTTGTACGTGGCGTCTCTGTGGGCGGAGGGAACTGCCGCATTGAGAAGATTGACGGCATTTCTGTGGATTTAACGGGTGATTACACTACTTTGCTCATCCGTCAGCATGATACCGCTGGCGTTGTCGCTTATATTACAAGCTGCTTGAGCGATAAAGGAGTAAATATTGCCTTTATGCGCCTTTATCGGGAGAGCCGGGGCCAAACGGCCTATACCGTCATCGAAACGGATGGTGATATTCCGAATGATGCAGTAGAGAAAATTCGTCTCAACCCTGAGATTCAGAGCGCTATGCTGGTAAAAATCTGACGTCCCCATAAAGCAAATAAGGTGTTATAGGAGGATTCCTTTTATGAATTTTTCGAATGGAGAAGCATTGCTCAACCTCTGCCAGCAGGACAACTTGCCTATTTCGGAGGAAATGATCCGACGTGAAGTAGAACTTACCGGAAAAGGCCGCGATGCAGTCAAGAAACAGATGGCGTATTCGTATACAGTAATGAAGACCGCCGCACAAAGAGCTGTGAAAGGCGAGATCCGCTCTATGGGTGGGCTAATCGGCGGCGAATCGCACCTGCTTTGGAAATATAATAGCAAAGGCCGCACGGTGAGTGGAAATCTTACGGGGCGCGCTGCCGCTTATGCTATCGGTATGCTGGAAGTAAACGCTTCTATGGGGTTAATTGTCGCGGCGCCTACGGCCGGTTCTTCGGGGGTTATCCCCGGAGCATTTCTCGCCGTACAGGAAGAATATGGATTCTCCGAGGAACAGATGACGGCCGCTTTATTTAACGCAGGCGCTGTGGGTTATTTAATTACGCGCAACGCTACGGTGGCTGGAGCCGAGGGCGGATGTCAGGCGGAAGTAGGGGCCGCTTCTGCTATGGCCGCGTCCGCACTGACGGAATTGATGGGCGGCAGCCCGGAACAATGCTTGAGCGCGGCCGCCTGCGCCCTTGCCAATCTGCTCGGCCTTGTGTGTGATCCTGTAGGCGGGCTTGTGGAGACCCCTTGCCAAACCCGCAACGCTATCGGTGCTTCTAACGCCCTTTTGTGCGCCGATATGGCTTTGTGCGGTATCAATCATTTGATCCCCTTTGACGAAATGGTTGACGTAATGTACCGCGTAGGCCGCAGCATTCCATCGGAGCTGCGTGAAACTGCCCTTTCCGGTTGTGCCGCCTCTCCGACCGCTTGCCGTCTTTGCCACCGCTGATATTTTATGGCATTCTCTACTCTAAGCTTTATAGGGCTGCGCGTTCCATGGCTCCAAACCACTACCGAAAAGAAACTATAACCTTTTTATCCCATGCAGCGCGAACAAACCCGCATAAACACGAAAAACAGTTGCAATTAGATAAAAGGGGTGTTATAATAAAAATAATATTTCCGTGTATTAAAGCAGGAAGTAACAACTGAATCTTGTTTGCTTTGGAGAATGAGAGTTGAGCAGAAAAAACTTTGTGTACAACAAGGTTTGTTTGCTCAGCTCTTTTTTGTGGAACGGAGGGTTTATTGGAATGTATGATGTAGCAATTATCGGCGGAGGAATTTGCGGGTGCTCGCTGCTTTATGAGCTTTCACGGTACCAAATTTCTGCCGTCCTGCTGGAAAAAGAAAACGATGTTTCTGTCGGTACAACAAAGGCTAACAGCGCGATTGTCCACGCTGGATATGATCCGCAGCCGGGCAGTTTAATGGCTCGGTATAACGTAGAAGGCAATAAATTAATTCATGAATTATGTAAAGATTTAGATGTGCCCTTTAAACCGATTGGTTCTTTGGTGCTGGCATTTTCACCGGAGGAATGCCATACACTGGAAACTTTATATGAACGCGGCATGAAAAACGGTGTGCCGCATCTGCGGATTCTTAACTCCAGCGAGCTGCATGAAAT
>CALWIX010000018.1 GCA_944380825.1 uncultured Clostridia bacterium | reverse complement strand
CTGGCTTGTTGCCCTGGATACACGCCTTCCTTTACCTCTGCCAGACCAGCAAGATTAGGAGCAAGTTCCACAAAAACGCCGTAGGATTCTACGGACCTAACGATTCCTGCCACCGTTTCGCCTACAGAAAACTGGCTGGCGTTTTCTTCCCATGTGCCCAGTAATTCCTTTTGAGAAAGGGTAATCCTGCCATTTTCCACCGATTTAATGACAGCACGGATATCCATGCCCGGCCAAAGTCGCTCTCGCGGATGATCGATGCGTGAAACTGAGATGGAATCGATAGGCAGCAGCGAGACGATGCCGCAGCCGATATCGGCAAACGCGCCGAAGCTTTCCAAATGAGTGATGCGCGTATCGATTACATCGCCGGGGACAAGCCCTTGTACAAAATCACGTAGACAGCGCTGCTGCGCCTCGCGGCGGGAGAGCAGTGCCGTGAGTTTTCCGGAGGGATCCCGTCGGATCTCTTGGATTACGAAACAGACAGGACGATTTACGCGTGAGATTACGGCAATATCACGCACATTACCCTCTTGGATTCCGATGGCACCTTCTTCTCTGGGAATAATCCCTCTCATGCAGCCTAAATCGACGATAAGGTTGTGTGAACTATCACAGATAAGCGCCCTTCCCTCCAAAATTTTCCCTTCCCGGCAGGCGTCGGCCAAAGCGGAAGGACTCTGCGTTGCCGCGCGGTTTTCCGGGGTATCGATGCGCCAGCCCTCCGGCTTATAATTCATTTTCATTCTTTTATCCTCCTTTTTCCGGCAGACGCTCGGCGGAAGCTGAGTAACTGCCCCGATAGAAAATGTATATGCGCCTACACCTGCTTTCAGAAGAAATAAAATAATAAAAGGAAATTTGCTAGTTTTAAAAAATAGCAGGAAAATTCGGACAGAAGCTTGCATTCTTTTGGTTGGTATTATAAAATAGAAAAGATCGTTTTTAAAATATAGAGATAAGGGACGTTTTAAAATACCGTTCCTTTTTGCAGAGGAAAAGAAAGGATGTTTGATGGATGAATAAATTTTTCCGTGCGGCGGTAGCCGGTATGTTAATCCTGACTGTTGGAATTTTCCCTGGTTGCTCCCAGCAAGATTCCAGAATCCGTAAAGACGACGGCAACCCTGTGGGTTATCAGCTTGACAAGCCGGAAGCGGGAGAAGAGATTGCGGTTGTCCATACCAATATGGGCGATATTCAGATGCGCCTGTTTCCCGACGCTGCCCCCAAAGCAGTGGAGAATTTTACAACCCTTGCGCAGCAGGGTTATTACGATGGAATTATCTTTCACCGTGTAATCGATGATTTTATGATTCAGGGAGGAGATCCCACGGCGACCGGCGCTGGCGGTGAAAGCATGTGGGGCGAGGATTTTGAGGATGAATTCAACGGAAACCTGCTCAATATCCGAGGTGCCGTAGCCATGGCAAACGCGGGACCCAATACGAATGGCAGTCAGTTCTTTATCAATCAGGCCGGTACCGATGTTTTTTCCGGATGGGAGTATTATGATTCCATCTATCAGATCTATAAAGAAAATAAAGATTTATATGATCAGCAGGGCGTAGGTGTACTGGATATGGATCTTATCTCGGATTCTGTCAAAGATTTGTATACCGAGAATGGAGGAAATCCTACTCTGGACGGCGCGTATACCACAAATCATAACGGACATACCGTATTCGCACAGGTGTTTGAAGGGATGGATGTGGTGGATGCCATTGCCGGCACGGCAACAGACGAAAATGATCGCCCCATTGAGGATGTTGTGATTGAATCAATTTCTATTGAACCTTATGAGGGTTGAGAAAATATTTTTAAAACCGCAGCGGGAAACGGCGTGTATTTAGCATGCCGTTTCCCGCTTTTTTAAAAACTAAAAAATTTTTAGGATACCGAAAAAATACTTTGACTTGATACAATGCCGCGTTTATAATGAGATAGAAAGAAAGTACGGCGGCCTATCCCCGCTGAAGATTGAAAGAAAGATGAGGAATTGTAAAGCATGGAAAAATCGAAGGTTTATTACAGCGATTTGAGAGTTTTTGCGGGCAGTAATCTTTTGCTGAAGCTTCAAAAGCTGATTCGCCGCGCGGGAATCGGCCAGATTGATATGAATAACAAACTTGTAGCCATTAAGATCCACTTTGGCGAGCCGGGTAACCTCGCCTATCTGCGTCCCAACTACGCAAAAGCAGTGGCAGATGTCATTAAGGAACTGGGTGGTAAGCCCTTTTTAACCGACTGCAACACTCTGTACGTCGGTCGTCGTAAAAATGCTTTGGATCATATCGAGGCTGCCTACGAAAACGGTTTCTCTCCGTTTTCTACCGGCTGTCAGGTAATTATTGCAGACGGCCTGAAAGGTACCGACGACGTTGAGGTTCCGGTTGTGGGCGGCGAATTGGTTAAAACGGCGAAGATTGGCCGCGCGATTATGGATGCGGATGTATTTATTACGCTGTCTCATTTTAAGGGCCACGAAGCTACCGGCTTTGGCGGCTGTCTGAAAAATATAGGTATGGGCTGCGGAAGCCGTGCGGGTAAGATGGAGCAGCATAATTCCGGCAAGCCGGATGTTGACCAGTCCAAGTGCGTTGGCTGCCGTACCTGCTCGAAGAACTGTGCTCATGGTGCAATTAGCTTTGGAGAGGATCGCAAAGCTTCGATCGATCACAATAAATGCGTCGGCTGCGGCCGTTGCCTTGGCGCTTGCAATTTTGACGCTATTTATAACAGCAATTCTTCCGCTAATGACGATCTCAACCGCAAGATAGCTGAATATTCCAAAGCGGTTGTGGATGGCCGTCCGTCGTTCCATATCAGCCTTGTGATGGATGTTTCTCCTTACTGCGACTGTCATGCGGAAAACGACGCGCCTATCGTGCCGGATATTGGAATGTTTGCAAGCTTTGATCCGGTTGCGCTGGATCAGGCCTGTGCCGATGCGTGCAATAAGATGCCGGCTTTGCCGAATTCGCGTCTCGACGATTTTATGCACGAGGAAGATTTCCACGATCATCACGATCATTTTATCAACAGCATGCCGGATACCAACTGGAAAAGCTGCCTCGAGCACGCGGAGAAAATCGGGCTTGGCAGCCGTGAGTATGAGCTGATTAAGGTCTGAGATCATAGCTGTATGAAATGAGGGAGACGCATGATCCTAACGGTGCTGGCGGATGATTTTACCGGTGCACTGGATACAGGGGTACAGTTTGCTGCAAAAGGGATCCGCACATATGTCGCTTTTCATGGGGACAGCGCGTTTGAAAAGGAGTGCGAGGTTCTGATTATCGATATGCAGTCGCGCCATCTTCCGCCGCAGCAGGCATATACGTTGGCATTCCATTTAGCCCGGCGCGCGCGGGAATCCGGCGCGGTGTGGCTGTATAAAAAAACGGACTCGACGCTGCGCGGCAATATCGGTGCGGAGCTCGAAGGCGCTTTGCGTGGTTTTGGAGAAACAAGAATTTGTTTTGCTCCTGCTTATCCGAAACTTGGCCGCAAAACGGTGCAGGGCGTGCAGTATGTGCAGGACAAACTTTTGACCGAAACGTCGTATGCCGCCGACGCCCTCAATCCCGTTGTTTCCAGTAAAGTAGACGAGATTATCCATACGCAGTCTCACCTGCCGGTATCCTCCCAATGGGAGACACTGCAAGAGGAAGGGATCTTTGTTGCCG
>CALWIX010000017.1 GCA_944380825.1 uncultured Clostridia bacterium | reverse complement strand
AGATAGGCCAAAACGCACACCGCCGTGTTCGCCGGGAAGCATGGGACCGCCGCTGACGAAAATGCACGGCAGGTTCATACGGCACGCCGCCAGCATCATGCCGGGGACGATCTTATCACAGTTAGGAATAAATACCACAGCGTCTACTGGGTGCGCCGTGAGCATCACTTCGATAGAATCGGCGATCAGTTCGCGGGAACACAGCGAATATTTCATACCCGTATGATTCATCGAAAGGCCGTCGCACACGCCGATGGTCTGGAACTCAAACGGCACACCGCCCGCGCTGCGGATACCGTCCTTTACGGCTTGCCCAATTTCTTTCAGATGCCGATGCCCCGGGATAAAATCGCTCGCAGAGTTGACCACCGCTACAAATGGACGCTCCATTTCAGACTGCGTCAACCCTAACGCATACAACAAAGAACGGTGCGGCGCACGTGCCGCGCCCTCTTTCATCAAATCACTTCTCATCTTTCCTGCACTCCTTTCTTTCTCAGGGTTCTGCTTCGAACCCCGTGAGAAACCTGTGCGGTTTCTCAACTCTGCACCGAGCCAGAGGCCCAGATTCCTGCCTTTGCGGCAGCGACCGAAAAGGCAGGCTTAAAAATAATTTTATTTATAGAAAAAGAGGGGCCGGATGGATTATCCGGTTCACTGGAGGAAATATCTCCCCAGTCCCCTCTATGCGGTCGCAGATTATCTTGTTTTTCTCAGCACAGCTGGGCCGTTAAACCTTGTTGCCATCACGGCCACAGCATCGGCGCGGCAGCTGCACGGACTGGATACGCACTCTATCAGGATGCGGTCTTACCGGTAAGCATCCAATCAAAAAGAGCTTTCGACTCCTCATAGTAGGCCTGCTTTTCTGGATCATCGTCGATCGCTGTACCATTAAAGCAGCGCATTCCTACATAGAGACGATCCATAAGAGCTTGCACAAATTCATCCGAATAAAGCGAATCCTCTTCCACAGAGAGATCCAAAGAACATAGTCCTTCCGCTTCGCTCCACGGCACACGCATATTCTCATAATCGGTAGCGCCTTCTTCTGGGTTTGTGCCGTCCAAGTACGACCACAGGGTATTCATCTCCTGCTGTTTTTTAAAGCTGGCTTCATCCGCTAGGAAGATCATACTGTCGCCGGACTGTACATCCACACTAAAGCGCGTCACGCTGGCCATCTGGGTGTTGGCATCCACACTTGTATCCGTATCCGAGGTCGCCATAACATAATTGTTCACCTGCACTATAACCTGACCGTCACCATTGAGATCTTTCCCATAATTGGCAAGCTGCTCGCCCAGCTTATCGAGCGTCTCTACGGGATAAGAGGACTGTGTAATAATCGAAACCTGATAATCCGGATTCACTTTCATAGCCATATCATAAACAAACCATGCTGCAATCAGGGCGAATAAAACGCCAGCTATCACATGGGTTTTATGATAAAACCAGAAATTATCCCATTTTGATTTTCGAGTATCGGCGCGGAGCACTTTCTTTTCGTTATTAATTTCTTCCTCTCCGGCATTCCATAGGTATCTGTCACGGGCCAAAAAACTCACTCCCTTGCTTTCAATAAATATAGGAAATATTTTTTTCCATTTATTCTCTTTTATTTATATCTATCCATGTTGTCATAGTCTCGCTTTACAACTTCTTTTTATCAGAACTTGTACATATTTGCGAAAAAAGGAATCGGTTAACTTTTGGCTATCATCAATTAACCAGTGCGAAAGATTCCATGTTTATATTTTGGCGTTTCCTATTTCGCTGTATATCTTATCCTCTACAGCGAGTGTTGCATATTTTGTATTATACTTTTTGTAACACAAAAGTCAAGTCCTTCCCTGTTAAAAGCTTATGACAGACCCTTCCATAGCCATCTTCTGCAAATTTCCTAACTGCTTTCCGATAAGTTTTTTGCAAGGAAAAATTTACCGTTTTTCTTTTTCATCTTAATAAATAATTTATGGAGCAAGCATACACAATTTTCCTAAATCCTCTCCAATTCGCTATTCCATCCCCGAAGAATCTATGGTATAATATTTTAATGATCTTTTGGTTAGGGGGCAAAGCGATTTATGGTGGTTTTAGGAATTGACCCCGGTTACGCTATTGTTGGCTACGGAATAATTCGTGTGCAGAACAATCGTTACCATCCGCTGGAATACGGCGCTATTGTGACAAAAGCGGAAGAAAGCTTTGGACGCCGACTGGAGATTATTTATGATGCGGCTTGTGCTGTGATGAAAAAATGGAATCCTGATGCTGTTTCTATGGAAAAACTGTATTTTCAAAACAATCAGAAAACTGCCATCGGCGTAGCACAGGCACGCGGTATACTGCTTCTGGCTGCACAGAAATCGGGAATTCCTGTTTATGAATATACGCCGCTTCAGGTGAAACAGGCTGTAACCGGCTATGGAGCCGCGCTCAAGCCGCAGGTGATGGAAATGACGCGCCGGCTTCTCTGCCTGCGCGATGTGCCGAAACCGGACGACACCGCCGATGCGCTCGCGATGGCTATTTGCCATGGACAAGCTGCGGGCTCCCCCCTGCGCCGCGCAATACTTGAGGGAGGAAGATGAGATGTTTTATAGTATAAAAGGAATTTTAACCCATTTAGAGCCGGGAGTCGCGGTCGTTGAGTGCGGCGGAGTCGGATTTAAATGTTTTACTACACTTGTTACACAGCGCAGCCTGCCCTCTGTCGGTACTCAGGTAATGCTGTATACTTATCTGAGTGTGCGTGAAGATGCAATGGATCTTTTTGGCTTTGCCACGATGCAGGAACTGAACTGTTTTAAAATGCTCACTTCCGTCAGCGGAGTCGGCGCTAAGGTCGGTCTTTCGATCCTATCGGAGCTTACCCCCGAACAGGTAGCGATGGCTGCCGCTTCCGGTGACAGCCGCACGTTGACCCGTGCCTCCGGCGTCGGCACAAAGCTTGCTCAGCGCATTGTCTTAGAGCTGCAGGATAAGGTAAAAAAGGAATTTGGCTCTGGTGCGAAAGGATTGCCCGCTGTGGGCGCCGGGATTGTTTCTGCTTCTTCTCATGCCGCAGAAGCGGTCAGCGCGCTGGGGGTTCTCGGCTATGCCCCTTCCGACGCCGCTTCTATTGTCGCTAAATTTGACAGCAGTCTTCCCGTGGAGGAACTCATCCGCCTTTCTTTAAAAGAGCTTGGTAGCCGTCTGTAATACATTACAGATTTTCTTCTAACGCAGGTGCTGCCTTCGTGCTGGCGTTCTTGCACGCTGGACTGCCGCGGGGGTCTCAATGTGCTTATCCCTTTTCGTCGTTAAACAAAAAAGAGAGCCTTGTTCGTGCGGCCAAGAAAAACGGGCAGAAATGGAGGGATATACTATGGAATACGATTTCGGTCATGAAGTTAACGATATGGATTTTGAAAACCGCATGATCGCTCCGGAATATTCTCCGGAGGATGCAGAGGTAGAAAATCCCCTTCGGCCGCGGTTTTTATCGGAATATATTGGTCAAGAAAAGGTAAAAGAGAATCTTTCTGTTTTTATTGAGGCTGCAAAACATCGCCGCGAGTCTTTAGATCATGTTTTGCTTTACGGGCCTCCCGGCTTGGGAAAAACGACACTCGCTGGGATTATCGCCAACGAGCTGAACGTTAACTTGCGAATCACCTCTGGCCCCGCGATCGAAAAACCTGGGGATCTTGCCGCTTTATTGACAAACCTCAATCCCGGTGATGTTCTCTTTATCGACGAGGTGCACCGCCTCTCCCGCAGCGTAGAGGAGATCCTGTATCCGGCAATGGAGGACTTCGCCCTGGATATTATCACCGGAAAAGGACAGATGGCCGCCTCTTACCATCTTCCGCTGCCTAAGTTCACGCTTGTGGGGGCAACTACTCGGGCTGGACAGCTCAGCGCCCCTCTGCGCGATCGTTTCGGCGTAATTTTGCGCCTTGAACTCTATTCTCCCGAAGAACTGGCCACCATTGTGCGGCGCAGCGCGAAAATTCTTGGGATCGCTGTGGAATCGGACGGGGCTCTGGAAATCGCTTCCCGGTGCCGTGGTACACCCCGTATCGCCAACCGTATGCTCAAGCGTGTGCGTGATTTTGCTCAGGTTATGAGCAACGGGGTAATCACTTACGAGACCGCTAAAACTGCCCTTGACAGGCTTGAGATCGATGCGCTTGGTCTGGACGCAAACGATAGGCGCATGCTCAACGCTATGATTAAATTTTATAACGGCGGGCCTGTCGGCCTCGATACGCTTGCCGCGGCCATCGGAGAAGAAGCTGTTACTATTGAAGATGTCTACGAGCCTTACCTCATGCAGATCGGTTTTTTAAGCCGCACGCCTCGGGGCCGTTGCGTGACGCGCGCCGCCTACCTGCATTTGGGCCTTACGCCGCCGGGAGAAACCACGCCGCAGCAGCAAAGTCTTTTCTAATTTCGCCGGAGGTTACTTATGGAAACGAGAATCGCTTTTGGGGAGGAACTGCTTTCTTACGCCTATGCGATCCGTGAGGATGTTTTTATAAAGGAACAGGGATTCCAAAACGAATTTGATGATATTGACGCCTGTGCTTGGCATGTTGTAATTTTTGTAGACGGAACGGCTGCTGCTACGGGCCGGACTTTTCCCGAAAAAGATCGGCCCGGCGTGTGGCACATCGGAAGGGTTGCCGTGCGCAAAGAGTACCGCGGCCAACAGTATGGCGCTGCGGTGATGCGCGCTCTTGAGGAGAAGCTTAAAGACTTAAACGCGAAGCGTATTGTGCTTTCCGCTCAGGTGCAGGCTCGCGGATTTTATGAAGCACTGGGCTATACTGCCCACGGCTGTGAGTATCTTGACGAGCATTGTCCGCATGTGGAAATGGAAAAAGAGATTGGGTAAACGGTTCTTTTTTACGGGAAAGGTTGATGAAAATGGATTACCGCGATCAAATCAGGGCGTTTGTCCCCCGCACCGATCAAGAAGAAAATGATAAGCGGATCATGTTGGATCTGATTGCCCGGTATCCGCAAAACATTCTTCTGCGGGACAATGAGATCGCGCACATTACAAGCTCCGGTATTGTGGTCAACGAGAGCTTTACCCGCGTGCTGTTTGTACATCACAACATCTATAAAACTTGGGCTTGGACGGGCGGCCATGCCGACGGCGGTTCCGATTTGCTCGGGGTGGCGCTGCGCGAGGTCATGGAGGAAACGGGAGAAACCGAAATTCGACCTTTGAGCGACGAAATTATTTCTTTAGATATTCTTCCTGTACACGGACATTACAAAAATGGAAAATATGTTTCCGCACACCTGCATTTAAACGCAACCTACGCCTTGGTGGGGGATGACTCGCTCCCTCTTCGTGCAAAGGAGGACGAGAACAGCGGCGCCGCTTGGTTTCGTATCGACGAAATAGAAAAATATTCTGACGAATCTCATATGATTCCCGTTTATCAAAAAATTTTCAGTAGGATTCCCGAATTATACGAGAAATAGGTGCATTACATTATGAATATACTTTATAAAACCGGAACGGATTTTCGCAAAGAGGATTTACAGCGTCTGTATGAATCTATCGGGTGGGAATCGGCAAAATATCCCGAAAAACTGTGCCGCGCCATCTCCCATTCCGATTTTGTCGTCTCTGCTTGGAACGGTGAAACACTTGTGGGGCTTGGGAACGTTCTGGCGGATGGCGGCGGGATGATCTGCTATATTCCATACCTTTTGGTAGACAAAAGCTGTCAAGGGCTTGGAATTGGCAAGGCGCTGCTCGATAGGATCTGCGAGCAGTTTTGCGATTATATGCGGATCGATTTGATCGCTTACGCTGAAAAGGTTCCTTTTTATGAAAAGGCGGGCTTTGCTGCGGATCCCTCCTGTGTGGGGATGATGCGGTGCCAAAATGGATATGGTACAAAACAATAAGAATATAAATACATTTGTTTATCAACAAGCTGGCCGCTTGAGGCGGTACAACAACAAAGGAGTGAATTGAAATGGGAAGACTTTTTGGAACAGATGGTGTACGCGGGGTGGCAAATACAGAATTAACTTGTGAAATGGCCATTCAAATCGGTCGGGCTGCTGCAATGGTGCTGACAGATTCTCGCAACAGGCATCCGAAAGTTCTTATCGGCAAGGATACACGTATGTCCTCTGATATGCTGGAAAACGCGTTTGCAGCCGGACTGTGTTCCGTAGGCGCAAACGTTGTTAAACTGGGAGTAATCCCCACACCGGCGGTGGCCTATCTGGTAGGAAAATATAAAGCGGACGCAGGTGTAATGATCTCTGCTTCTCACAATCCTTGTGAGTTTAACGGGATCAAAATTTTCAGCGGCGACGGCTACAAGCTGCCTGACGCGCTGGAAGAACAGATTGAGGCGATTGTTCTGGATCATGCCGCTGTGCCGCAATGTCCCATCGGCGGCGATGTGGGTACCATTACTACGGCAGAAAACGCGGTGGAAGATTATGTGGATCATGTAAAGCATACCGTGCCGTTCGCTCTTCAGGGAATGAAAATTGCACTCGACTGCGCCAACGGTTCAGCTTCTCGTACAGCGGAACGCCTGTTTACAGAGCTGGGCGCCGAATGCCATATGCTTTTCGACAAGCCTGATGGTGTAAATATCAACAATGGCTGCGGCTCTACGCATATGGAGAACTTGATCGCTTATGTGAAAGAACACGATCTCGATGCTGGTCTCGCTTTTGATGGCGATGCCGACCGCTGCCTTGCTGTGGATGAAAACGGCAATTTTGTAGACGGCGACTTCATGATGGCAATTTGCGCCGCCGATATGAAATCGCGCGGCAAGCTTGCCAAGGATACTGTCGTGGGAACCATCATGACAAATATGGGATTCGGACGCTTCTGTAAAGAAAACGGGATCCATTTTGAGGCGACAAAGGTCGGCGATCGTTACGTTTTGGAAGAAATGCTTTTGGAGAAGTACAATTTCGGTGGCGAACAGTCCGGACATATTATTTTCCTCGATTTTGCCACGACTGGCGACGGCCAGCTCACAGCCGCGCAGCTTTTGAGCATTATGCGCCGTCGGGAAGCAAAGCTGTCTAACTTAGCGTCGCTGATGACAAGATTCCCGCAGGTGATGATCAACGTGACGGTTACGCCCGACGGAAAGCTGCATTTTTACACCGATTCTGAGGTCAAACGCGTCATCGAAGAGGAGACAAAAAAGCTTGGTGAACGCGGCAGAATCGTTGTTCGTCCTTCTGGCACCGAGCCATTGCTGCGCGTTATGGTGGAAGGCGAGGATGAAGGTGAAATCAACGCCGTGGCCCAAAAAATTGCGGATGTTGTGCGGGAAAGGCTCGCTTGATCCGCTATACCGTATTGGTGGGATAGAAACTGCGAAATGAGGGAAGTATTTTGAGAGCGGCCATCTGGAAAGATTATGAATTGATCGATACGTCGGACGGCGAACGTTTGGAGCGTTGGGGGGATATTCTTTTGATCCGCCCGGATCCCCAAATTATTTGGAAAACACCCCGGCTTGATCCGCGCTGGAAGCAGGCACATGCACGCTATCAGCGTTCCAACACCGGCGGGGGCGCTTGGCAGCAATGGCGCAAAATGCCTGCCGTCTGGAAAATCCAGTATGGCGACCTTTGCTTTCAGATTAAAACGATGGGATTTAAACACACCGGAATTTTTCCCGAACAGGCCGTCAACTGGGATTTCGCTATGGATGCTATCCGTTCCGCCGGACGTCCGGTTAAGGTGCTTAATTTGTTCGGATATACCGGCGCGGCCACTCTGGCCTGCGCTTTGGCGGGAGCGCAGGTGTGCCATGTGGACGCCTCGAAAGGAATGGTGCAGTGGGCAAAGGAAAACGCCGCTGCCAGCGGTCTTGGGGATAAACCTGTTCGCTGGTTGGTGGATGACTGTATGAAATTTGTGCAGCGCGAACAGCGCCGCGGCCATACTTACGACGCCATTATTATGGATCCTCCTTCTTACGGACGTGGTCCCGGGGGCGAGGTTTGGAAGCTGGAGGAACAGCTTTATGGCCTTGTGGAAATGTGCCTTCCCATTCTTTCGGAAAATCCCTTGTTTTTTATTTTGAATTCTTATACTACTGGCCTCTCCCCTGCTGTGATGGAATATTTGCTGGGCGTCCTTCTGCAAAAACGGTTCGGAGGTTCCCTTTCCTGCGGCGAAATCGGTCTTCCGGTCACCACTACCGGTCTTACGCTCCCTTGCGGCAGTACCTCTCTCTGGTTTCGGTAATTCGGGTCTTTTGTTGGGGGCTGCTTGCCCCCAAACCTCCCGCCAGCGCGCCGGCACGCTGGACTGCCGCTGGGGTGTGCCCCCGGATCCATCGTCTTTGCGAGGATAGTCGGAAAGAATGTTGTTCTGTTTTTGGGTAATATCGTTAGGCCGGGTGCACGAATGATGGCCAAGCTTAGCCTTGGAAAGGAGGATTTCTTTTTGGTTCCACTTTTAATCGCTTCTGCTGCCGGGATCGCTTATCTTGGAAGTAAAATTTTGCGAGCCCCGGAATATGTCATACAATCGGAAAAAATTCCGGCGTCTTTTCATGGTTTCCGAATTCTTCAAGTATCTGATCTACACAATCGCTGCTTCGGAAAGAGAAACGAAATCCTCAGCGGTTTTATCCGTGCCCATCATCCCGATCTTGTCGTTATGACCGGCGATATGGTCTCTCGGGACAAGCCTCAGTTAGACACCGTATTTTCTCTGGCTGAGGGAATCTGTCCCCATATACAGTGCTTCTATATTCCCGGAAATCACGAACAAAGGCTCCGGCCTTCACAAATACGTGATTTGGAGGATGGATTGCGGGAGCGCGGTGTGCGAATTTTGCATAATCAGTTTACAAAAATATACAAAGAGGATAAATTTATTTATTTATACGGTATGGAGATACCTTTGCGATATTATCAATTTCCTAGAACTCTTCAGACAGAGGCGGCTTATCTCATTCCAAAACGCGTCGACGAATTGGTTGGACCCTGTCCTCAAGAAGAGTTTACGGTTTTACTCACACATAATCCTCTCTATTTTCCTGCTTACGCCAAATGGGGTGCCGATTTGATTCTTACCGGTCATGTCCATGGCGGTATCATGCGCCTGCCGAAGGGAAAAGGACTTCTTTCTCCAGAACGGACGCTGTTTCCTAAATATTGCGGCGGTGTTTACCGCTATGGCGACAGCTTAATGGCTGTCAGCCGGGGACTCGGCGAAAGCTTACTTGGCACTAGAATTTTAAATCCGCCGGAAGTGGTCTCTATCGTTTTGCAGAAAAATAGTAATACTGATAGTATTTAAATTTAAAAAAATTTCTATTTGTTTTAAGATTGGAGGGGTTATGATGTCAAAACTTACTGGTTTTATAAAATTGCTTGAAGGACACTTTGACAATCAAAGACAGTTTGAAGAGAAAAAAAGGCAAGGAATCGATTTTCCTTACGCTAAACATATTAACACTATCTGTAACGATAAAATAGATCATCTTGGACAGGAATTTGACGGTATTTTTCTTTTGGAAGAAAGCTACTATACTACAAATGGCAAGACGCATGCCTCTGCGCATCTTTTCCTTTTTACCCAGGAAGAGGAAGGTATAAAACTAACTTCTTATGAAATGCCGGATGGTTATACAAACGATACATTTACGGCAGATAATTTAACAAAACTTGATTTTAATAATTTGAAAGTATCTCAGAAATTCACCCCGGCTCTTTATAAATTTCATGATGGCGTTTGGGAGGGCGGCAGTGTCAGTATGTTTTCTCCCGTTTTGAAATTTTCTCTTTGGGAGCGTTTTTCTGAAAATGGACTGGAAGTCTCCGAAAGCATGGAAGTTAACGGAAAAAAGACATTTGGATTTGATGAGCCTATATTTTATCAGAGAACAGAGTAAAGTACGTAGGAAAAATACTTTGAAAATTTAGAATTTTATGGTATATTTAGCAGGCAGCCCTCTATTATAGGGAATTTTTCTCTTTTGGGGGAGTGCATAGACTTACAGCCGTGTACGAGTATTTATGCTCCTACGGTTAAATCACCTCGGGTGGAGGCGGAATGAATTCTATGGAATATCTTCAGGCACAAAATGTCACATTCTCTTACGATGGAGACGACGGCATGGAGCCGATCCAAGTGCTGCGCGGCGTATCAATGGAAATACAAAAAGGAGAGTTTGTCGCATTGCTTGGACACAACGGCTCCGGTAAATCCACCATGGCAAAGCATTTCAACGCGATGCTCCTGCCCAGCGGCGGCCGCGTTTATGTGGATGGGCTCGATACGATGGATGATGCTTTAAAATATGAAATCCGCCGCCGTGTCGGGCTTGTGCTGCAAAATCCGGATAACCAGCTTGTCGCAAGTATTGTGGAGGAGGACGTCGCTTTCGGACCGGAAAACCTCGGCGTGGCTCCAGAGGAAATTCGCCGCCGTGTCGACGATGCACTCAAGGCCGTGGATATGTATGCGTTTCGTATGCACGCACCCTACAAGCTTTCTGGCGGCCAAAAGCAGCGCATTGCTATTGCCGGCATTATTGCCATGCAGCCCGATTGCATTGTGCTCGACGAGCCTACCGCCATGCTCGATCCGCGAGGGCGGTCCGAGGTGCTGGAAACAATCCAAAAGCTCAACCGCGAAAAGGGGATCACCATTGTGCTGATCACGCATTACATGGATGAGGCTGTGCTTGCTGACCGCGTTGTTGTGATGGACAACGGAAAAATCTTAACGCAGGGCACGCCGCGTCAGGTATTCTCGCAGGTACAGCTTCTTAAAAAGCATCAGCTTGACGTGCCGCAGGCCACAGAGCTTATCTTTCGGCTGAAAGCAATGGGCTGCTCCCTTCCCGATGGGATTCTTAACGAGGAGGAGTGCGCCGCTGCGCTGGAGCTTTTGCTGGGTAAGCCATGCTAAAAATACACAGCCTTTTAAGGGCTTCGGTGCGATGATTTCAGTGTGAGGAGATTTCTTATGCCAGCGGTATTAGAAACAAAAAATTTGACTTTTATTTATGGTGGAAACGGGCCTTTTCGTAAAACAGCCGTTTCCGATGTGAATATTTCCATAGAAAAGGGAGAATTTATCGGCGTAATCGGCCACACCGGCTCCGGTAAATCGACGCTTATACAACAGCTCAACGGTCTTTTGCGCCCTACAAGTGGGACGATTCTCCTGAATGGAAAGGATATTTGGGCCGAGCCGAAAAAAATCCGACAGGTACGTTTTCAGGTAGGAATGGTGTTTCAATATCCCGAACATCAGCTCTTTGAGGAAACGGTTTTGCGTGATATCTGTTTCGGTCCGGGAAATATGGGACTTGCCCCTGAGGAAATTCAGCGCCGAGCCTACGAAGCCGCCGACTTTGTTGGGCTTAAACGCGAACTTTTGGAGAAATCACCTTTTGAACTCTCCGGCGGAGAGAAGCGCCGCGTCGCTATTGCCGGCGTAATAGCAATGGATCCCGATGTGCTCATTTTGGACGAGCCGACAGCCGGATTGGATCCTCACGGGCGCGACGTTCTGCTTGCTCAGATCCAAAACTACCATCAGCGCCGGAAAAATACCATTGTGCTTGTTTCACACAGTATGGAGGATATTGCACGGGTGGCCGACCGCATTCTCGTAATGAACCACGGTCAAGCGGCTATGTTCGATACGACGGAAAAAGTGTTCGCCCGCGGGGACGAGCTGGAATCTATGGGTTTGCGTGTGCCGCAAATCACCAAAATTATGCAGATACTGCAGCGTGACGGTTATCCCGTAGGAAACGGTGTATTGACTATGGAACAGGCGATCCGCCAGCTTGCGCCGCTTTTGAAAAGCAGGGGGTGTATTCATGCTCAGTGATATTACTTTAGGACAATACCTGCCCGGAAACTCTGTTTTGCATCGTATGGATCCCCGCGTCAAGCTGATTTTGACATTTGCCTGCATTGTGTTTATTTTTGTGGCAGGCAATCTTTGGTCTTTGCTGTGTATGGTGGCGCTTGTAGCCGGCGGCATGCTCCTTTCCGGTGTGCCGGTGGGGCAATATCTCAAAAGCCTGCGTGCAATTATCGTCATTGTGGTGTTTACTTCGGTGCTCAACTTGTTTTACGGCAACGGCGATCTTTTACTTAAAATAGGTGTGATGGAGATCCGCACTGGCGGCGTGCTCAATTCTATTTTTATTGCTATCCGAATTATTACTCTAATCCTGTTCAGCGCTATTTTAACCTTCACCACCTCTCCTACACAGCTTACCGACGCGATGGAGCGTATTATGAAGCCGCTTACGGTATTCCACATTAAGGTGCACGAAATCGCTATGATGATGACAATTGCGCTGCGCTTTGTGCCTACGCTGTTGGAAGAAACCGACAAAATTATGAGCGCCCAGAAGGCCCGCGGCGCCGATATGGAAAGCGGCGGCCTTGTCCAGCGCGCGAAAGCTTTGATTCCCATTTTGATCCCGCTGTTTGTATCTTCATTTCGGCGTGCATACGATTTAGCTATGGCGATGGAGTGCCGCTGCTATCACGGCGGAGAGGGCCGCACAAAAATGAAATCGCTGCATATTACCGGTTTGGATATCTATTCTTGCTGCGTAACAGCCGTGTTTTTCGCCGCAGTAATCCTCTTAAATCTTTTTTTACCCGGGCTTTTTTAACTTTTGGAGGAGACTATGATTTTATGAGAAACCTTCTGTTGACAATCCGCTACGACGGCAGGAATTATCACGGCTGGCAGATCCAGAAAAACGCCCTCGCCGTTCAAGACGTATTCCAGCAGGCCATGCGGCGGATTCTGGGGGATGCTCCCGATTTGAAGGGGTGCAGCCGCACCGACTCGGGCGTACACGCTTATGAATTTTGCATCAGCTTAAAAATCGAGCGCAATATTCCCTGTGAGCGATTTCAGGCGGCGCTGAACCATTTTTTGCCCCCCGATATTGCCGTCACAGGATGCCGCGAGGTTCCGCTGGATTTTCATGCCCGCTACTCCTGCGCCGGCAAAGAGTATGTTTATAAAATTTGGAATCACCCTGTCCGCGATCCTTTCCTTGACGGACGGGTGCTGCACTATTGGTATCCTTTGAAGGAAGACGTTCTTGACCGCGCCGCGCACTGTTTTTTGGGACGGCACGATTTCACTTCGTTTTGCACTTGCGACAGCCGCGAACGCGGGGATTTTTGCCGCTGTGTGACAAAATCCGAGGTGCGCCGCGATGGAAATCTTGTAACATTTACTGTGGCGGCCGACGGCTTTCTATACAATATGGTCCGAATTATGACCGGTACACTGCTACGCGTGGCAGAAGGAAAATTTCAGCCGGAAGACATAGTACGGATTCTGGAGTCAAAAAATCGAAAGGCCGCTGGGCCTACCGCTCCGCCTCACGGGCTTTACTTGCAAAAGGTCTTTTATTCGCGCGCATCGCTGGGACTTTCGCTAGAAGAGAAGAGGGAATATGGAACCGATCTTATACAGGCGGCTGATGCCATGCGACTGCCGCCCCGATTTGCTTGACGAATTTATCCGTTATCAAAAGGTAGAACGATGCTGGAGACTGGAAGAGGGAGGCTGGGTGCTCCGAGACGTCTCTTTTATTGACGATTGGACGCCACAGCAGCGCAGCCGCCGGGTCCTTGAACTGTTTGAGGACGGTGCTGTTTCCTTCGGCGCTTTTAGAGGTTCGCGTTTGGTAGGATTTTCAACGTTGTCTCTCAACAGGATAGGGTCTCGAAACCATTTTATGGTTTTGCATTTTCTGCATGTTTCACAAGATTTTCGCCGTCAGGGGATCGGAAAGGCTTTGCTACATCTATCCGCAGACGAGGCCTTGCGGCTGGGAGCTGAAAAGCTTTATATTTCATCCCATTCTTCTTATGAAACACAGCTGTTCTATCATGCTGCCGGATGCACCCTTGCTTCTGAGATAGATCCCTATCTTTCTGCTCTAGAGCCTTTCGATGTTCCCTTGGAACTTATCCTTAGAGAAAACTGAAGCCTTCTGCGTTTCTTGTACTGCTTATCGCTGCGACCACATTATTTATCATGGATCAGAACGCTTGCCTTCTGCAGAAGCTCAGCGTGCCGCGGTGCTGGCAGGAATATAAGAAACGGAATCTTTCTTGGGAGTAAGGGGCACGGCTCCTTATAAAGGAGGATGAAATGAATCGGAAACATCCAAAAAGATTTGCTGATGACGAGATGGATCAGGATGGAACCCTAGAAGAAGGGAATCCTTATTCCAGACCACAAAGACAAACGAGGCACAGAAACCCGAGGATCCCCAGATGGATTTATCGGGTCATTGTTATCCTGGCCGCCTCTGTGTTGGGGATGCTCCTGTGGTTCAACAGGGCCAATTTGACACCCGAAAATATTCTTGAATGGATACAGGTACAGACGATCGGAATGGGCGTCGGAGACGGTTACCCCACACCTATTGTCGGAAATTCTGTGGAGAAAGGGAATTTTTTCTGCCAGAACAAAGAACTGTATGTTTTAAGTGATACACGCCTAACGATCCTTAACTCTACAGCAAAGGAGCTTGTCAGCAGGCAGCACAGTTACAGCTCTCCTGCCATGCAGTCTGCCGGATCTCGTGTGCTGTTATACAATATCGGCGGTACAGGCTACGAGATTGAGGGGTTTTCCAACACTTTGTTTTCCGGTAATACTTCTGAAAATCTCTTTACCGCAGATATCTCCCAAAACGGAAAATATGCTCTCGTTACGGAAGATCGCGGCTACTGTGCAAAAATGATGGTTTATTCTTCCGACCACACGGAACAATACTCTTATGAATTTTCTGACTGCTATGTCACCGATATTTCTCTCAACCGCGACGGCAGCCGCGCTGCTGTCTGCGGCATTACCGCTGAGGATGGCTCGATTGTTTCTGCCGTTTATCTCTTCGATTTCAGTAACCCCAACGCCGAAGCGGTTGTGCTGTTTGATTCGTGTTTCCTTATGGATGTAGAATACTGCGAAAACGGCTCCGTGATCGCTGTAGGAGACAGCCTTGTGAGCATCATTGACAGCGGCGGCAATCGCACGGATTACGGGTTTAATGGACAGAAACTTTCTTCTTATGCTATTGACAACGGCCGGGTGGTACTCTCTTTGCTGCCTTATGAAAATTCCACCGCTTCGCGCTTGCTGGTAATCGGGGAATCGGGACAGCAAATAATGTCGGTGGATCTGCCTTCTATTTCATCTTGCATTTCTTTATACGCAGATACAGCTGCTGCGCTTGTTAATTCACAAGTCCTCTTTTATGCCGTTTCTTCCGGTGTTTCCCTTGGAAAAGCTGCTGCTGGAAGCGACGCAAAGGCGATCGCTTTGATAGATGAACAAAATTTATATGTTTTGGGCGTCAGCGAAATTCGTAAAACAAACATTTCGTAGTATTTTTTAGAAAATCTCCTATTTTTGTAAGAGTTTGTTCACACATTGTTGCGAAAGTAACCTTGTTTATAATCTCCCTTTATGGTATAGTATAGTGTGTGATTTTTTGTTCTGAACAAAACGAGGTATCTGTTTTGTACCATTGGAAACAATAGCTAAAATTTCAACCTGAACTTAACCTAGCGGAGGGAAAATTTTGAGTTTAATCATCGATATTCTTCTTTTAGGAATTTTAATTTTTTGCTTTGTCCATGGTTATAAACGTGGCTTTGTACGCTCTGTAACCAGTTTTATTGGATATTTAATTGCTGCGTTTCTTTCATCGGCTTTGGGAAATTTCCTCTCTATCTCGTTATATCGCTCCCTTCTACGCGAACCAATGATAGAAAAAGTTACACAGTTTTTGGAAGAAAATGCTTCTGCCGCAGCTTCACAGCAGGCTGAGCTTTTCTTTGAACAGCTTCCTGGGTTTGCCGCTAACTTGTTGACAAACGAGGGGATTACTCCCGCTGCATTATCCGAAAGTTTTTCAGGCGCGGCTGTAGATATTGCGCCTCAGATCGTCGATTTGATTTCACCGTCCATTATCAATCTTTCGCGCATCCTTATTACGGTTGTTCTTTTTTCTATCTTTTTATTTGTGGTGCGTGTGGTGGTCCGCACAGTATCTTCCATTTTTCGGCTGCCGGGGTTGCGCCAGATTAATGGAACGCTTGGTGCTTTATTCGGCCTTTTCAGCGGTGTGATTATCGTCATGCTGCTATGTGCCGTAATGCATCTTGCTTCTCCTCTGCTGGAGAATGCAGGAATTACACAGCAAGCGGTAAAACAATCGTATCTTTACCAGATTGTCTATGAAAACAACCCCATCTACTCCTTGTTTCAAGAAAATTAAATAATATGGATGTCTATTCCGCTGCAAGGGCGGAGAACACAAATGGGAACGCCGTTTGCTTGCTTGACGGCGTATGGAAAGGGAAAAGCGCGCCGTTGTGGGAAAGAGGCGGCGCTGAGAAGGGTTTGAGTGACTATGAATAAAAATATCAATGTGCCTAATGCACTATCGGTGCTCCGGCTTTTGGTGATTGCACCTTTTGTCTATTTTTATCTGCAGGGAGAAATCGTTTGGGCTGTGGCAATGTTGGTTATCTCTGGCCTGAGCGATATGTTTGACGGTATGATAGCCCGACACTTCAACCAGATTACCGCTTTGGGACAGATGCTTGATCCTCTGGCCGATAAGCTTACTCAAGGGGCGGTAGCTATTTGTATGGCCATCCGCTACCCGCCGCTGATTCCGGTGCTTATCATTTTTGTTGTTAAAGAATTTTCTATGATTACGGCTGCGTGTATCCTTCTAAAAAAGAAGAAAAATCCCGGTCCCTCGCAGTGGTACGGCAAAGCTGCAACCATTATGTTTTATATTACCTTCATTTTAATTGTGATTCAGGAACTGTTCCAGTTCCAAGCTGTGAGCAATTCTGTTGTGATGGGGTTATTGATTCTCACCGCTGTAATGATGCTGTATGCTCTGCTGCGGTATTTTCTCGTTTTTCTGCGGGTACTCCATTCGGATGACCCGAAAGATCGGCTGAATTTGGAGCTGAAAGAAAAGCGTTTAAAGAAAAATTAAATCAGGAGATCTCCTAATCTGGCCGCCGGAGAATCTCTTTTTGTATAAATCCGCTGGGCGGCGGCGGGGAAAAGTGTATTTTTATGTTGTGTTCAAGATGCCATAAACGACCCGCTGTCGTTTTTATTGCTTCCGGCAGCGATCCGCAGCACCCGCAGGGACTCTGTCTCGTCTGCGCGAAAGAACTGGGAATTAAGCCCGTAAACGACCTCATGGACAAAATGGGGATCACCGACGAACAGTTGGAAGCTATGGAATCGCAGATGGACAGTCTGATGGAGTTATCGCCTGAAGATGGTGAAAACGACGAGGACGGGTTTATTCCCGGAGGCGCTGCTACATTCCCTTTGCTGCAAAATATCTTTAATATGGATGCAGGCGGGGATCCGCCTGATAATCACGGACAGGAAACGGTAAAACGAGAAAAGGAACCTCGTAAACGCGGTGAAAACCATCGCAAACGCCGCTATATCGACGCTTACTGCACCAATTTGACGGGCCGCGCTAAAAACGGAGAAATTGACCGCATTATCGGACGCGATCGCGAGATCGCGCGCGTCATTCAGATCCTCTCGCGCCGTACCAAAAACAATCCCTGTCTCATCGGTGAGCCGGGCGTGGGCAAGACGGCTGTGGCCGAGGGTCTTGCACTGCGTATTGCCGAAGGGTCTGTCCCTGCACGTCTAAAGAAAAAGGAAATCCAACTGCTGGATCTGACAGCTCTTGTGGCCGGTACACAATTCCGCGGCCAGTTTGAGAGCCGTATTAAGGGACTTGTCGACGAAGTAAAAGCGGATGGCAACATCATTCTCTTTATCGACGAGGTGCACAACCTTGTGGGCACGGGCGACGCCGAGGGCTCTATGAACGCCGCTAATATTCTTAAGCCGGCGCTTTCCCGCGGGGAGATCCAAGTAATCGGCGCCACTACGTTCACGGAATACCGCAAGTATATTGAAAAAGACGCTGCTCTCGAGCGCCGCTTCCAGCCCGTTACCATTGCGGAACCGTCTATTGCGGAAACAGTGGATATGCTCGCGGGAATCAAATCTTACTATGAATCCTACCACCGCGTGTGCGTTCCGGATAAAATTATCCGGCTGACCGCCACGTTGTCTGAACGGTATATCAACGATCGCTTCCTCCCGGACAAGGCAATCGACCTTCTTGACGAAGCCTGCGCCTGTGCCGCCCTGCGCAACAGGTCTATGGCGGAATACGACTGCGTCGCTGCAAATCTTGAGAATCTTCACACACAGGAGGAGCAGCTTACCGCAGACGGTGTAGAACCGGATTACGAAAAGCTGGCGGAGGTACGCTATGAAATCGCGCGCCTGGACGAAAAGGCAAAGCAGCTCGCTCCTGCTGCGCTTGGTTCTCCGGTGGAAGAGGGAGATCTTGCCCATGTGATAGAGCTTTGGACTGGTATTCCGGCCAGCCGCGTACAGCAAAATGAACTGAAAAAACTGATGCGTCTAGAGGATGTGCTCAATGCTCATGTAATCGGCCAGAAGGAGGGTGTGGCCGCCGTATCTGCGGCTATCCGCCGCAGCCGCGTTCAGATAAGCCCCCGTCGCCGTCCGGCCTCTTTCATCTTCGTTGGGCCGACCGGCGTAGGAAAAACGGAGCTTGTTAAGGTTCTTGCGCGTGAACTGTTCGATACGCCGGAGACGCTCATCCGCTTGGATATGTCGGAGTTTATGGAGAAGCACTCCGTCTCCAGAATTATCGGTTCGCCTCCGGGATATGTGGGCTATGACGAGGCCGGGCAGGTTACCGAAAAGGTGCGCCGTCGCCCCTACTCTGTGCTGTTGTTTGATGAGATTGAAAAGGCCCATCCCGATGTAATGAACATCCTTTTGCAGATTCTCGACGAGGGACACATTACCGACGCCCACGGCCGCAATGTCAATTTTGAAAATACGGTAATCGTTATGACATCCAACGCCGGCCGCGAAAAAAAGGAATCCGCGCTCGGCTTTACAAAAAGCGAGGCCGACGCCAGCCGCGAACGCGCGATGAAATCACTCGCAGAGTTTTTGCGGCCGGAGTTTCTCAGCCGCGTGGATGAAATCGTTGTGTTCCACCAGCTTACTAAGGACGATTTCCAGGAAATCGCCGGTTTGATGCTTAGCGAGTATGTGGATTCTTTCCAAGAACGTGGGATCCGCTTTACGTATGACGACAAGGCAAAGGCATGGCTCGCCGAGCACGCTATCGGCGGCAAGAGCGGCGCACGCGATCTGCGCAATCTGATCCGCCGCAAGGTGGAAGATCCACTGGCGATGCTCTTAATTGAAAAGAGCGACGAGTCTGTCTCCGGCGTTGCACTGAGCGCCGACGATAACGGCATCACCATCGATACGATTTAAAAAGATAACATCCAATCTTTATTGGCTCTCTCGTTTTATAAAACAGGGAGCCAATATTTTTTGCGCCCTTTCTAGAGGGATCTGCTTGACTGTAAAAAATGTCTGCCCCGCTGCGCAGGAGATCTTTACCGTACAGTTTTTTCCTATGCGCTGGAACAAGCTTTGCGTCAGACGGATCTGGCGGATCTCTTTTAGAGGGATCGACGCCGCGTACAGATCCATCCCCTGAAAGCCACGCACATACACACGCCCGTTTTTTACTGCTATTCCCGCCTTTCTCCATGCGCAAAGGCGTATCCACATAAACCATACGGCCGGCAGAAGCAGCGGCCATAACAGCTTGGAAAAAATTTGCCTTTGCGGCAGGAATATAAGAAGTCCCGCCGCAGCAAGCCATACCGCCGGAAGCGTGAGGTACGAAGCTATCGCCCGAACCGGCGGCCTTTCTTTGCTGGGCGGAAAGGGATCGCGGCAAAGCTGTGGAACCAAAAAATGTATATCCCCTTTTTTGCGGCTTCCCGGCGGATAAAGTGACAAGGTTCCGCGGCGGAAAAGGAGAGAAAGCGAGGTTTGGCGGTATACCACGGCATGTACATGGTTTATTTTTAAATATTCCCGCTGCTTAGGTACAATTCCACGCGTGACAAGCATCCAGCCCTTGTGCAGCCATAAGGTAAATCTGGCGTATTTCCAGAAATCTCTCGCCAGCGCCGCAGCCCAACCCGCCGCCAGCAGTACGCCTATCATTGCTACGGTATCCGGCACGGCATTGAGTGCCATTTGTACGGCGCCGTGAATCGGCCGAGAAAATTCTTCTCCCAAAAGATCTCCTGCCCGCCGGAATGTGAGACTTAAAAACAGCAGTCCCGAGGCTGGATCGGACCACGCCGCCACAGCCGCTAAAATCTGGATAGGGGGAACCGTTTTGGATTTCTTCCAATCTATACCCGATGAAACGCGGCTTTTTGTAACAATCATCCGCCGCTCGCCTGCAGGAGTAGCGATTTTTAATATACGCGCCCCTACCAGAAATGCTGTCACAGAATCCGGTACCTGCGCTGCACAGACAGTCGTCCTGCGCAGGAATGTATCGCGCCGCAGAAAAATCCCGCGCCGCAGGCAAATTTCTCCATCCTGCCATATATACCGCACTGACGCATACAGCATTAAGGCAGGAAGTACAGGAACCAACGCCCAGAAAAGGCTTCTCCACGCGCTGCCCCATAGAGGCGTTGTCAGCACAGATTGTAAAAACGGAAGCAGCGAGAACACTGCGAAACGTGGAAGGGATTCAAAGATAATATAGGGATGAGGGCGTATCTCACTATTTTTCATAAGCTTCCCTCCATTCTTCTTTTAATGCCGCCGCCTGCCCGTTTGTCAGCCAGTTTATGCGTACAGACGGGCCGCAGGGCCGCAGTATGGCTGTGGTCAGTCCCAGCGCTCTTTGCGCCGGCGTACGGACTTCTGTGATTTGATAGACTTGGTCCAGATCCAGAAGGATCTCCCGGCGCAAAAGCAGCCCTGCGCAGTATTTTACACGTCCTTCCTCTGCGGTGAAAGACGACCTCTTCAAAAGCGCCGGAATGTACAGCCATGCCATAGCGAGATACGCTACAAAAAGGAAAAGGGTGCAAGCGGCACTATAGGCTGGGCGCAACATCATTGCCGCCAAAAATGCGGATGCGGCAAATATTTCCAGCAGCCGTACCCGGTACAGCGCGGCCGCCTTAGAACTCGGATAAAAAAACAATGGAAGCCCTCCCTTCTCCCATAGTATCCCCCAGCCTCTTTGCTTTTTTCCACCGCTTTCCCTTTTTGTGTTGAAAACCTATTCGCTTTCTGTTATCATAAAGCAAAAATCCCGGAAAAATTTTTCTGGGAGACGTTTGGAGAGATCGTTATGAGAAGGAAAGATAGAGAAGTTACCGATTTTGAAAAAATTCTCCGGATTGTAAACAGCTGCGACTGTTGCAGACTCGGTCTTGTCGACAGCACAGAAGCCTACATTGTTCCACTCAGCTTTGGCTGGGAGAAATACGAAAATACCTTCCTCCTCTATTTTCACAGCGCTGTGCAAGGAAGAAAACTGGATCTCATTCCAAGACAGACACTTGTCAGCTTTGAAATGGACACGGCTCACAGGCTTTTTTCCGGCAATGCTGCATGCCAGTTCTCCTTTTTCTACCAGTGCGTCATGGGACGGGGTCGGCTCTCCCTTTTAAATGACGCGGAGAAAAAAACGCATGCTATGAGAAAAATTATGGAGCACTACGCTCCCGGCCAGAATTGGTCTTTTTCGGCCGAATCCCTTGCGGGAGTGGCCGTTTTATGCTTGCGGGTACAGGATTTCTCCTGCAAGGAACATCTATGAAAACTACGCTTGCGCAAAGTGCGTGAGAGCTTCGCGATCTAAAAGGACGATTTTGCGGTAACGCGTGTCAATCCAGCCATTGCGCGCAAAATCGCTGAGGATCCTGCTTACCGTCACGCGCGAGGCCCCGGCTAAATCACCGATCTCTTCGTGGGTGGATTGTATCTCACGACCGGAAGAAAGGCTTAAAAGGATACGCGCTATGCGGCGATCCGCCGAAAGAAACGCCATATTGTCAAGCTGTGTCGACAGCATACGCACCGTATGGGACAGGTATTCGAGAAGACTCATCGCCAGTTCCGGTTCCTGAGAAAAACAGCGCAGCAGCAA
>CALWIX010000016.1 GCA_944380825.1 uncultured Clostridia bacterium | reverse complement strand
ACGCTTTGATCTGCTCATAGGTCGCACCCTTCTGGAACCCGGACATATCCATGTCCTCCAGAGAAAACTCCACACGCACTTTCTTCGAGTCGATTTCTCCCTTGGAAAGCAAGACAACCGTCTCGACATGTGCCGTTCGAGGAAACATATCTACGGGAGTAATTTCACGCGGAATATATCCCGATTGTGCAAGGATCTTCAGGTCTCGGGCAAGTGTAGCGGGGTCGCAGGAAACGTAAACAATACGGGAAGGAGTCATCTGAACGATGCTTTCAAGTACAGTAGAAGAACATCCCTTTCTCGGTGGATCCAATACGATCACATCGGGCCGGCGGTGCTGTGCGGCAAGCTTCTGAGCAGCCGGTCCCGCGTCTATACACCAAAATTCTGCGTTGGCAATGTTATTGCGCTCGGCGTTCTGGCAGGCGTCATTCACGGCAGCGTCCACGATCTCCACACCGATGAGGCTTTTCGCATGCGAAGCCATCGAAAGACCGATCGTACCGGTGCCGCAGTATAGGTCAAGCAGTGTTTCCTCTGAGGAAAGAGCGGCGTATTGAGCCGCAAGTCGGTAAAGACGCTCGGCCTGATCGTGGTTGACCTGATAAAAGGCGTGAGGAGAAATCTGAAACTGCAGCCCGCAAAGAGTATCCGTAAGGGCAGGAGCACCCCAAACCACACGGTTTTTCCGGCCCAGGATGACGTTTGTCCTCTCTCGATTGGAGTTGATGATCAAACTCGACATCTCCGGAACCTCGCGGCGGAGGATCTGTGTAAGCAAGTCTTCATGGTGTACGCCGTTGCCATTGACGACGACACAAACCATAATTTCTCCTGAAGAGACGGCCTGACGCAGGTACAAGTGGCGCAGACGTCCTTTTCCGGAAGTTTCGTCATAGGGCTCGTCGCCGGAGAGCTCTGCCCAGCGCAGAAAAGCTCGGGCAGCTCGGGTAAAAGGTTCAGGCTGAAGCAAACAATCGTCACAGGGAACGATTCGATGGCTGCGGCTGGCAAAAAATCCGAGAGCAAGGCGCCCATCGGAATCCCATCCAATAGGAAACTGTGCCTTATTGCGGTAGCGTGCGGGCTGCTCGGCTCCGATAATGGGTTGTATCGGAGGATTAGAAAATCCACCAATGCGCTCAATGGCGGCGCGCACGCGTTCCTGTTTGGCAGAAAGCTCCTCCTCATAGGAGATATGGCGGAATACGCAGCCGCCGCACTGCCGGAATACAGGGCAGTCGACGGAAACGCGTGCCGGAGAAGGAGAAAGAATTTCTTCCAGCCGCCCAAAAGCGTAGTTTTTTCCTGTTTTGACAATACGCACTCGCAGCGAATCTCCTCGAGCGGCGCTCGGGACAAATACAGCACATCCCCCGGCATTGCCCACGCCGTTGCCCTCTGAGGTGTAACCAGTTATTTCCAAATTTACAAAATCATTCTTTTTTAAATCCATTGTTGATCCTTTCTGGTGCGGGAAAGCCACGGCGCGCTGTTTGTGGATAAATGGCAAGAGCACCGTAAATGCCGTTTGTTTGTCATAAATTCAGCCGTATTATATTTCACTGGCGTCGAGCACAAGCGAATCCCCGCCCTGTTTTCGGTTATCGTCTCTGAGAGCAGCGGGGGTAGGAAATTTAAGCAGGTGGTAAGCGACTTTTCCTAGGATAGATTATTTGATATATCGTTGTATCCTGTATGGTTTTATAGTATGATAAAAGCCATACCGAAGCGAAAATGAAAAAGAGCGAAGGGGAGAATTTGATGGAAAACACACCGCAATTATATACTCAGCGTTTAATCTTACGGAAATTTGTCGAAGAGGACGATCAGGCGATGTATAAAATCTTGTCTGATCGGGAAACGAATACGTTTCTGCCGTGGTTTCCAGCAGAAAACATAGAGCAGGCAAGAAAATTTATGCGCGAACATTTTTTGCAGACATATAAGGCTGCGACAGGCTGGAATTATGCTGTCTGCCAAAAGGAGGACAACGTTCCTATCGGATATGTAACGGTAAAATCGACAGACAGCCGAGATTTCGGCTATGGATTACGCCACGAATTTTGGCACAAAGGACTGATGACAGAAGCAGCGCAGGCTGTCGTACAGTCGGTGCGTCAGTCGGGAATCCCGTATCTTACCGCCACACACGACAGGAACAATCCGCGCAGCGGCGCAGTGATGCAGAAAATCGGTATGAAATATCAATATTCATATGAAGAACAGTGGCAGCCTAAAAATATCTCCGTAATTTTCCGGATGTATCAAATCAATCTGGACGGCAATTCGGATCGTGTCTTTAAGAAATATTGGGAAACCTCCGATGTGCATTTTATCGAAACGGCTTTGTAGTCTAATCATGAAGAGGAGCCGAGCTTTTGGTCTGTGCTGGTTTTAAAAAGGGGATCGGCATCCGGACACGTCTCATATCGGACTAAGGCCGAAAGCGGCCGTGCATACATAACAGGCCTGCGTGATGTGTCGGGCAGATCCGCCTGTATGGAGTCTTTCTGCAGATATTATATCATACTGTGAAAGGATATTCAATTTTGTCAATCGTGTGTCCACCGCTTTACCCTAAGAGATCCACCTTCTGGTCTTAGAAAATATACAACAGAAAGCGGCTCCAAAGCGGGAAGTTTGGATAGTTTAGGCTTGAAATCACGGAAGAAACGTGGTATAATACTGGCGTAATAGGCTGAGAATGAAAGAGTGGGGCGACCCGCTCTTTTGTTTGTATTAGAGGTGAATGAAATGGCATCCAGAAAAAAATCCGGGAATACGGTGGAGATTGTGCGCCGCCTAGCGGAGCCAATCGCCAAGGAACTGGGCCTTACAATTTGGGATGTACGGTTCCTGAAAGAGGGAGCACAATGGTATCTGCGCATTTTTATTGATAAGCCGGAAGGCGTCGGGATCGATGACTGTGAAGCGATGAGCCGCGCTATCAACGATCCGCTCGATAAACTGGATCCGATTGAGCAGAACTACTGCTTAGAGGTCAGTTCACCGGGAATCAACCGGGAGCTCACCCGTCCGGAGCATTTTCAAGCGTTTTTGGGCGCCGAAATTTCTGTTAAACTGATTCGTCCGCTGGAGGACGGAACACGCATACTTGACGGCGTGCTCAAATCGTATGAGGATTCCGTTATTACACTAGAAAATCCGGAAGATGGACAGGTGGCTGCTATTCCTAAAAAGGAAACGGCGTCCGTTTGTTTGCTGGAAGACGATTTTGTGGAGGATTTTTAAATGAACAGCGAAGTTTTTGAAGCATTGGAATTGCTCGAGAAAGAGCGGGGGATTCCGGTTGATTTTATGGTAGATCGTATCAAAAAAGCGATCCTTACTGCATGTAAGAACAGTTACAATAATGAAGACGCCATAATCAATATGGATCCGGAAACCGGCAAGTTTGAAGTGTTTCTGCGCAAAACAGTGGTAGAAACCGTTACGGATAAGGGAAGAGAAATTTCTATGGAAGAAGCCAGAGAGATGGATCCCGGTATACAATTAGAAGATAAAGTAAGTATTTCGCTCAATACGAAAGAATTTGGACGCATTGCTGCGCAAACGGCTCGTAACATTATCCGTCAGGGGATCCGTGACGGCGAGCGCGGCCAGATGATGCAAGAGTTCCAGAGCAAACATCAAGAACTTGTCAGCGCGGTAGTGGAACGAATCGATCCCCGCACAGGCGCTGCGACACTGCGGATCAACAAAGCCGAAGCGGTGCTTCCTAAGAGCGAACAGGTGGGGAATGAATCGCTCAAGGAGGGCAGCCACATTAAAGTGTACGTTGTGTCAGTGAAAGAGACGGAGAAAGGTCCCCGTGCGATGATTTCCCGTACACATCCCGATCTTGTCAAGCGGCTGTTTGAAACGGAAGTGCCCGAGATTTATGACGGCGTAGTGGAAATAAAAGCCGTTTCTCGTGAAGCGGGTTCGCGTACAAAGTTGGCTGTAACGAGCCACGATCCGAATGTGGATGCTGTAGGGGCATGTATTGGCGCGCGGGGCGCCCGTGTTTCCAGCATCGTAGATGAGCTTGGCGGTGAAAAGATCGATATTGTGGAATATAGCGACGATCCGGCCAAATTTATTGCGTCGGCGCTTTCCCCGGCTCATGTGCTGTCGGTAGAAGTGGCGCCGGATGGCAGCCGTGCCTGCCGTGTTACCGTGCCGGACAGCCAGCTCTCTCTCGCCATCGGCAACAAGGGTCAGAACGCCCGCCTTGCCGCCCGCCTGACAGGCTGGAAGATCGATATCAAGCCCGAAAGCGGATTTTATGGGGAATCCCCCGAAGAATAAAGCAATTTTAAAGTATCCTTTTTGACAGGGTGCGGCGCCGCCATGAAAGTAAATGGACGGGAAAGGGGCGTGCTTATGCGGCAGAAAAAGATCCCTATGCGTATGTGCGCAGGCTGTGGGGAAATGAAACCCAAAAAGGATTTGGTGCGTGTGGTAAAAGCGCCAGACAGCAAAGACGAAAGCGGTAAGGTGCTCGAAAAGGGCGCGGTGTCGTTGGATTTAACCGGCCGCAAGCCGGGGCGTGGCGTGTATGTATGCCGCAGTATTGAATGCCTCAAAGCGGCACGCAAAGCCAAAAAGTTTGAGCGAGCCTTTTCCGGGCAGGGCGCGCCGGTGAAGATTCCGGATGAAGTATATCAGAAAATGGAGGAGGAGATAGGCGCGGATGGATGATCAAGCGACACAAAAGCTGCTCTCTCTGTTGGGAATCGCCCGCCGGGCCGGAAAACTCTCCCTTGGCGCCGACGCCGTAAAAGAAGCGGTGCGTGGGAAAACGGCGAAGCTTATCCTATATTCCTCCGATGTTTCTGAGGGAACAGCTGGCAGCGTAGCGAATGTGGCGGGAGAAACGCCGGCGGTGCGTCTGTTTGTTCCTATGGAAAGAATCGGAGCGGCGCTTGGGGTCAAACGAGTCGGCGTTTTAGCAGCGCTTGACGCTGGATTTGCGCAGAAGATGCTTCAGCTTGCGCACGAGACCATGACAGGGAGGAATGTGCCATGATGATAAAATATAGAGTCCATGATGTAGCGAAGGATTTAAATATCCCGAATAAGGAAGTGATCGACGCTGTCCAGAAGTACTGCGGTGACACCAAAAAATATATGACGGCGCTCACCGAAGAAGAGCTGGATGTTGTTTTTGAGAGTTTTACACAGTCTCGCCAAGTAGAAAGCTTCGACGAATATTTCGCTCAGAATACTCTCGCCGAGCCTGAACCTGTGCTCCACAGCGAGGCTGCGCCGAAATCCGAACCCGAGCCTTCTCAGGCACAGCCTGAGAAGGCGGCGGAGACGCCGAAGAATGGGAATGGCTCCCGAAATGAGGAGGAGAGGCCAATGCGGAATCAGACAAATAGGGAAAATGGAAATAAACAAGGCGGCACTCGCCAGCAGCAGGATCGCGGCCGCAGCCGGCAGGGCGGACAGAATAACAGCCGTCAAAATACGAATGCTAACACAGGTGCACGTGTAAACGCACAGCAAAGCGGACGTAAACCGGCGCAGCAGAGCCAGAATGCGGCGGCAAATAACAACGCGGGCCGCCCGGCCGCCCAGGTGAAGCACCAGCCTTCCCAACAGCCGGCTAAACAGCAGCAGACGGCGGCTGCCCATGTGGAACAACAGCAGCAGACAGCGCCGCAAGACAACAACGTGGTGCGCAAGCCCCAGGGTAGGATCGTCGATACGCGTTCTTCCAATGTGGAACTTGAGAAGTATAACGAGAAATACGATCGTCTTGCGTCGGAAAAGGTGCGCAACGAGAACACGGTTCAAAAGCAGAAACTTACCCAGCGCAGCAGCCAGTACAGAGGCAAACCCCGTACGTCCCGTAAAGAGACCGAGGCCGAGCGCCTGCGTCGTATAGCCCAAGAGCGCAAGCAGAAACAAATGACTATCACTGTACCGGATGAGATTACGGTGGGAGAACTTGCCCTGCGGCTGAAGGCAACGGCGGCCGAAGTGATCAAAAAGCTTATGGGGCTGGGTGTTTTTGCCACAGTTAACGATGTAATCGATTTTGATACGGCGACTTTGGTGGCAATGGAATTTCACGCCAAGGTGGAGAAAGAGGTTGTTGTTACCATTGAGGATCGTATCATCGATGACAGTGAGGACGATGATGACAACCTTGTTCCCCGTGCGCCAGTAGTTGTTGTTATGGGCCACGTCGACCACGGAAAGACTTCTCTGCTCGACGCCATCCGTCATGCAAACGTCACCTCGACCGAAGCGGGCGGCATCACACAGCATATCGGTGCATACCGCGTGAAAGTCAACGACAGAGACGTTACCTTTTTGGATACACCCGGCCACGCTGCATTTACTACGATGCGTGCCCGCGGCGCACAGGTAACGGATATCGCCGTACTTGTTGTGGCGGCCGACGACGGCATCATGCCGCAGACCGTAGAAGCCATCAATCACGCAAAAGCGGCGGGTGTGTCGATTATTGTAGCCATTAACAAGATGGATAAGCCGGCTGCCAACCCGGATCTTGTAAAGCAGCAGCTGACAGAATATGAGATTGTACCGGAAGAGTGGGGCGGCGATACGCCGTGCATCCCCGTTTCTGCCAAGACGAAGCAAGGTCTCAATGATCTGCTCGAAATGATCATTTTGGTTGCCGATATGAAAGAGCTCAAAGCCAACCCGGATCGCGCCGCAAAGGGAACGGTGATCGAGGCGCGTCTGGATAAAGGACGCGGCCCGATTGCTACGATGCTGGTGCAAAACGGTACGCTGCATGTGGGAGACATTATTGTTGCGGGCTCCTGTGTAGGGCGCGTGCGTGCGATGATGGACGACCGCGGCCAGCGTGCAGAGAGCGCGGGTCCCTCTGTGCCGGTGGAGATTACGGGATTAGACGATGTGCCGGTCGGCGGCGATATTTTCAATGTTGTTTCGGATGAGCGTCTTGCCCGTGAACTCGTCGAACAGCGCCGCAGCGCACAGAAAGAGGAGCAGTTTAACGCCCAGACGAAAGTTACGCTGGAGAACCTGTTTGATCAGATGCAGCTTGGCGATATGAAGACGCTCCAAATTATTGTCAAAGCGGATGTGCAGGGCTCTGTGGAAGCGGTGCGTCAATCGTTGGAGAAGCTGTCCAATTCGGAAGTGCGCATCAATGTAATTCATGGCGGCGTGGGTGCCATCAACGAGTCTGACGTGATGCTTGCAAATGCGTCTAATGCGATTATCGTTGGATTTAATGTGCGGCCCGATCCGGTAGCAGAAGAAAATGCAAAGCGCGACGGTGTAGATGTTCGCCTCTATCGTGTGATTTACGACTGCATTGAAGAAATCGAAGCGGCTATGAAGGGTATGCTCGCGCCGAAGGTTCGTGAGGTTGCTCTTGGCCGTGCAGAAGTGAGAGAGGTTTACAAGATTTCCAATGTAGGCACCATAGCCGGCGCGCACGTACAGAACGGAAAGGTGACAAGAGCCTCCCAGATCCGTGTGGTGCGCGATGGTATCGTAATCACAGAGGATAAGATTTCGTCTCTGCGCCGTTTTAAGGATGATGTGAAAGAGGTTGCTGAGGGCTTCGACTGTGGTATCGGTTTGGAGCGTTTCAACGACATTAAAGTTGGGGATATTCTGGAAGCTTTTATCATGGAAGAATACCGCGACTAACCCTTATTGAGCCGGGAACCTCTGTGTCCCCGGCTCCCTTTCGTTGTCACGCAGTTTCCCAAATTTCGGCGGTGACGGAGCGATGGCGGCCGCTCATCCCCGTTTTTCTAAGAAGGGGATGCAGATACGTCCGGCGGCTGCAGTCTCGTCTGCCGGTTGGGGGAGCAGGCGTGAAATGAGTCAAAAATTAGCCTTGCGGTTAGCATTGAAAAAGAAGGAGGGCTGTTTAAAATGCCCAGTCATAAAATAGATCGCACAACAGAAGACATTATGAGGGAATTGACCGCAATTTTACGCGAGCTGAAAGATCCGAGAGTACAGGGGCTTATCAGCATCGTGCGCGTAGAAGTTTCGCGCGATCTTTCCTACTGCACCGTATATATTAGTGCAATGGGGGGAATGGAACAAGCGAAAACGGCCGTGCAGGGGCTCAAGTCTGCGGCAGGATTTATCCGCCACGAGCTTGGCAGCAGACTAAGCCTGCGCCACGTTCCTGCGCTGACATTTAAAGCAACCGATTCCATCGAGTATGGCGCCAATATTTCCAAAATTCTCAACGATTTAAATCGTTGATTTGAAAGGATGTGGATTCCATGACCGTAACGCTCGAAGAATGCGCCGCTATGCTGAAAAAAGCGGATTATATTGTGATCCTTAGTCACCAATATCCAGACGGCGATACCCTTGGGGCGGCCTCCGGGTTATGCCGGGCGCTGCAAAAAATGGGGAAACATGCCCGTTGTGAATGTTCGGATGAAATGGGAGCTCGCTATCGGTTTCTTTACACGGGCGTTGTCCCCGAACAGTTCGAGCCGCAGTTTATCGTATCTGTCGATGTAGCGGACAGCAAGCTTCTTGGCAGGCTGGAAACCGTTTACGAGGGAAAGATCCATTTAGCGATCGACCATCATGGTTCTCACGTTTCCTTTTCTGCATTTGAATATGTAGATAGTGCCGCGGCTGCAACATGTGAAATTTTGCCGAAGCTTATACAGCTGTTGGGAGTGGAGATCGATTCTGCCATTGCCAACAGCCTCTATACAGGACTCACCACCGATACAGGCTGTCTCCGTTATCCCAACGCGACTCCCGCCACCTACCGTACCGCTGCGTTTCTGATGGAAAAAGGAGCTGACGCGGCTGAAATCAACCGGGTGATGTTCGATACAAAAAGTAGAGCGCGCATCGAAATGGAGCGCCGGGTGATGGATTCTATGGAGTTTTTCGATGACGGCCGTATCGCCATGATGGAAATTAGCTGCCGTATGATTGAAGAAACGGGTGCTCTTGAAAGTGATTTAGACGGTCTTTCGGCAATTCCGCGTCAGATTGAGGGTGTACTGGTGGGCGTTACCTTCCGCCAGAGATTAGACGGCGGCTACAAAGTTTCTCTGCGCACGCAGCCGCCTATTGACGCAGCGGCGATCTGTGCCCATTTTGGCGGAGGCGGCCACCGCGGAGCGGCAGGCTGTGCGTTTGATGCTTCTCTGGAAGAGGCAAAAAAGCAGATGCTGGAAGTAATCCGAGCGCAGTTAAGGCTTCCATAAGAAGGGCGGGGCTTTTTTGGATGGCGTAATTGTAATTGATAAACCGCAGGGATTCACTTCTTTCGATGTGGTCGCCGTCATGCGGCGTGCCTGCGGGCAAAGAAAAATTGGCCACACCGGAACGCTGGATCCGATGGCCACCGGCGTG
>CALWIX010000015.1 GCA_944380825.1 uncultured Clostridia bacterium | reverse complement strand
GATCCGATGGCCACCGGCGTGCTGCCGCTTTTGCTGGGCAGCGCCACGCGGGCGGAGCCGCTCTTAGACGACAGCGGCAAGGAATATGAAGCGTCGCTGCGGTTTGGGTTCTCGACGGATACAGAGGATGTTACAGGCAGCATAACGGCTCAAAGCGAGGTGCGCGTAACGCGCGCAGCGCTTGAGGAAAAGCTTCCGGCATTTACGGGACAAATTTGGCAGACGCCGCCGATGTACTCCGCCGTGCATAAAGACGGCAAACGATTATATGAGCTGGCGCGGCAGGGCCTTGTCGTAGAGCGGGAAAAACGTCCCGTCGTTATCGAACGCATCGGGCTGCTGGATTTTGACGAAGAACGTCAGGAAGGACGGATCTTTGTGGCATGCTCGAAGGGGACGTATATCCGCACCTTGTGTGCGGATCTGGGGGAGGCTTGCGGTTCGCTAGGTGTTATGAGTGCCTTGCGCCGCACGAAAGCGGCCGGATTTTCTATTGGCGATGCGATCCCTCTGGAAGCGGCACGTCAGCTTTCAAAGGAGGAATTGGCCGCGCGGATGGTTTCGGTGGACAAGCTGTTTCAGTCCAGGCGGCGAGTGTATATCAGCGCAGCACAGGCGGTGCGGTTTTCCAACGGCGGAGGCCTGAGCTTGCAGAGACTGGGCGTCCCGGCGTCTCTTGCCGACGGCATGCAGTTTTGTGTTTATTCTCCAGACGGCCGTTTTTTAGGACTGGGTCGTGTGGATCTCCCGGCAGGCGAGCTTCGCGTGCTACGGCTGTTCCCGGAGAGCCGAGAATGATATTCCAGAAAAACAGGAGGAGACAAGCGGATGCTGGTTTTCCATACGATAAAAGAGAGCGACGCGCCTACGGCGGTGGCGCTGGGTTGCTTTGACGGCCTGCATATTGGTCATCAAAAAGTAATCTATCGCGCTGTTGCAGGGCACGATTTAGGCCTTTCCCCCACTGTGTTTACCTTCAGCGCCAGCCCGCTCTCTGATTTAAAAGGGAAAGGCGCGCTTCGGTTGATGACAAATCACGAGAAGCTTCATTTGCTGGAGAAAATCGGGATTGAACAGGTCTATATGCCGGATTTTGCCCAGGTGCGCAGCGTCTGTGCGGAGGATTTTGTAGCAAAGATTCTAGACGGTATGTTTCATGCCCAGCGGGTATGCTGCGGGTTTAATTTCCATTTTGGCGCGGGAGGCAAAGCCGGCAGCGAGGAACTCAGGCGCTTATGTGCGGCACGCGGAATCGAAACGATCATTGTGCCGGAAGTGGATGTGGATGGATTGCCGGTGAGTTCTACAAGAATACGGTCGCTGATTGCCCAGGGCAAAGTGGACGAGGCAGCCAAGCTCCTCGGCCGTCGTTTCGGGTACACGTTTCCTGTAGAGCATGGGCGGCAGCTGGGCCGCGAACTGGGAATGCCGACCATCAATCAACGCATCCCGGAAGAATTTATCCTTCCGCGCTTTGGCGTTTATGCAAGTGTTGTCCATGTGGATGATCGTGAATACTGTGGCGTGACGAACATTGGGGTAAAACCGACGGTTGGTTCGGATCACGTCCTTTCCGAAACGTGGATTCTCGATTATGGCGGCAATCTCTACGGCCGGGCGATTCCGGTAGAGCTGGTAGGATTTATCCGTCCCGAAAAGAAGTTTTCCAGTATCGATGAACTCAGACAGACCGTCTACCAGAATGCAGAAACTGCCCGCCGGATGGTGGAAGCAGGTTCTTCCTATGTCGAAGATTCAAATGTATAATATACGTCTCCATGCTCAATCGGCTCAGCAACAGAGGTAGTCTTGCTATCTTATTGTGGTGATTTTTGTCGAATGCAGGCAGATTCGCTTTCTGTTTGGGCAGTGGGATCAAAGGGTGCGCAGCCTTGCTTTGTAGAAACGGGAGGAGAGTTCCTGTCAAAGCCGCAGTGAGCTGCGCACCTTTCTTAATGAAAAAGGAGGACAGAAGGATGTCGCTTTATCAGGCGCTATTGGAGTATCAAAAAAAAGAATATGCACCGTTTCATACGCCGGGACACGCAGGGAGAGCGCTTCCCTCATGGATTTTTTCCCTCGATTTTACGGAACTGCCCGATACAGACAGTCTTTATGAAGCAAGCGGTCCCATTTTACAGGCCGAACAGGCGGCGGCGCGCCTGTTTGGTGTGCCGCGGACACTGATTTCTGCGGGAGGATGCACATTGTGCATTCAAGCGATGCTGCGCCTAGCGGCGCCAAACGGAGGAAAAATCGTCAGCGGAAGAGTGATCCACCGCAGCGCGGTCAACACCATGGCTCTTTTGGGGTTGGAGCCGGTGTGGGTTTATCCGCGCGGCGACGCAGGTCCCGGTCTTCCCGGACGGATTTATCCTGAGGATGTGGAAGCTGCCCTCATCCAAACGCAGGACGCCCGAGCTGTTTATCTTACCAGCCCCGATTACTATGGTGTTATAGCCGATATACCATCTATTGCGCGGGTGTGTAAAAAGTACAATGTTCCGCTTTTGGTGGATAACGCCCATGGAGCGCATCTGAAATTTCTGTCAAAAGATATACATCCCATCTCACTGGGCGCGTCGATGACGGCGTGCTCGGCACATAAAACGCTTCCGGTGCTTACGGGCGGGGCGTGGCTGAATATTGCCGATGAGCGGTTTGTTCAGGGCGCGAAAGAAGCGATGGCACTGTTTGGCTCCACAAGTCCTTCCTATCTTGTGATGGCTTCGCTCGACTGGGCGAGGGAGTGGCTGGAAAGCCATGCAGCGGATGCTTATCCTCAGCTCGAGCAGCGTGTGGCGCGTATTCGGGAAATGGCACAGCGGCGCGGTATTTTGATGCCCCATGGCATGTGCGATCCCACACGGATCTCGCTCGATATGGCCAGCATAGGCCTGAGCGGCGAACAGGGCGCGGCGCTGCTGCGGCAGCATGGCGTAGAGCCGGAATATGCGGATCAAGCGTATTTGGTATTGATCGCCACACCCTTTCATACAAAGGAAGACTTTGCCCGGGTGGAGGAAGCGATCCGCGCCCTTCCGTGCGGGAAACCCATCGAGCACGAAGGTCTTCTGCCGCCGTGCCGCCCGCAAACGGTCGTGCCCCCGCGGCAGGCCGTTTTGGGACCGAGCGAGGAGATTCCTCTTGCTAAGGCGGCCGGCCGGATCGCGGCGCAGGCGGCTTGTCCCTGTCCGCCGGGAGTGCCGGTGATCATGCCGGGAGAAAAAATTACGTCGGAAGCGATCAAGTTTTTAATCAGGTATGGCTTTTTTTCCGCAAAAGTGCTAAAATGTTAACATACGGTTATGCTATATTGAAAAAAGCGTGGCGGTATTCATTTTATTTCAGTTGGAGGGATCCTGTATGAAATTAGTTCTTGCCATTGTCAGCAACGACGACAGCAGCGCCGTTTCTTCCGCTTTGACAAAACAGGGCTTTTCCGTAACAAAGCTCGCAACAACCGGAGGATTCCTGATGGCGGGCAATACAACCTTCATCTGCGGCGTCGCCGATGAAAAGGTAGATGCAGTCATTGAGATCATCGCAAAACACAGCAGCCGCCGCACGCAGATCGTTCCCAGCACCACAACAATGGATGTGGGAATGTATTCTTCGTTCCCGGTTCAGGTCACAGTAGGCGGTTCCACCATTTTTGTTTTGAATGTGGATCGCTTTGAAAAGGTCTGACGCGGATGCTGTTTTGTGATTTCGTGGGGAATGAGGAAACGAAACGCCGCCTGTCCCTCGCCTTTGACGAGGGACGGTTCCCCCACGCCGTGATTTTAGAGGGCCCTGCCGGTACAGGAAAACGCACGCTTGCCCGACTTTTGGCGCAGGCTGCCGTCTGTGGGGGAGCTGAGCGGCCGTGCGGTTTGTGTTCCGGCTGTGTAAAAGCGAAGGCTGGCTCGCATCCCGACATTTATACGGCCAGTGGTGGAACGGCCGCCCGATCGTTTCATGTAGACGTAATCCGTTTTTTGCGCACCGATGCTTACATCCGTCCCAACGAAGCGCCTCATAAGGTCTATCTTTTATTCCAGGCGCAAACCATGTCGCCCCAAGCACAGAACGCTTTGCTCAAAATTCTGGAAGAGCCTCCTGCCTATGCCATTTTTATTCTTACCTGTGAATCGGCTCTGTCACTGCTCCCTACCGTCCGATCTCGAGCACAGATATTCACGCTGGCTCCCGTTTCACAACAAGAGGCTGCCAAGGCCGTCCTTGCCCAAATGCCGCAGCTAGAGCCTGCGCGAGCCTTGGCTGCTGCGAAAGAGTGGGGCGGTAATATCGGACGTATGCTTGAAGCGCTTGGTGACAGCCGCATGGAAGGTGCCGTAGAATATGCTTTAAAAATTACCCGCACTCTCTTGGCAGCGGATGAAATGGAAATTTTGGCAGTCACGGCTCCCCTTATAAAAGATAAAGATATGCTGCGCACAGTGCTGGATCGCTTGCTTTTGCTGTTTCGCGATGCCTGCGTCATTCGTGCAGGAGGCGCCACGCTGGCAGAAAGGGATGCTGCGCAGTCGCTGGCTGCTGTTTTAACACGTGAAAAACTCATGGCTCTTGTGGAGGAAACGATTCACGCAAGAGAAAATATAGAGCGCAACGCCAACGCTGCCTTATTGGTAACGGCTTACTGCGCGAAGCTCCGCCAGACGGTAGGACGATGAAGCGGAGCTCTTTTGCATTTTACTCCATTTTTTAGATAAGGAGGGCTGAAATGGCCGAAGTAATAGGCGTCCGGTTTAAAAATATCGGTAAGGTGTATTATTTTGATCCGGATGGCACTGTATTGAAAAAAGGAGACATGGTAATTGTGGAGACTTCCCGCGGCGTGGAATGCGGAGAGGTTGCCATGGAGAACTGTGATGTTCCGGAAGATAAAATTGTGCAGCCCCTGAAAAAGATGATCCGTCCGGCGAATGAGGAAGATTTAAAACGTGTGGCGGAAAATCGTATTCGAGAGAAATCGGCATTTGAAATATGCAGCAAAAAGATAGAAGCTCATAAATTAGAGATGAAGCTTGTCGATGTGGAATATACCTTCGATAACAACAAGATCTTGTTTTATTTCACGGCGGACGGCCGTGTGGATTTCCGTGAGCTTGTCAAGGATCTCGCGTCGGTATTCCGTACCCGGATAGAGCTTCGTCAGATAGGCGTGCGTGATGAAGCGAAAATGATTGGCGGGCTGGGAATCTGCGGCAGGCCGTTTTGCTGCTCGTCATTTTTAGGCGGATTCCAGCCGGTATCGATTAAAATGGCCAAGGAGCAGGGGCTGTCGCTCAATCCGGTAAAAATTTCGGGCACCTGCGGCCGGCTGATGTGCTGCTTAAAATATGAGCAGGAAGCGTATCTGGATCTTCTGCGCAGTACTCCGAAGGTCAATGCCGTAGTAATGACACCGGAGGGCAAGGGTGTTGTGATTGATCAAAATCTGCTCACCGGAATGCTCAAAGTCCGACTGGAGAAAGCTCCGGATGCTGCTCCCCAGATTTTTAATGTAAAACAGGTGCGTCTGCTGAAAGACGGCCAGATCCGTGTGGACAAAAGCGAGCTGGAAAAACTCAAAAATCTCGAGAAAAATTAACGATAAAGTCTGTCCGGTTGGATACTGTCCATAGCCGGACAGATTTTGCGCGTTTTTATTCTACTTAAAAGGAGGGGGAGTATGGCAGTATTGCAGGACGATCTTACATTTTTAAAAGACGCTCTGCCTTTTTGGAGCAGTCTCGACAAACATGCCCAGGAGAAGCTCGCTGCGGCTGTAACGCGCAGGAGTTACCGGAAAGGGGAACTTCTGCATCAAGGGCGCGAATGTTTAGGGGTTATGGTGCTGCGCAGCGGTCAAGTGCGCACTTTTTTAGTCTCGCAGTCAGGGAAAGAGGTCACGCTGTACCGGTCGTTTGAGCGGGATGTATGCTTATTTTCGGCGTCGTGTGTTCTGCATAATATTACCTTTGAAGTCAATATTGAGGCTCAGGAGGATACTGTCGTATTTCTAATTCCGCCTTTGCTTTGGAAGGAGCTTTCTAAAACATCGCTGGCTGTGGCAGATTATGCGAACCAGCTAATGGCGTCGCAGTTCTCCGAAGTGATGTGGACAGTAGAACAAATTCTATTTATGAGTTTCGATAAACGTCTTGCGATTTTTCTGCTGGAGCAGTCGTCTATTGAGGAAAGCGATAGGCTGAAAATGACGCAGGAAACTATAGCGAAGCATATGGGATCCGCACGTGAGGTTGTTACGCGGATGCTGCGGTATTTTCAAAATGAAGGAATAGTGCGGCTGTTTCGCGGGGGTATCGAGATTCTAGACAGACCGCGTTTAGAGGAAATTGCGGCTTTCACCTAATCTTTACTAACGATAAAGGACACGCCTATAAAAACGCAAGCGTGTCCTTTCTCTATATTATTCGGCGGCAAAAAGTATCGAAAGTGAAGGGGAAAACGAAAATGACCATTACGCAGGTAAGTGAAAAATACAACATTACACCTGACACGCTGCGTTATTATGAACGCATAGGGCTTATTCCGCCTGTTCCCCGCACAAGCGGCGGAATCCGTAACTACGATGAGGTATCGTGCCAATGGATCGAGCTGATGAAATGTATGCAGCAGGCAGGCGTACAGATTGAAGCGCTGGTAGAATATGTTACATTGTTCCAACAAGGCGATTCTACCCGAGAAGCACGCAAGCAGATTTTAATCGACCAGCGGCAGCGGCTGCAGCAGCATATGGCCTCGATGCAGAAATCGCTCGACAGGCTGAACGAGAAGATTAAAGCTTACGAAACGAATCCTACCCTTATCGAAGGAAAGCTCAAACGCAAGGATGTACCGTAACGCAGTCCATAGCACTCCGTGAGCTGTTATGGTTTGGAGCATAGATGCCAGATGACTGCCTGTGCAGTTTTTGAGACGGAAAAGAGGGCTTGGGGAATTTTCCCCAAGCCCTCTTTTACCCGTTTTAACAATTAGGAAAGAAAGGTTTTGTAGTCCTCGTAGTTGCGGCGCAGCAGTTCAGGAGTATTCAAACCATAGGGGCAGTGGTTGACGCAGTGGTTGCAGTGGATGCAGTTGTCAATGCGGGCCATTTTCTCCTGCGATTCTTTGGAAAGGTGCGGCGCCATCGGGGAACGGCGGATGAGCAGCGACATACGCGCACAGTTGGGAATATCAATCCCGGCAGGGCACGGCAGGCAATAACCGCAGCCACGGCAGAAATCGCCGGCAAGTTCCGTGCGATCTTTATCAATCACGGCTTGTAGTTCGGGAGTAAGAGTAGGAGGATTGTCTACATAAGATAAAAATTCATCCAGTTCGCTTTCGCGCTGGATTCCCCAAATCGGCAGCACATTATCGAACTGAGAAAGATACGCATAAGCGGCAGCCGAATTGGTGATAAGTCCGCCCGAAAGAGCCTTCATAGCGATGAATCCCATATTTTTTTCTTTGCAAAGGCGCACAAGCTCAATATCTTGCTCCGAAGCAAGATAAGAGAACGGGAACTGAAGCGTGTCGTATAATCCGGATGCAATCGCCTCCTGCGCGATGGCGAGCCGGTGGTTTGTAATTCCGATAAACCGGATTTTCCCCTGTTTTTTAGCCTCCAGAGCCGCCTCATACAGTCCGGTTCCGTCCCCAGGTTTCGGGCAGAACGACGGGTTGTGGAACTGATAAATATCCACGTGATCCGTTTTCATGCGTGAAAGGCTCAATTCCAAATCCTGCCAAAATCCTTCTGCGTTGCTCGCAGGTGTTTTGGTGGCGAGAAAGAGCTTGTCGCGCACATCGCTCAGCGCAAGGCCAATTTTTTCCTCGCTGTCGGTGTAGCTGTGGGCAGTGTCAAAAAAGGTAATCCCACAATCGAATGCACGGCGCAATAGATGCGCGGCTTCCTCCTTCGATACTCTCTGTACCGGCAGCGCGCCGAAACCGTTTTTGTTGACCGTGATGCCGGTTTTACCCAGTGTTACTTCTGCCATTGTTAAAATCCTCCTTTATTTGCGGCCCAGAGCGATCCTCCGGGCTTTTTCAATATAATCAATCATCACAAAAGGGTGCCCTCAATCAGTAACGGAAAATATCTTTTTCACGGACGCAGCGATGCCTTTCTGCTTAAGAAAAATAAGTAATATTATTGCCGCGTTCCCCTGCAGCCGGCACGCCTTCGGTAACCTCAATACGTGCCGAAATATGGCCGCAGACAATATCTCCCTCACGCACCTCGAAGATAATGTATGCCGTTCCTTCCTGCAAAGACGTCACACGGTAGCGGCCGTTTCCCAGCGGCGAAACCTGTGCGATTCCATCGCGGGAGGATTTCACAGCTATCTCCTTACCGTCGAGTCCCTGAGAGGTGACGGCAATATCGTAAATGCTGCCCGGAGCCATGCGCCGCCACTGTGTATCCAGCGCAATATAAGTATCGCTTTGCACAGGAGCAGTGGGGGAAGCCGGGGCCTGCTGCACAAGAAACGGGATGTTTCGCTGATTAGCAAAATGATAGGCATAAGACCCCTGCGCCCCTGACAGCACAATTCCATCGGGGAAGGAGCAGAGAATGTAATTTACCGTTTCAGGAAGATACAACTCCCCCAGAGAAGCGCATCCATCAAACGTACCATCATAGATGCTGTACAATTTTTCCGGCAGTGTAACGGAAGAAAGCGACGAACAGCCCGCAAAGCATTCCTGCGGGATAAACGCCGTATTACAGGCAAAGCGGACCGTTTCCAGCGAAACGCAGCCCGCAAAAAGGCGTGCCGAAAAAACAGGAGTATCCCCATAAATTGTTACATCGCGCAGCGAAGCGCAGTTTTCAAATGCCCGCTCGCCGATCGATTGAAGCAGCGTAGGAGTCTTGATGGATAGAAGCGATCGGCACGACTGGAACGCGTCGGCGCCAATTTCCGTCACGCCTGCAGGAAAAGTAAATTCCTGCAAAGAGGAACAGTAAGAGAAAGTACGTGCCGGAATTTTCTTTACACCTTGCGGCAGAGTAACGGATAGAAGTGCGCTGCAGCCGGAGAACACACCCTCGCCCAACTCGGTTACGGTTTCGGGAAGATTTATCGAAACGAGCGATGCACACCCGTCAAAGGCAGAAGCTCCAATCGATACAAGCCCCTGCGGCAATGAGACATCCCGCAGCTGCGTACAGGACTGGAATAATCGAGCCGGCAGACTCGTCACTCCCTGCGGCACTACGGCTGACTGCAGCGATGCACAGCCGGAAAACGCGCTTTCGCCCAGTTCGGTTACACCGTCAGGAATGGAGAAAACGCTCAGCGACGAGCATCCCCAGAACGCCTGCGCGCCGATTTTCGTCACGCCCGCCCCGCCTGAGACGGTGCGCAGCGAGCTGCACCCCGAAAAAGTGCCGGCAGAAATTTCCGAAACTTTGTCGGGAATCGAAATATCCAAAAGCTTACCGCATCCGGCAAATGCCTGTGCGCCGATATTTTCCAAACTCTGCGGCATATTGACAATGCGCAGGTTCGCGCAGCGGTAGAAAGCGTTTTGACCGATGGAGACGACTCCCTCCGGGATAGAAACGGCGCTCAGCGAGGTATGGCCGGAAAAGGCGCCGTCCGCAATGGATGTGACACCCTCTGGAATTTGAATATGAGTGGCGTTGCCGCTGTATTTTACAAGCGTCGATCCGTCTATTTGAAAGTCTGCTTCTGTTTCTGCCGCCCAAGCCGGTACGGTAAAGAGCAGCGCGGCCAACAGCGCGCCCAGCAGTGCAATCCAGAGCTTTCTATTTTTTGATTTTTTCATATAGCTTTCTCCTTTCCGCCGTGCGGGTCTTTCATCGTCAGCGCAATGCGCTTTTTGGGCATATCGACCGAAAGCACCCACACGCGCACCACGTCGCCCACTTTCAGTACCTCTGATGGGTGGCGGATAAACCGCGAGCAGATCTGTGAAATATGCACCAGCCCGTCCTGATGGACGCCAATATCAACGAAGGCTCCAAAATCGATTACATTGCGCACCGTACCGGTCAGCTCCATGCCGGGCGTAAGATCCTTCATCTCCAGCACGTCGGTGCGCAGCACAGGAGGCGGCAGCTCATCGCGGGGGTCGCGGCCGGGGCGGAGAAGTTCTGTCTCCATATCGCGCAGCGTCGGCACGCCGATTCCCAGCTCCCTAGCGGCTTTTTCCTCGCCGAAACAGGCCACCCTCTCGCGCAGCGCGCCGATACGCCCGCCCCGCACATCCTCTTCGTCAAAACCGCACAGCCGCAGCAGCCCCCGTGCCGCCGCATATGATTCCGGGTGCACGGCCGTATTATCCAAAATATCGGCGCTTTCCGCCACACGCAAAAATCCGGCGCACTGCTCAAAAGCCTTGGGCCCCAGTTTCGGCACCTTTTTCAAATCGGCGCGGGAACGGAAGGCGCCGTTTTCTTCCCGATAGGCCACAATATTCTTGGCTACGGAAGGCGATACCCCCGCTATCTTCTCCAGCAGCGGTGCGGATGCCGTATTCAAATCCACGCCCACCGCGTTGACGCAGTCCTCCACCACGCCGTCAAGGGCCTCGGTAAGCCGCTTTTGAGGCATATCGTGTTGATACTGGCCCACGCCGATAGCCTTCGGATCAATTTTTACCAGCTCCGAGAGGGGATCTTGCAGTCTGCGGGCGATAGAGATGGCGCTGCGCAGCGTCAAATCAAAATCGGGAAACTCCTGCGCCGCCAGTTTGGAAGCGGAATAGACCGACGCGCCCGCTTCGCTGACGATGGCGTAGGCCGCTTGGCCTTGCAGCTCCGACAGCACCTTAGCCGTAAATTGTTCCGTTTCGCGCGAAGCCGTTCCGTTGCCGATAGCGATAATTTCGACGCCGTGCTTAACAATCATATTTTTTAAAATGCGGGCCGATTCTTCCGCCTTGGCTTGGGAGTGTGTGGGATAGATTACGCCGGTGTCCAGCACACGGCCGGTAGGATCCACCACAGCTACCTTGCATCCGGTGCGGTAGCCCGGGTCAAGCCCCATCGCGACGCGCCCCTTGACGGGAGGCTGCAGCAAAAGCTGGCGCAGATTTACGGCGAACACGCGGATCGCCTGTTCTGCGGCTGTTTCGGAAAGGGAAGAGCGGATTTCCCTCTCAATGGAGGGAAAAATGAGCCTCGTGTAAGCATCCTGTGCCGCATCCCGTACAGCCTGTGTGCAGGGAGATCCTTCGCGCACGCAGGCGGACTCTACCAAGCGCATGCCGCTTTCGCGGTCCACTTCCAGCGAAACTTTCAGAAAGCCCTCCCGCTCACCGCGGTCGATAGCCAGTACGCGGTGGGGCGTAATTTTTGCCGCCGGCTGGCTGAAATGGTAGTATTGTTCGTAGACGGATTCCTTCTCCGGATCGGCACCTTTTGCCGTCAAAACGCCCTGCGCTGCCGCAAAAGAGCGCAGCCGCTTACGGATGGAAGCGTCGTCGGAAAGATCTTCGGCGATAATGTCCATAGCGCCCTGCACGGCGTCCTGCGCCGATAAAACGCCTTTCTCCGGATCGACGAAGGCAGCGGCCAGCTGCTCGGGCGTGGGGGAGTTTTTGAGCTGAAGCAGAAGTTTGGCGGCCAAAGGCTCCAGCCCTTTCTGCCGCGCCGCAGAGCCGCGCGTCTTTCGTTTGGGCCGAAACGGGCGGTAGATGTCCTCGATTTCGGCAAGCGTTACAGCGCAGGACAAAGCCTCTGCGATCTCCGGCGTCATCGCGCCGGCCTCTTCGATGAGGGCAGATACTTCTCCCCGCCGCTTTTCCAGCCCGCGCAGGTACTCCAGCCGCTCAGCCAAGGCGCGCAGCGTCTGATCGTCGAGCGAACCGTGGGCTTCCTTGCGGTACCGTGCGATAAAGGGGATGGTGTTTCCCTCGTCAATAAGTTCTATCACTTTTTCTACCTGCCAGTCTTTTAAAGAAAACTGGAGGGAAAGCTCTTTTACAAAATCCAAAATAGTTCCTCCTTATACGGAATAGATTACCGTGTGAAAAGCAGTTCGCAAAGCCATGCCACACCAAAGATCACCGGCTGATGCACG
>CALWIX010000014.1 GCA_944380825.1 uncultured Clostridia bacterium | reverse complement strand
CATCCTTCCGTGCTGGAGCCGGTGCGCCGGTTGGAGAAAGAGGGATTCGAGGTCATATATCTAAAGCCGGTTAAGGAGGGACACATCCAGCCGGAACAGGTGGAGCAGGCTATCGACAGCCGCACCGTTTTGGTGACGATGATGTTTGTCAACAACGAGGTGGGGACGATCCTTCCCGTAGAAGCGGCAGCACGGGCTATCGCCCGCGCAAAGGCTCCGGCGCTGCTGCATGTGGACGCGGTGCAGGCGTTCGGGAAAATTCCTGTAAAGCCCCAGCGTCTGGGGGCCGATTTGGTGACAATCAGCGCCCATAAAATTCATGGGCCTAAGGGAATTGGCGCGCTGTATCAGGCAAAGACGTGCCATATCCCGGCGCGCGTTTTCGGCGGCGGTCAGGAGAAGAACCTGCGCCCCGGTACCCAGTCTACGCCTTTGATCGCGGCGTTTGGCGAAGCGGTGCGTGTGCTGCCGGAGCCTGCCGCTCAGCGGGAAAAGATTGCCGCCCTGTGCCGGCTGTGCCGGGAGGGGCTTGCGCAGATTCCCGATGTGCAGATCAATTCCCCGGAGGACGCGCTGGAATATGTGCTGAACTTTTCGGCCGGCACGGTGCGTTCGGAGACAATGCTGCATTTCCTTGCCGCTAAGGGGATTTACGTCTCGAGCGGTTCGGCCTGCTCGAAAGCGAGACCGAGCCATGTGCTCGAGGCAATGGGGCTTGCCAAAGTACGGATCGATTCTGCCATCAGAGTGAGTTTTTCGCGAGAAAATACACAAGACGACGTGCACGCTCTGCTTACCGCTCTGGCGCAGGGGATGGCGTCGCTGGCGAAAAGGTGAGTGTAGAACGGAGGTTAGAAGATGAGAGAAATTATCCTGCTTAAGCTGGGAGAAATGGTGCTCAAGGGGCTTAATCGCAGTACATTTGAGCATGTTTTAATGAAAAATATTAAGCGGCGCATGGCCCGCATCGGAAAATTTGAGGTGCGTATCGCGCAGTCTACCGTTTACATTGTGCCCCAGCAGGACGACATTGATATGGACGAGGCCGTAGAAGCCGTCAAAAAAATTTTTGGCGTCATCACCTTTTCCAGAGCGTGCGAGTGTGAAAAGACGATGGACAGCATTTTGGAAACGGCTGCCGAATACCTTGCGCCCCAGCTGGAGGAGATCCACACCTTTAAGGTGGAGAGCAAGCGCTCGGATAAAACGTTTCCGCTCAAGTCGCCGGAAATTTCCGCGCAGCTTGGGGGATATCTGCTGAAAAAATTTCCGCACCTGCGCGTAGACGTCCACCACCCGGATCTGGAGATCACGGTAGAGGTGCGCGATTTTGCGGCTTATGTGCGCGGCGGTGTCATCCCCGGCGCGGGCGGAATTCCAGTAGGCACGGGCGGGCGCGCGGCTGTGCTCATCAGCGGCGGCATCGACAGCCCTGTGGCGGCTTGGAGCATCGCCAAACGCGGCGTAGAGCTTACGGCGATCCATTTTGCCAGCCCTCCCTACACCAGTGAGCGCGCCGAGCAGAAGGTAGTCAGCCTTTTGGAGCGTGTGGCGGAATATGCCGGCCGAATGACGATGTTTACCGTACCCTTTACGCATATCCAGGAAGAGATCCGCGACAAATGTCCGGAGGATCTGTTCACCTTAATCATGCGCCGGTTTATGATGCGCATCGCCCAGATCATCGCGCGCAGGGAAGAGTGCGCAGCCCTCGTCACAGGTGAGAGTCTCGGGCAGGTGGCCAGCCAGACGATACAGGCCATCGCCTGTACGGATGCGGCCGCGTCGATGCCGGTTTTCCGCCCTCTTATTGGGATGGATAAGGCCGAGATTGTAGCGCTTTCCAGAAAAATAGATACGTTTGATATTTCGATCCAGCCTTATGAAGACTGCTGCACGGTATTCACTCCCAAACATCCCCGCACGCGCCCGGATTTGCGTGTGCTGGAGGAAGCGGAGTCCCTGCTGGATGTGGATGCACTAGTGGAGGAGTGTCTGGAAAACTTAAAGTTGACAAAAATTGGCTGGGGCGCCCGGCAAATCTGACATAGGAAGGAGGCATTTCTTTATGAACGCGGAAATTATTTCGGTCGGAACGGAATTGCTTCTGGGCGGTACGGTGAATACGGATACTACCCTGATTGCCCGGGAGCTTTCCCGTCTGGGAATCAATCTTCTGTTTACCGGTACGGTGGGCGATAACCCCGAGCGTCTCGAATTCACCATCTCCCAGGCGCTCTCCCGCAGCGATCTTGTAATCACCACCGGCGGTCTCGGCCCCACAGGAGATGATCTGACGAAGGAGATCATCGCAAAGGCCGCCGGGAAAAAGCTTGTATTTCACGAAGAAAGCTTCCGACGCATCGAAGAATTTATGGGCGGCCGTGAGATGCCGGCGTCGGAGCGGAAACAAGCCTACCTGCCGGAAGGCTGCACGGCGCTGAAAAACAACGTCGGCACGGCGCCGGGCTGTGCTTTTCGGACGGATGCGGGAAAAATTGTGATGATGTTCCCAGGTCCGCCCTCTGAGCTTGTGCCCATGCTGCACGATTACGGCGTGCCATACCTGCTGGGTCTGGAGAATGCGGTAATTGTTTCGGAAAATATCCATGTATTTGGAATTGGAGAGTCAAAAGTAGCGGAGATGATTTCGGATCTGACCGAAGGTGCCAATCCCACCGCCGCCACATATGCCAAGCGGTGCGAGATGTTCGTGCGCGTGACGGCGAAGGCTTCTACACAGAAGCAGGCGGAGCAGATGTGCCGCCCTTTGGTAGAGAAAATAAAAGAGCGGCTGGGTGACGCGGTGTACAGCACGCAGCAGGAGAGCCTAGAAGAGCTTGTAGTGGCGCAGCTTGCCGCACGGGGACTGAAGCTGGCCACAGCGGAGTCGTGTACAGGCGGCCTGCTGGCCAAGCGGATTACCGATATTCCCGGTTCGTCGGATGTGTTCGAAATGGGCGCCGTGACGTATGCCAATCGGATTAAGACGAAGGTGCTGGGTGTGCCGGAAGAAATGCTTGCCGAGTATGGCGCCGTGAGCGAGCCGGTTGCCCGGGCTATGGCCGAAGGGATCCGCCGTGAAGCCGGCAGCGACCTTGGCATTGGAATTACGGGTATCGCCGGTCCGGGTGGCGGAACGCCGGAAAAGCCGGTGGGGCTTATTTATATCGCTCTGTGCGACGGTGAAAAGACATATGTGCGCTGCCTGCCGGGCGGTACACGGCCGCGGGGGCGCGATTATCAGCGTATTTACGCTTCATCGTCGGCTCTCGATATGGTACGCCGCTGGCTTTCTGGCCTGCCGGTTGTTCCCTAAAGACAAACATAAAAGGGATGTTGGGGATGGGTTGGCAAAAGGCGGCCGGGCTGCAGTGAAAGTTTCCTAAAAAGTCTGTAAAAGAAAAAGGGACGCAAAGCGTCCCTTTTATTTTATTCCCAAACGCATACGGTAACAGAACCCGATGGGGAACGTTGTTTCTCCGGCGATCTCTTGTATTGTGTTGCAAAAAGCGGCTAAATCGTCGTCCAGCAGGCCGGGATGTTTTTTGAGGATAGTCTGCAAACTGCCTTGACTGAGCAAAAGGCGGATGAGCCTTTGGGCGCAACCCTCTTCCGTGTGGAAAAATACAAGCTCGCGGCAATAGCGAAAATAGCCGCTCTCTCGCATATTCGATAAATGTTTCGATTTTTCATACCGCACGAAACTTTCACGCACATCGGGCAGCTCCGACTCCAGCCTGCGCACGGCGCGGTAAAGATCGTCATAGGCTTTTTCGGCGCGCCAATCGGCGGTGGGCGGCCAGTCGCAGTCAACGGTAGCGAAAACGCCGCCGGGCTTTAAAATGCGCGATACTTCTCGCAGCGTGGAGAAAGGCTCCATCCAGTGAAACGACTGCGAGCAGATGACGGCGTCGGCGCATTCGTCAGAAAGACCAGTGCTGTCGCCGGTTCCCCTGCAAAACCGCACATTATCGCACGCTTTACCGCGCGCTACGGCGAGCATATCCTCGCTCGGTTCAATGCCGACAATGCTGCCGGCGGTTTGCTTCCATGCAAGGGTAGAAAGTCCTGTCCCACAGCCCAAATCCACCACCAGCTCCGGCTTGTGCCCTAAATAGCGGCAGACAAATTCCACAGCCTGCGGTGGCAGGGAAGGCCGCGCCTGTTCATAAATATCCGCAAAGCCCGTAAAGCGCTGTGCATTTTTGCATGGGTTATCCATAGAAAAACACCCCGTTTTTAAAGTTTGTGTAAAGATGATTTCTTGTTTTTGGGCAGTATCTGTGAGTTCAGTTGGGACACAAAGAGCGGTTACCGCACCGCCTTTTGGCGGCTGAGTTTGCGATATTGCACCGGCGTAAGGTGATAATTGCGGAAAAAGACCCGTCCAAAGTAGCTGCTGCTGCCAAAGCCTGTCTCCATGGCGATGTCTAGAACGGTTTTTCGCGTATTCATCAGCATCATACGGGCGTTTTGCAGCCGCACCGAAAGCAAATACTCCACCGGCGTAACGCCGATGCTGTTTTGAAACAGGCGGTAACACTCCCTCTCACTGACGGGGATGCTCGCTGCAATCGAGGCCACCGTCAATTTCTCCGCAAAGTGCTCCTGAATATAGAGGATCATCTGCTTGATGCGGCCGTCCTCCATATAATCGCGGATTCCCCCGGCGCTGTTGCGGCTTTCCATAGCGCGGCGGTAGATGGTCTCCCACAATTCAGAAAAGAGGCTGCGCAAACGCAGCTCAAAAAAATCGCCCTTATCCATGCAAAGGCGCACGCCTTCCTGCATGCGCTCCAGAAAGCGGCGGCTCTCAGGATCAGCGCGATAGAAGGGAATGGCGTCGAGCAGGCGCGCCTCCTGTACGGGTGTGATATAACGGATGTCTAAAAGGCTTCCGGGGGCGTCGGCGAGGAAGGTGCGGTCAAAAAACTGCGTCTGCAAGCGGGCGTCCGAAAAGGGCTCGAGCGGGTGCAGATAGTGGAGTACCCCGGAATTGATGAAAATACCATCGCCCTTATGCAGCGTGATGGTACGGCGGCTGGTGCGATAGGCGACGCTGCCGCCGGTAATATAGCCAAATTCAAATTCATCGTGCCAATGCCAAGGAATATCGGCCTGAAAAATGCGCTTATATCCTGAAGTATAAAGCCCATAGTGCAGCATTTCGCTCTGAAAGTTGATCGTCTCTTTCAGACGGCTGTCCAAATCCATTTTAATAGAATCCATGGCGATCTGTGACCCTCCTTGTTGTGGCGGAATCGTACGGTTTATGGGCGGTATAATTATTTTTTTTACCAAAATCCTACGGTATAATTATATTATCAACATCCGGTATAAGTCAAGAAAGCGCTGGGAAAAATCCTCTTTTATGCGCTTGACCGGAACTGCGGGAAGGAGAATTGCCGAAATGATTTATTATGTATCGGCCAATGCGGCCAGAAACGGAGACGGATCGAAAGAAAAGCCGTTTCAAACGATTACCGACGCGGCGAACATTGCGCGGGCGGGCGACGAGGTGATCGTTGCCCCGGGCGTTTACCGCGAGTGGGTCAACCCCAAAAATGGCGGCGCCGAAGACGCGCGGATCGTCTACCGCTCCGAAGAACCTCTTAAGGCTGTGATTACCGGCGCAGAGCCTGTAAAAAATTGGACGAATTATCAGGGCGACGTGTGGTGCGCACGGATTCCCAACGGGCTGTTCGGCGCTTATAACCCCTACACCACCGTGATCGTCGGCGACTGGTACAATTCGCCGGATCCTGTACATACCGGCGAGGTGTATCTCAACGGCAAATCCATGTACGAAACTTTTACGCTCGACGGTGTGCTCAACCCAACGGTGTACCGTGGCTCTTGGGATCCGGATTTCACCGTCTATAAATGGTACACCGAGCAAGACGGCGATTTCACCGTTATCTATGCCAATTTCCACGGGGTAAATCCTAACGAGGAAAATGTGGAGATCAATGTGCGCCGCAACTGCTTCTATCCGGACAAGACGGGCGTAGGATACATCACGCTCTCCGGATTTACCGTAAAGCAGGCGGCTACCACATGGGCTCCTCCCACCGCGTATCAGGAGGGCATGGTAGGCCCCCACTGGTCAAAGGGCTGGATCATCGAGGACTGCGAGATCTCCGATTCGAAGTGCTCCGGCATTTCGCTGGGCAAGTATCTGCAGCCGAACAACGAGAATAAGTGGACCACCCGCTACACCAAAGACGGCACGCAAACGGAGCGCGACGCCATCTGTCAAGCGCAGGTAGAGGGCTGGACGAAGGAGAATATCGGCCCGCACATCGTCCGCCGCTGCCATATTCACGACTGCGGCCAGACCGGCATCGTGGGCCATCTGGGCGGTGTGTTCTCCCTCATCGAGGACAACCACATCCACCATATCAACAACAAGCAGGATCTCGCCGGCGCAGAGATCGGCGGTATCAAGATGCATGCGGCTATTGACGTGATTATCCGCCGCAATCATTTCCACCACTGCACCCGCGGCCTTTGGCTCGACTGGCAGGCACAGGGCACCCGTGTCACCCAGAACCTCTTCCACGACAACGTGCCGCCTAAGGGAACCGAGATTGCCAACAACCTCGCCCTTGCGGAGGACATTTTCGTGGAGGTATCCCATGGCCCGACGCTTATCGACAACAACCTTCTGCTCTCCAACTGTGCAGGCCGCCTGAGTACCCAGGGTCTTGCATTCGTCCACAACCTGATCGCCGGCTCCTTCACATGGGTCGGTATGGGCACGAACAACGCCGGGGACGACGCGCTTGACTCCGTGCGCTATACGCCGTACCATATGCCTCACCGTACGGAGGTAGCCGGGTTTATGACGATTCTGCACGGCGATGCGCGTTTCTACAACAATATCTTTGTGCAGCAGGAAATTCGTGATGACCTGATTGCCTATGCACAGTCCATCGACTGTTACTCGCCCGATAAGTACCAGTTCGTCTGCGGCACGAAGCCGTACGACGGCTATCCAACCGGCGAGCAGTATTTCAGCCAGTTCAGTCTCAAGACCTCCAAAGATCGCAGCTACCGCAAGCTGTATTATTCTCACCTGCCCGTCTATACCGGCGGCAATGTCTATTTCAACGGCGCCCAGCCCTGCACCGCGGAGGAGAACTGCAAGGTGGATACCGAGCACAAGGTTACGCTGGCGCTGGAGGAGAAGGACGGCAAGTGGTATCTTAAGACGAACCTCTATGATTTCCTGCCGAAGTTCGAGACGCTCATGATCCACACCGATACCCTCGGCGAAGCGTTTGAGCCGGAGCAGAAGTTTGAAGCTCCGGACGGTTCCCCGATCCTCTTCAACCGCGATTACTTTGGCGCACAGCGGGAAATCAATCCGCTTTCGGGTCCGTTTGCCTGTGGCTGCGAGATCGAGAAGGATCTTGCCTAAAGAAAAGTCTATCCCTTCTGTTTTCTCCATAAAAAAGCCGGGAGTCTGGAGTAAAATCCAGCCTCCCGGCTATTTTATTTCTCTCCCTGCAAAAATCGTTGAGAAAGAAGGTCCGGGACTGCGGCCCGGCGCGGGTGCAGGGACGCGCAGTCCCTGCCTAGGGGTTTGGGGGCAAGAGCCGCCAATTAACGGGAGACATGGAATGCCTGAAAACCCGGATACACGGCGGATGCACCTAGCTCTTCCTCGATGCGCAAAAGCTGATTGTACTTGGCGACTCTCTCGCTGCGGCTTGGCGCGCCTGTTTTGATCTGGCAGGTATTCATAGCCACGGCAAGATCCGCGATGGTAGCGTCCTCTGTCTCGCCGGAGCGATGAGAAGCGATAGCCGTATATCCGGCGCGGTGCGCCATCTGGATGGCCTCCATCGTCTCGGAAACGGAACCTATCTGATTGAGCTTAATGAGGATGGAGTTCCCGCAGCCCAGCGCGATCCCTTGTTTCAAGCGCTGCGTATTCGTTACAAATAAATCGTCCCCGACCAGTTGTACCGTTTTGCCCAGTTCTTTCGTCAAAAGCTGCCAGCCGTCCCAATCCTCCTCATCGAGTCCATCTTCTATAGAGTAGATAGGATACTTCTCACAAAGCTGCTTCCAATGCTCTACAAGTTCCTGAGAGGAAAATTTCTTCCCGCATTTAGGCAGGATATACTCCCCTTTTTTAGCGCCCTTCCATTCGCTGGCAGCGGCGTCCATGGCCAGCACAAAATCCTTACCGGGTGTGTAGCCGGCTTTTTCAACAGCCTGCAAAATATACTCGATTGCTTCCTCGTCACTGGCAAGATTCGGCGCGAAGCCGCCCTCGTCTCCTACCGAGGTGGTAAGTCCCTTCGCTTTCAGCAGAGCAGCCAAAGCGTGAAATACCTCCGTACACCAGCGCAGCCCTTCGCGAAAGGTGGGAGCCCCCGCAGGCATAATCATAAATTCCTGCACATCCACCGTGTTCGCTGCATGGGCGCCGCCGTTGAGAATATTCATCATCGGTACCGGCAGCCGTGTGCCGTTTACGCCGCCAAGAAAACGATACAGCGGCAGGTGCAGCGCGTTTGCCGCGGCCTTTGCACTGGCGATAGAGACGGCAAGGATAGCGTTTGCTCCCAAATTCGATTTATCCTTTGTGCCGTCGGCCCGCAGCATCGATTGATCCACAGCATACACATCGGCGGCATTGCAGCCGCGCAGCGCGCTGCAAAGAACGGTGTTGATGTTTTCGACGGCTTTTAAGACGCCTTTTCCCCCATAGCGGGATGTATCTGCGTCCCTTAGCTCAAGCGCCTCAAATTCGCCCGTAGAGGCGCCGCTGGGGGATGCGCCGCGGCCGATAGATCCGTCTGTCAGGATGACTTCGGCCTCCACGGTAGGATTGCCGCGAGAGTCAATGATTTCGCGGCCGGTGACCTTTTCAATTTCCAAATACATAACAAAAGCTTCCTTTCTGTTTGACTGTCCCGGATGTTTCCGGATGGTTCTCTTCCATACTATTCCCCATTTTTTTTGAGTCAACCGAGCGACTTTGCATTTCAGAAGCGGAGGATAGAGTATATCTGGCACGAAACCATTTTTTAAACTTTTCCCAGCCGAGATAGTTCGTCTCCCATCCTCTCGAACGAAGAAAGACAACGGGAAATTTGCTTAGAAGGAACAAAAAATCCCCGCCGGCAAAAGCCGGCGGGGCAGTATTATAAAGTTATAAAGCTTTTAGTTATTTCTTGTAGTCGAAATCGGGTATATTTTCCCATCTTTCTTTCAGCGAGAAAGCAGCCTTTTTCGGTTTGCGCTCGCGGGTAAATATCCCTTTTTTGTTACCCTGTACCCGACGAATATTCTCGGCAGTGGCAAAGTCTGCAAAGTTCCATACCTGTTCGCCGCAGACAGTGGGGAAGTGGTCGAATACCTGATGGTACATTTCGAGCATCTTCTCCTGGTACTCCTCACTAAACAGTGTGGGAATAACATCATGCATCCCGCTAATAGTGTCAGCACCGTACTCAGTAAAGATAATGGGTTTGTCCGGATACTTTTCGGTCCAGTGCTCCAGCTCATCCTCCAGCATGACCTGTGCCAAATCAAGGCGGGCCTCCTGTGTGTACCAGCCGTAGTAGCGGTTGAGACAGAGTACGTCGATAAAATCGGAGACTTTCGAAGTTTGGGGCGTTGCACCGCCGTACTGTACGATGGTAACAGGGCGATGCTGCAAATCGCAGTCGTGAGCTAGTTCCACCAGCGGCTGGAAATATTCGGCGGCGCCTTCTTCTTCGCTGGCCGGTTCGTTTGCCATAGACCACATTACCACGCAGGGATGGTTTTTATCGCGATCGATCATCTGGCGGATTACTTCCTGATGATGTTCTGCTGTCTGCATCTGTGCCCATGTACCGTTGGGAGTGCCGCCCAGCAGGCCGGTAGCAGTGAAGCCTGTATGCAGGCCGACGGCCGGTACTTCGTCGATGACAACGATCCCGGTGCGGTCGCACAGCATCATCATTTCTTCCGAATAAGGATAATGGCTGGTACGGAAGGAATTCGCACCGATCCATTTGAGAAGATTGACGTCGTTGACATTAAAGGCGTTGTCGAAGCCGCGGCCGTGGACGGGGCTGTCTTCATGCTTGCCGAAGCCTTTAAAGTAGAAAGGTTTGCCATTGAGCAAGAATTTTCCGTTTTGAACCTCTACGGTGCGGATACCGAACGTTTGACGGTAAATGTCGTCCCCAAAGGTGACGGTAAGAGTGTAGAGGTAAGGATTGGAGGGTTCCCATAAAATAGGAGAATCAATTTTCAGTTTTTCATCGTCACCCCAAGCGACGATCCGGCCATCCGCATCCTGGGCGAAAACAAGCATTTTTCCCTCGCCGCTGCACCGGATCTGATAATGAATTTCGCCGTCAAGGGAGGGCTGGATGGAGATGTCTTCAATATAATCGTGGGGAGTGGCGTAGATCTGCACAGGGCGCATAATCCCAGCATAATTATAGAAGTCAAAATTGGGATAGTCGCTGGTAACTTCGCCGATTTTAGGATACGTTTCGGTGACAAGGCGGCCCACAGGCAGGGTGGTGTAATCAACGCGGTTGTCCACAGCGACAGTCAGCAAGTTGCTTCCTGCCCGGGCAAAACCGTTAAGTCGTACCTCAAAGGGAAGAAAACCGCCTTTGTGCTCACATAAAAGTTTACCGTTGAGATAGATTCTGGCCGTATGTGTTACAGAGCCAAACCGCAGCATCAAACGGCTCATCAGCATTTGATTGGTAATATAAAAATCACGCTGGTAAAATACCCAGCCGATATGATCGCGGATCTGGGGATCCTGCGCCACATCATTATAGGAGCACGGCACCGGCATGGGCCGTGCGTCTGTCAATTTTTTTTCTGGCCATTTTTCGTCGAAACCGCTTCCGTTATCCAGTTTAAAATTCCAAATGCCGTCAAGACTGACGACGGTGCGGCTTTCGCTCATTTGAGGATACAGCATAAGTGCAATTCTCCTTTTCCTGAAATCAGGCGCCCAATCCTAATTAAAAGGAGAGAAGCGCCCCAGCTTGTATCATATTTCCGAAGTGAAAATATTCGGTTTATATGCACAATTTTATAGAATATATTTTACCTCTTTTTTCTTATTTTGGCAATAGAAAAAGAAAAAATTAGCTTGTAGTATTTTGAAATTTTGATTAAAAGAAAATACCCTTATAAAGGAATAAGTATTTCAGTTTTTGTCACATTAAAAAGGAATTGCTTTCATAATTAAAAAAAACAAAACTTTTTTAAGGTTTTGTATTGACAAAAGAAAAAAAACATGATATATTTATCTAGCGTCAGGAGCACGGCGTAAAAGAAACGCTGGTGTAGCTCAGTTGGTAGAGCAGCTGATTTGTAATCAGCAGGTCAGGGGTTCAAGTCCGTTCACCAGCTCCACAAGCTGATAGAGCATGATGCTTTTCAGATATATTAACATGGAGGAGTTCCCGAGTGGTCAAAGGGGGCAGACTGTAAATCTGTTGCCGTCCGGCTTCGATGGTCCGAATCCATCCTCCTCCACCAGACTGAGTCTGAACGCGATTTGTGTTTGGACTCTTTTCTTTTGTTTCAAAATAGATGCGTGCGTCAAAAGTGGCATCTAAAATCGTTCGCTCCTTTCAGAATAAGTCCGAATGCAAATTGCATTCGGACTTATTTCGTTTCAGCGTCTTTGGTGTGGGAAACGGAATCTAAAATGTCCATTCCTGCCCAAATGCCGATTTTAAAAAATCAGATTTTTCATTTTTGGTGCAGCAGGTAAAATTTGTTTTTGGGGGAAGAGATATAATTATGATATTGTCAGATAAGACATTACTAAAAATGCTCAATGAAAAATCTTTAATCATTGAGCCTTTAGAAGAATGCCAAATCCAACCGGCCAGCGTGGATATCCGTTTGGGTAATACCTTCAGTATCGTGGAGGATTCTTCTTCCAGCATCCTAAATTTAGAGGAAAAAATTGCGTATAAAACGATTACCAGTGATACGTATATTCTCATGCCAAACCAGTTCGTTTTGGCCACAACAATAGAATACATAGCTCTGCCGAATGATTTAACAGCTTTTGTGGAGGGGAGAAGCTCGCTGGGAAGGATGGGACTGTTTATCCAAAATGCTGGATGGGTGGATCCGGGATTTCGGGGAGAAATTACACTTGAACTGTATAATGCCAACCGCTGTGCGATTGAACTGAAAGCTGGAAGAAGGATAGGACAGCTTGTTTTTGCGCGGATGGATAACGTCGCATTGCATCCCTATTGCGGAAAATATCAAGGGCAAAGGGGCGCTACCGGGTCAAAAATATTTTTAGACACGGAATTTTTAACCGAAAATAAGTAATTCTAGTCGAAGGAACTGCTGGCTCCGCTGGTGGTTCCTATTGTTTTAGCCAGATGGTTGTACCGCAAAGCGGCGTTTAATGGGTTCTTACCGTTTTTAAGTATGTGTGACCTAGCTGTATATTTTTATAGGCATATGATTTTGTTTTACGCTTAAAATGATTTTTTAACAGAGCGTTTCTATTAAAAGAAAAATATAGAGATAATGCTTTGAACAATCGACGATATTCTGATATAATAAAAATGTTACGACTTTTTTTGTATTTTTTATAAATATGTACAATCGCTTTAAAATATTTATTTCAAAAGAAGCGTTTTGACCGTAAAGGCGCCGTGTTTTTATGAAAGAATCACCGGGCTATGCATGGGAGGTGGTTTGCATTTCAGCATACCCCGTTTTTATGCTGTGGCTCTGAATCTACATCTGCAGTACGATATTTCAGGGGAAAGGGTTAAAAAATGATGCGAAGTAATGTAAGAAACTATTTGGGGGATAAAGAGTTTTATTTTACTATCTTAAAAATTGCAATTCCTGTATCCATTCAACAGCTTATTACGGTCGGAATCAATTTGATGGACACCATTATGCTCAGCAGTATGGGAGACGCCCAGCTTTCCGCTTCTTCTCAGGCAAGTCAGTTCATCAATCTTTTTCAAATATTTTGCATGGGAATCGGAATGGGTGCGTCGGTATTAACGGCGCGTTTCTGGGGAATGCAGGATAAAAACAGCCTGCGAAAGGCTGTTACCATCATGCTCCGTATTGTATTGGCTTTTGCCACAGTTTTCTTTCTTGCCACTCTTTTTTTTCCCGCAACGATTATGAAATTCTATACCACCAATCCGGAAACGGTTACATATGGTGTTTCCTATTTACAGTGGATTCTGCCTACCTATTATTGTATGGGCTTGTCTTTAACCTGCACCATTATTTTGCGTAGTGTGGGAGAGGTAAAGATTCCTTTGCTCAGTTCCATCATGGCGTTTTTTATCAATGTCTTTTTCAACTGGGTTTTTATATTCGGAAATTTAGGAGCGCCTCGCATGGAGATTGCCGGTGCGGCTCTCGGTACGTTGATTGCGAGAATCTTTGAATTGTTTTTTATCTGCGGATTTTTCTTTTGGAAAGATTCCCGAATTGCCTATCGGCTCCATCATCTATTCCTTCCCTGCCGAGATCTTACCTCAGAATATCTGCGCATCAGCATTCCCGTATTGATCAGCGACGGATTATTAGCTTTTGGAAACAATTCTGTCGCGATGATTATGGGAAGAATCGGAGACACGTTTGTGGCCGCGAACTCTGTCACAATGGTAGTACAGCAGCTCAGTTCTGTTCTGACACAGGGAATTTCTAACGCCAGCGGGATCATCACCGGCCATACGATGGGACGAGGAGAATATGATAAAGCGCAAAGACAGGGGTATACTTTCCTGCTTCTTGGCGCCTTGTTGGGCTGTATAGCTGCATGCGTCATCCTTTTAATCAGAGGTCCTATCATAAACTACTATCAAGTTTCCCAGCAAGCCAAAGAAATCAGCTGGTCTTTGATGGACTCTATCAGCTTTATCATTATTTTCCAAGCAATGAATTCCATTCTTACCAAAGGCGTGCTGCGTGCCGGCGGGGATACAAAATTCCTTATGGCGGGGGATATTTTGTTTTTATGGGTGGCTTCCATCCCACTGGGCGCTCTAGCCGGTTTGGTTTGGCATTGGTCCCCGTTCTGGATTTACTGTATGCTGAAAATTGATCAGATTCTTAAGTGTGTTTGGTGCTTTTTCCGTTTGAGAAGCAAAAAATGGATGAAAAAAATATCGGCAGCCAAAGCTGCGGAAGAAGTAGCCGTAAAATAACCGTTTTTTAGTTTTCATTTGTGTTTTTATATTTCGTTACAGTCTGCTTTTCCGTCCTGTTTGGCTAGCGTTATACTTTAAATGGAAAAGAGCTGTAGGATCAACTTCTTTTGAGCAAGGAATATCTGCCCGCTATAAAATCAGGCGCGCCATTTGGCGCGCCTGAACTTTTGTATATAATTATTTTTAGTCAAGCTCCAAAGCACCGGTATATAGCCGGTAATAAGTCCCTTTGAGCTTCAGAAGATCTTCATGAGTACCGCGCTCAATAATACGGCCATGATCCAAAACCATGATGGCATCGGCGTTGCGCACGGTGGAGAGGCGGTGGGCAATGATAAATACGGTACGTCCGGTCATCAAAGCGTCCATACCGCGCTGCACGATAGCCTCGGTACGCGTATCGATAGAGCTGGTGGCTTCGTCCATAATCATAACAGGGGGATCCGCAACAGCCGCACGCGCGATGGCCAACAGCTGTCTCTGCCCTTGGCTGAGGTTGGAGCCATTGCCGCGCAGCATGGTATTATATCCCTCCGGCAAGCGGCGGATAAAATCATCGGCACCGGCAAGCTTAGCAGCAGCGATACATTCCTCGTCGCAGGCGTCTAAATTACCGTAGCGGATGTTCTCCATGACTGTACCGGTGAAAAGGTTTGTGTCTTGTAGAATGATACCTAAGCTGCGGCGCAGATCGGATTTTTTGATCTTATTGATATTGATGCCGTCGTAGCGTATTTTCCCGTCTTCAATATCATAGAAGCGGTTGATAAGATTTGTAATAGTAGTCTTTCCTGCGCCTGTAGAACCGACAAATGCCACTTTCTGTCCGGGTTTTGCATACAGAGAGATGTCGTGGAGCACCGTTTTTTCTGGTGTATAACCGAAGTCAACGTCATCGAAGCGTACATCGCCCTGCAGACGTACATACGTGGTGGTGCCGTCGTGATGGCGATGTTTCCATGCCCAAACGTTGGTACGATTCTGGCACTCGCTCAAGCTGCCATCGGCATTCTCTTTAGCGTTTACCAGAGTAACATACCCTTCGTCGGTTTCGGGTTGCTCATCAAGCAAGGCAAAAATACGGTGCGCACCGGCAAGACCCATAATCACCATATTTACCTGATTAGAGACCTGCCCCACAGCGCCGGCAAACTGTTTCGTCATATTCAAAAACGGAACTACAATGCTGATGCTGAACGCCATGCCGGAAATGCTGATATTATTGACATCTGTCAGCAGCAGGGTACCGCCGACAAGCGCTATTATAACGTACATCACATTTCCGATGTTGCTCAAAAGAGGCATCAAAATATTAGCGAAGCGGTTACCGTTGCGGGAGTTAAAAAAGATTTCATTGTTCACCTTATCAAAGTCGGCCTTGGCAGCATCTTCATGACAGAAAACTTTGATAACTTTCTGCCCAGTCATCATTTCTTCCATAAAAGCCTCCGCATCTGCCAGAGTTACTTGCTGACGCAGGAAGTATTTGGAGGAACGGCTGGTGACAAAGCGGGCTGCAAACAACATACAAATGACGCCTACTACTACGATAATTCCTAGAATAGCACTATAATACATCATAATGCAGAATACTATAAATAGTGTTATGCCAGAAATGAGTATCTGCGGCAAGCTTTGGCTAATCATCTGACGCAAAGTATCGACATCATTCGTGTAGTAGCTCATGATATCGCCATGACCGTGGGTATCAAAATATTTAATAGGAAGATCCTGCATATGGCTAAACATTTTTTCACGCAGTTTTTTCAGTGAGCCTTGGGTGATGACGGCCATTGCCTGCGTGTAAGCTATGCCTGCGGCCAAGCTTAAAACATATAAGCCGATTAAAATGACGACAAGGGTGAGAACTTTACCAGAAACGGAATTCCAATCACCGCTTTTATAGGTATCGTCTACAATTTGAATAATATTTTGCATGAATATAGAGGGAATAGAACTGATAACCGCATTGAACAGGATACAAATCAGCGTAACCGGCAGCAAAACGGGATAAAATTCAAATAAAAGGCGCAGCAGCCGGCGCAATACACCTTTTGGGGCACGCTGTCCGCGGGGTGTAGTAGAAGGAGCGGAGGGTGCCGCTTTTGCGGTGGTTTTATTATTCGCCATCTTGATCACCTGCCTTATTTTGAGTTGTGTAGATCTCTTTATAGATCTCGTTATTTTTCAGCAGCTCTTCGTGGGTACCAATAGCGCTGATGCGTCCGCCGTCCATTACGATGATGCGGTCAGCATCCTGCACCGAAGCTACACGCTGAGCAATGATGATTTTTGTGGTTTCGGGAATAAATTTGCGGAATCCTTCGCGGATTAGGGCGTCAGTGCGCGTATCGACAGCGCTGGTAGAGTCGTCGAGAATGAGCACTTTGGGATTTTTCAGCAGCGCACGTGCGATGCACAGGCGCTGTTTCTGCCCGCCAGAGACGTTCGCACCGCCTTGCTCGATCCAAGTGTCGTATTTATCCGGGAACTGCGGAATAAACTCGTCCGCCTGTGCCAGCTTGCAAGCCTCCAGCATCTCATCGTCAGTGGCGTTTGGATTTCCCCAGCGAAGGTTATCTTTGATGGTACCGCTGAAAAGCACATTCTTTTGCAGCACCACGGCTACATTATTGCGAAGACTGTCCAAATCGTATTTACGAACATCTTCACCGCCTACTTTCACACACCCCTCGGTAACGTCATACAAACGGGGAATGAGCTGTACCAAAGTGGATTTAGACGATCCGGTTCCGCCCAAAATACCGATTACCTCGCCGGAGCGGATGTGGACGTTTACATTCGTGAGCGCCATACGCTCAGCTTTTTCAGAATATTTAAAACTGACATTCTCAAAATCGATGGAGCCATCCTTTACCTCGGTGATAGCATTTTCAGGGCTGACAAGATGACTTTTCTCCGAAAGGACTTCCACAATGCGCTCCGCTGATTCGATGGACATGGTGATCATTACAAATACCATCGAAACAGTCATAAGACTCATAAGAATCTGGAAGCTGTAAGTAAGAATGGAGGACATCTGTCCAACAGCGATTTCAGCGCCGCGGCTGGTAATAACCATGTAAGATCCAAACGATAGTACAAATACCATACCGGCATAAACACAGATCTGCATCAAAGGATTGTTAACAGCCATGATGCGTTCAGCAAGGGTAAAGTCTTTGCAGACGTCCTCGGCCGCTGCGGCAAATTTCTTTTTCTCATATCCCTCACGCACATAGCTTTTTACCACACGCATAGCCTGTACATTTTCCTGAACGGAATCATTGAGAGCGTCATATTTACGAAATACACGCCGGAAAATCGGAGTGGCCTTGCGAATCACTAGGATAAGTCCGATACTCAAAAGAGGGATAGTGACAAGAAAGATCATGGCCAGACGCCCGCCCATTGCAAAGCCCATAATAAACGAAAAAATCAACATCAGCGGGCCGCGGATGGCTACACGGATAATCATCATAAAGGACATTTGAAGGTTGACTACGTCGGTAGTCATACGAGTGACAAGGCTCGATACCGAAAATTTGTCAATGTTTTCAAAGGAATAATCCTGAATACGATAGAACATATCGTGGCGTAGGTTGCGCGCAAATCCCGTAGAAGCAGTGGCGCACGTATTTCCGGCCGCCACGCCGAAAATCAGTGACAACACGGCCATTACCACCAGCTGGATGCCGTAGTTGACAATGACGCTAATATCGCATCCGGCCTGCATTTCATTGACGAGATTGGCAATAATAAAAGGGATAATACATTCCAAAATGACCTCTACCGTAACAAGCAACGGCGTGAGAATGGCTGGCTTTTTGTACTCGCGTATACTGCGAGCAAGCTGCTTTATCATATGAGACATTCCTCCTCGAAACTTGATATAACCGGTGTATAGACACGGCGTATCATAATTTGGTTATCCTACAGACGAATGGGGATAGCTGTCTGTAATTTCGGATTCCAGATTCGCGGACATATGAGCCGCAGTCTCCAGAAATAGGGCAAGCTGAGCCTTTGAAAGGCCGCGTGTGAGACACTGTTCCGTCTGACGCATGGACTCGCCTATCTGTGCGTCCAGACAAGAGGCTTTTTCTGTAGGAATCAGGCTTTTAAGGCGGGCGTCCATAGCTACAGTCTCCCTCTGGATGAGCCCATTTTTTTCCATTAGCTGTAAAATACCAGTAGCTGTGGAACGGCTTAAGCCGAAAGCGTTCTCTACGTCCCGTTGAAATACGGGACCCTCTTCATATTTTACAAGGATGTAGTGCAGAACGTGGCTTTGTACTGCCGTCAGCCCTAAAGACTGCACCTTTGCATTCATTCGTTTTTTTAACTTATGGGACAGGATGTTGATCCACAACCCACAATCTTTTTCCATGAAAATTTTTCTCCCTCCTTTGTTAAAAAGGATTATAATACTTCTAAAATTGTTCGGAACGAAACAAATTTTAACGCAGAAATAAAAAATTGTCAATATGATTTTTATACTTTTTATGGTAATTAAAAAATTTTTTTAAAAAAAATTATGCCAAAAATTATTTGATTTAACCATCCAAATTATTTAAAAACAAAAGTAATTAAAAAAAGAAAAACGCCAGATTTTTAATCCAGCGTTCTTCTTTTTTAACGGTAAAGAAAAAATAAAACTATCAAAAATTTTTATGTTCAATCAATTTTACCGGCAAAGATAAAGTCTGGCGCGGCGCCGTAAGGACGGAATAAAATACCTGAAACTCCTTTATTACAGGCATAATAGCTTTTTTGATAATAAATGGGATAGAAAATAAACCGCTGATTTAAATATTGTTCCGCAGCTTTTAAACTCTCTAATCCAATACTGTCTTGTGCATTTTTAGCGCTATCCAAAAAAGCGTCGTACTGTGCATCGGCAAGGCCGGAGAAATTTTGACTATTGCCAGAACAGAACATAGAGAGGATTTCTTCCGGCCCATCAGCGCTGGGATGTAATGGATAAAGAGCTAACTGGTAGCTGCCGTTTTGAACGCGAGAAAAAAGTTCGCTTTCGGACAATGGTTCCATATTGAAATAGTATCCCAATTTTTCATACCACGCCGTAAGCATTTCGTTAACCATCAGCTTTACATCGGGATCGTCTGGGCACAATACGTTAATTACCGGCATGTCGCTGCCAATTTGCGCCAGAGCCGAGGATAGGTTTGCGGCGACGGAATCATCTTGGGCGACATAAAAATCAGAGCCGGCAAGTTCGCGGTAATTTTGACCCAGATAGGTGGTTAAAGGAGGAATAATATCGTTTGCAGGGGAACAGCTTGCAGGAATATGTTCTAAAAGAGCGGCACGAGGCAGCGTTTGGACAAAAATGCCGCGTATCTGTTCCGACGACATCACGTTGACGGCCCCATCGTAAGATGCAGCTGTGTTAAAAAGCAGTCCCCATGTGGTGTCTTCAAAGGAGACGGTAGAAAATCCTTTTTCCTCCGCCTGTGCGGCCAAGGAAGCGGGGATAGCGATAGCATCCACCACACCGTCGGAAAGAGCTGCAATGGGATCGCTAACGTCGGCCTCCTCCCCCATAGTAAATTCTATCGTGGAAGGGATGACATCTTTCTCTCCCGTATAAGAGGAGGACCGGGCCAGCGTTAACTCTTTATCATGCTCCCATGCGTAACGGTTACGCAGCTTAAAGGGACCGTTGCTCAGCACCGTTTCGGTTTCAAGACCATATTTGCCAGAAGTGCTTTCAAAGAATGCTTTGTTGCAGGGCATAAACGGTGCACTGGCAGTCAGTTTTGGGAATTCTTCATAAGAATATTCCAGCGTAATAACGAGGGTATAGTCGTCAAGAGCCCGAACGCCAAGAGACTCCACCGGCAGATCGCCCGTGTGAATCTGCTGCGCATTCTCGATGCAGTACAGCGCATCACATGTCTGGGAGCCCGTGGCGGGATTCACCGCACGTTGTAAAGCGTAAACAAAGTCATGAGCCGTCACAGGGATAATGTCGCCGTTTTCATCTTTTTCCGACCAGCGCGCGTCTTGCCGCAGATAGAATGTAAACTGTGTGAAATTACTGTTGGACTCCCATCTTTCGGCTGCGCCAGGGTAAGGTTCGCCTTGAGCGTCTAAACGGACAAGGCCCTCATAAATCGCCTCAATTACCGTCAAAGACGAAGAATCGGTCGCAATTTGGGGATCGAGTGTACGTGGATCCTCTTCCAAATAATATTTTATAGTTTTATCCGCGTATTCCGGACGTTCCTGCTCCTTCTCACATCCACAACATAGCGCGGCTGTTAGAAGGGCGAGCAGCAGCGCCGCGGTCCGTTTGAAAAAACGCAATAAATATCACCGCCATTGTAAAAGGGAATATAACCCCCATTTTATTTAATGTTTTTATTGTAACATTCCGAAGAGCCCCAGATCCAGCGCTTTTTGAGACAGTTTGTAAATTTAAAATGAATTTTTATTGAAACCGTGCGGTATGCTTCCAGATTTAGCTGAGAAAGGCAGAAAATGCACTTGTCAATTTTATAGCTATGTTATAAAATAAAGTGTCAGAAAAAACGCTCGTCAGCCCTTGGGAGGTGTTTGGGATTGATTAAAGAAAACCAGAGGCTGTTTAATATCGTGCTGGTATTGTGCGACGGGGTGTTTTGTGTGCTCTCAATGGTACTTGCTTTTTTTGCATGGTTCCATAGAGTGGATGTCATCGCGTCTGGGGCTATCCTGCTCGATTACTATATGCGCATGATGGTCATAGCAGTTCCGGCATATTTTTTAATTTATCATTATTTTGAATTGCATGAGTCGTTTCGGTATAAATCCATTATCTCTGAAGCGGGAAAGATTATCCGTGCCAATGCAGTAGGGCTTATCTTCATGTTTGTGTTGGCGTTTTTCCTGAAAGAAGTCAACGTTTCACGAGGTGTGCTCGTACTGTTTGCATGCTTTAACATAGTATTCAGTTCCATCTTTCGCTATTGTCTGCGACGGACGCTGCGTTGCCTGCGGCGTAAGGGATACAATCTAAAACATCTGGTGGTTGTGGGATGGAACGAGGTATCCGAGGAATTTTTTGATAAAATCTCCCGTAACCTCAGTCTTGGTTACTGGATAGACGGTTATTTTAACGACCATAAAGTGGAAACCGGAAAAAAGCATCTGCCATGGCTCGGAAAAATACGAGATTTGGAGAAACTGTTGGAACACTCTACTGTCGATGAGGTAATCATCTCTTTTAGCGACAGCGAATTTTCCCGCATCGGCGAGGTGATCGAGATCTGTGAAAAGGCTGGCATAAAATGCAGCCTGCTTCCTTTCTATACGAAATATTTACCTACAAAGCCATATATTGATGAGGTGGAAGGTCTCCCACTGATTAACATTCGAAAGATTCCGCTTGATAATTTTTTTAATTCGTTTATCAAGCGTGTATTTGATATTGTATGCGCAGGACTTTTGTTGATCGTGCTTTCTCCGTTTTTGGCGATTGTAGCCGTCGGCGTAAAGCTCTCATCTCCGGGGCCGGTAATCTACCATCAAGAGAGAATCGGCATGGGCAAAAAACCGTTTGTGATGTATAAATTCCGGTCCATGGGCGTACAGTCCGATGGTTCTGATATGACGACGTGGGGTACGAGTGAGGATGACCGCCGCACGCGGTTCGGAGAGTTTATCCGTAAATTCAGCATTGACGAGCTGCCCCAGCTGTGGAATGTGCTGCGGGGCGATATGAGTCTTGTCGGCCCGCGGCCGGAACGTCCCTTCTTTGTAGAGCGTTTCCGCGAAGAGGTGCCGTTTTATATGCTCAAACACCTGGTGCGCCCCGGCATCACCGGCTGGGCACAGGTCAACGGCTGGCGTGGGGATACTTCTATAGAGGAGCGTATTAAGTGCGATATTTTCTATATTGAAAATTGGACATTCCTTCTGGATGTCAAAATTTTATTTATGACTGTATTTAAAGGATTTGTCAATAAAAATGAAAAAATTTCGCACAAGGGATAAATTTACAAATACACATTGTATCCCACTTTTGGAAATGCTATAATAAAAAAGTCTTTGTGACATTTTGAAAGAAAACCTTATACGCTCGTGGAAGGGGCAAGGTTTAAAAGAGAAGAAAGAAGGGTCAAAAGTATGCTGCCGTATTTTTTGCTGGCCATAGGAGTGGCCGCGCTAGGAATTGTGTTGTGTGAATGGAAAAAACCGCGCTGGTGCAATGAAATTTTTCTGGCGGTTTCGTCGTTGGCGATGGTGGTGTTTGCTTCGCTGCGTGACCATACCGTTGGGGTGGACTACGATTATACGTACGCTCCGTTTTTTGAGCAGGTGTGCGATGGAGGATGGCAGTTCCTCATCAGTGATGCCAACGGCTATCGTGTAGAGCCTGGATACAGCCTGCTCAATTATTTGGTGTCACTTATTTCGCACGATGTGCGCGTTTTGATGCTCGTGATCGCCGTGCTTTCGGTAACGCTCACGGCCGTACTCCTTTACAAATACTGCCAGATTCCATGGCTTGGGATGACGATTTTTATCCTCTTCGGCTTCTATGGCAATACACTGAGCTTTATTCGTCAATCCATTGCCATCGCCATTTTTCTATTTGCCATCAAATATCTGTGCAACAAGAAGATGTGGCCGTCCATTGTCCCCTACATGCTCATCGTCCTGTTAGCAGCGTCGTTCCATAAGTCGATTCTCATTATGGTGCCGATGTATTTTATCGCGCGGCTGGCTGTCAACTGGAAATGGCTGGTGGTATATGTGGTCGCTATGGTGCTTGTCATGTGCTTCTCGTGGCAGCTGTTCTATTTTGTGACCGATACGCTGGGCTTATTTTCTCATTACGCTACACTGCAAGGTCTATATTATATGAACGGCCGCGATTGGAATACCGCCGTTGTGCCGGTGCTGTGCGGTATTGCAGCTTTTGCAGGCAGCAAACTCATTCTCAAACGGAACCCCAACGCAGGACCGCTTATTAACCTTTCGGTGTATTCGGCACTGCTGTTTATCATGACCTGCCAGCATTTCCTGTTCCAGCGTCTTGCTATGATGTTCTTTACCACAACGATTCTGCTTATCCCCATGCTTATTCAGTGCTCCTATCCTGACGAGGAGAAAATTTCTCTGCTCGAGCTGCGTATTAACCAAAGTCAACTTTCTGCCAAAGCAAAGGAGAAAGAGATTTTCCAAAAGACGAAGGAACTGCGGTATTATTATTATGATTTTATCGCAACAGCTCTTGTGGTAGGTTTCTTGTATCTGTGGTGGCAGCTTTCGGCGAATCGCATTGCGCTGGTACCTTATGTGACATTTTTGCAATAAATTTTATATAATAAAAGCAAATTTCATTTTGTGATTTCAACAGGCCCTTCCGGAAATTCCGGCAAGGGCCTGTTTTAAAGGTGAGAAGGAATTTATGGAGGATAAAAAGGGGATCCTAAAAAAATATTTTGGATATGATAGGTTTCGCCCAGGGCAGGAAAAGCTCATCGACGGTGTGCTCTCCGGACGAGATGTGCTGGGCATCATGCCCACAGGTGCGGGAAAATCGCTGTGCTACCAGATTCCGGCGCTAATGCTCGACGGGATCACGCTGGTAATCTCTCCTCTCATCTCTCTGATGCAGGATCAGGTGCGTTCTCTTATACAAGCAGGGGTCAAAGCGGCATTTCTCAACAGCACCCTTACGCCGCGTCAGTATGCGCTGGCGCTCGAACGTGCCAAAGAGTACCGGTATCAGATTATCTACGTCGCGCCGGAAAGATTGGAAACACCAGGGTTTTTGGAGTTTGTGCACAGCGTTCGCATTCCCTTCGTATGTGTGGATGAGGCGCATTGTGTGTCGCAGTGGGGACAGGATTTCCGGCCAAGTTACCTAAAAATACGCGAGTTTGTAGAGAGCATGGAGCCGAGACCGGTGGTAGGAGCATTTACCGCCACAGCCACGGCGCAGGTGCGCCGCGATGTGGTGGCTCTTTTGGGGCTGCGCTCACCCATAACGGAAGCTACCGGATTTGATCGGGAAAACCTGCGTTTTGAGGTTCTGCATCCCCGCGACAAGGCGGTCGAGCTTCTCCGTCTGGTACAGGAATTTGGAAACGAAAGCGGCATCGTTTACTGTGCTACCCGAAAAGGTGTGGAGGATATATGTGCCCTGCTGCAGCAGGAAGGAATTTCTGCCGCGCGCTACCACGCAGGGCTGGAAGAGGACGAGCGGCGTAGAAATCAGGACGATTTTATTTTTGATCGCGTGCGTGTAATGGTGGCGACCAATGCCTTTGGCATGGGCATCGATAAGCCGGATGTACGTTATGTGGTGCATTTCAATATGCCTAAAGACATCGAGAGCTATTACCAAGAGGCGGGACGCGCTGGGCGCGACGGAGAACCGGCCCGCTGCGTAATTTTGTATCATGGACAGGACGTTCGCCTGTGTCAATTTCTTATCGAGCACGGCGGCGAGGGCGCTGGACTGGACGAAGAGACACGGGACGAGGTAAGAAAAAAAGACCTCGAGCGACTGCGCCAAATGACGTTTTACTGCACGACGAGCCGCTGCCTGCGCCAGTTTTTGCTGCAATATTTCGGAGAAAAAGCACCCTCGTACTGCGGTGCGTGCAGTAATTGTCTGAAAGCCGCACCCGTGGATGTGACCCTGCAGGCGCGGCGGCTCCTTTTGTGCGTACAGCAATCGGGAGAGCGGTTCGGAATGCGTTTTATAGCCTTGCTGGCGCGGGGCGGGGAAGAAGCGCTGGGCGACCCGCGTGTGCGCCGCGGCCATTTGGAGGAACTTCCTGCCTTTGGTACACTGCCGGATCTGCCGGAAACGTGTGCAATTAAGATCCTGCACCGTTTAATCGAAATGGACTGCCTTGTCCAGACGGAGGGGGAGTATCCGGTGCTGCAATTAGGCGAGCGGGCGCAGCGTGTTCTCTCCGGTCAGGAGAAGGTGATGGCCCGACTCTTTGCAAAGAAGAATCCTTCTGCTGCTTCTGGGCGCCGAGCTGTATCGCAAAAGCCGGAGAGACAAGCAGACCCGGTGCTCTTTGATCAGCTCAAAAGGCTGCGCGCCAAAATCGCCGCCATTCAGGGAGTGCCGGCATATATTATTTTTTCCGACGCCGTTTTGTCCCGTATGAGTGCCGAAAAGCCGAAAACCCGTGCGGAGCTTTTGGCCATTCCCGGTATCGGCGCAGCCAAGGCGGATCGTTATGGAGAACGATTTTTGGAGATTATTAATAGAAAAAGCTGATTTTTCCGGCGTATTGCACAGTGAAATTTACAAAAAGTTTGTTGTGACAGTCGTCTATGGTATGATATAATAAAAAAAATGCAGCGGGGAAAGATTTCCCTTAAGAGCGAAAGGAATGGATTTTGAGTGAAAAAAACGGTTTCAGTCTTTCTGACGGTGCTGATAGTATTGTTTGGTGCAGCGCCTGTGTGGGCTGCACAGCAGGAGTATACCATACCGGAAATAGATAATATGACGATTGAGGTGCCGGAGGATCTTTATGTGTTTACCCAGGATCTCGACCCGACCGATCCCAATCTTGTAGCTGCGGGGTATCTCGATATCATCTCCAAAGGAAACGAGATGAAGGACAACGATATTTATCTGGATATTACCGGCGACAATGGCGAGCCCCATGTGATCATCGCCAAAAAAGAAACTTCTCGTACGCAGGAGGTATACAATCTTTCTCTTCTAAGCGACGAGCAGTTTGAGGATTTCCTTGACGAAATGCGCAGTGATGAAGAGAGCCAAGAAAGTCAAGATAATGTAACCGCTCAGAAGGTGGAGTATAAAGTGGAGCGGTACGACGCACCGAATCAGCCGTTTTTCGTACTGGATCTTACCATGGAGAGCACAGATCAGATGGGAAATCCCATAGAGATTTCAGAGGTGTGTTATTCCACAATCATCAACGGGTATTCCATCACAATCGATACATATAACGAGAATGGCCCCGTCTCGGAACAAGCGCGCGCACTAGCCAAAAGCATTGTTGACAGTGCCCAGTTTCCGGTGATTCAAGAGAAGCCGGAACAGACGGAGAATACGACGGGCGGCACGGTGCTGGCGGTTCTGATTATGCTTACGCCGTTTTTGCTCGTCTGCCTTGTCATTGCGGTTCCGATTATTGTTTCCCGTATGAAAGCGAAGAAGTCGAAGCGTGAGCGCGCCGTCATGGCCGATAAGCTGGAGACATACCGCAAAGAACAGATAGAAAAAGAGCGTTTAGCAGCCGAGCGCGGCGTGCAGCCCAAAGAGCCCGAGACGCGCTTTGCCAATGTGACGCAGTATTCCGACACGGCAATCCGCAAGTTTTGTATGTATCACTGCTTCCACAAGCGGGTGCGTTCGGTAATTTTGTATTTTGTTTGCGGCCTGTTTTGTTTAGGCGTTGGGATTTTCACTCCCGGTATGGATTGGATTATGCGCGTTTTGATGGTCCTATTTTTTGCATTCTGCATCGTGTGGCCGCTGTATCTCCCCCGCAGAATAGTCAGCAGACAGATAGAGATCTATAATAAATACCGCAGCCGCACAGCGCTTGACTATTTTCGTGACGAGGATTTCAGAGTGTCAGAGCTGCAATCGGCTTCAGTGTACCCCTATTTCCAGATTACATCGGTGAGAGAGTCGAAAGAATATTTCTATCTATACTTTAACGACGATCAGGTCTACTATGTGCGTAAGGATGGCTTTAAGTTCGGAACGGCTGATGAGTTCGGAAAATTCATCCGTTCCAAAGTATAACGGCTGCCCCTGCCGCCATATGGCGGCCGATAGATTTGTTTGGTTAAGACCAGCTATTACACCCAGAAAAAAGGACGGCCCATGCGGGCCGTCCAAGGAAATAAGGCATTACTCTGCAAGAATTTTTACAATTTCGCCTATAAATTCATAATGATAATCCTTGTCGCTGTACCACTGGGGATCCACAGTGGCATCTAAGAAACTCTTAGGATCAAATTGCTGGCGGTGCATTTTCCGGCAAATAAATACAAGCTTTGCCTCCTTGTAATAGGGGGCTTTTTCGTCAAAAACGGCCGTAAGACCCGTGGCGGCGTCTTTGTCACCGTCGCGGCCGGAGTGGGAACCAAAATAGGAAAGGGCCGGTTTGTAATCCGCAGAGAAGAAGTTGAGAGAATAGTACTCCTGCTTATCCACAAATTCGAGGGTGTATCGTTGAGGACGCACCACAATAAACGACACGTCTTTTCCCCACATCACCCCAAGGCCACCCCAGCTGGCAGTCATCGCATTGTGCTTTTGATCGTCTCCGGCGCAGATCAACATCCATTCGCGGCCGATTTCCGTAAACGGATTGAGGCGGAGTTCTTCTTTTTTTATTTCTTTAAGCATATAGGTATCCTCCCTCATGATAAAATTTCACTTTCATTTTAGCGGAAGCGCGTTGTTTTTTCAAGGGGAATTGCGGCAAAATAGGAAAGTTCGCAGGAGGAATGTGAGTATACATACAGATAGGAATAATATGCAAAAAATAACCTGTTTTATGCGTAATTATGCAGTGCCTTTTTTCTTTCCTTATATATAAAAGATAAGGTAGCAAGCGTCTGCCATCTATTGGTAAATCACGCAAAGGTACGGTTGAACGCTTTTTTTAATCGTAAAAAAGAATAGGATTTTGGCGTTTTTTGGCAAGGTTTTATCGAAAAGGGATAAATCGAATATTTATTCAAGTTTGACTTGCAATTTTAAAAAACTGTTGTATAATTAAACACATCACCAGAAAAGAAAAGGCTCCGGCTCAAATGTCCGGCAAGCCGGCAGAAAAGGAGATTGCATAATTATGGATAAAGTGAAAAAAGTCGTATTGGCGTATTCCGGCGGGCTGGATACCTCCATTATCATTCCGTGGCTGAAAGAGAACTATGATAACTGCGAAGTGATTGCCGTTTCCGCTGACGTAGGTCAGGGTTCCGAGCTGGAAGGTCTGGAAGAAAAAGCCAAAAAGACCGGTGCTTCCAAGCTTTACATTGAAGATTTGAAAAAGCCGTTTGTTGAGGAGTACATCTGGCCTACGCTCAAGGCTGGCGCCGTATATGAAAACAGCTATCTGCTGGGAACGTCTTTTGCGCGTCCGATTATCGCCAAGAGAATTGTAGAAATTGCTAAGGCCGAAGGTGCCGATGCTATCTGTCATGGCTGCACCGGTAAGGGAAACGATCAGGTGCGTTTTGAGCTGGCGATTAAGGCATTTGCTCCCGATATGAAGATTATCGCTCCGTGGCGTGAGTGGAACATTAAATCGAGAGACGAAGAAATCGACTATGCTGAAGCGCATAATATCCCGCTGAAGATTACAAGAGAGACAAGCTATTCCAAAGACAAGAACCTGTGGCATCTTTCCCACGAAGGTCTGGATCTGGAAGATCCGGTCAACGAGCCGAAGTACGATGAGATCTTAGAGTTGGGCGTGTCTCCGGAGAAGGCTCCCGATAAGCCCACCTATGTCACCATTTCCTTCGAGAAGGGCAATCCCGTCGCGATTGATGGCGAGAAGCTCGGCGCGGTGGAGATTGTAGAAAAGCTCAACAAGCTCGGTGGCGAGAACGGTATCGGTATCGTAGATTTGGTGGAGAACCGCCTTGTAGGTATGAAGTCCAGAGGCGTTTATGAAACTCCCGGCGGTGCCATTTTGTATCATGCACACAATAAGCTCGAAGAGCTTTGCCTGGATAGAGATACTTACCACTACAAGCAGCAGGTAGCGCTGCGCTTTGCAGAGCTGGTGTATTTTGGCCAGTGGTTCAGCCCGCTGCGCGAGGCGCTCTCTGCCTTTGTAGACAGCACGCAGCAGACGGTTACCGGCGACGTAAAGCTCAAGCTGTATAAGGGCAACATCATTGATGCCGGCGTAACTTCTCCGTATTCTCTGTACGACGAAGAGATCGCTACTTTCGGTGAAGAAGAAGTTTACGACCAAGCTGATTCTGCCGGATTCATTAACCTGTTCGGTCTGCCGACGAAGGTGCTTGCCAAGAAAAAGGGATTCTAATCGTGGCGAGAGAGCTATAAACGAAACAATTCCCGGATCGGCCGGGACGGATTGCGGAGGATGCAGTTCCCCCGCGGGCGGAGTGCAGCTCCGCTAAAGTGTAGAGAGAGGGGCGAACCGTTTGTGTTCGCCCCATGTCCATTCTGGATACATTGAAAGACGGAGGATAACAACGTGAAACTTTGGGCAGGACGTTTCCAAAAAGAAATCGATCAGAAGACAAACGACTTTAATTCATCCATCTCTTTTGACAGCCGTATGTACCGCGAAGATATTGAGGGCAGTATCGCCCATGCCACTATGCTCGGCGAGTGCGGTATTATCGCCAAAGAGGAGTCCGCGCGCATCTGCGAGGGGCTGCGTGCTATTTGTCAGGATATTGAAAGCGGAAAGCTTGCGATCGATCCGCAGGCGGAAGATATTCATACCTTTATTGAAGGAGAACTTACTGCGCGTTTGGGTGATTCGGGAAAACGCCTGCATACTGCCCGCAGCCGAAACGATCAGGTTGCGCTCGATGTCCGTCTTTATTTAAGAAAGGAATGCACCACTCTTGCGAATCAACTCAAGGAGCTTATTGAGGTACTGTGCCAAAAGGCTCTCGCGCACAAAAGCGATGTCATGCCCGGCTACACACATTTGCAGAGGGCGCAGCCCATTACATTTGGTCATCACCTTCTTGCCTATGCGGAAATGTTCCTGCGCGATGTAGGACGCCTGCAGGACGCCGCTAAACGTATGGACAGTATGCCTCTCGGTTCCTGTGCATTGGCCGGAACGACGTATCCTCTCAATCGTGAGCGCACGGCGCAGCTGCTCGGTTTCTCTTCTGTAACCCAGAACAGCCTCGACGGCGTGGCCGACCGCGATTTCTGTGTGGAGCTTGCTTGTGCTATTTCGCTTTCCATGGTGCATCTGTCCCGTTTTTCGGAGGAGATCATCTTGTGGTGCTCTTGGGAATTTAAATTTGTAGAACTGGACGACGCTTTTTCGACTGGTTCGAGCATTATGCCTCAGAAGAAAAATCCCGATATTGCGGAGCTGGTTCGTGGAAAATCGGGCCGTGTATTCGGTGATTTGATGACGCTGCTCACCATGATGAAGGGGCTCCCCCTCGCTTACAATAAAGATATGCAGGAGGATAAAGAGGCTATTTTCGATGCGGTAGATACCTTGCGGATGTGTCTTACCGCTTTCATTCCGATGGTGGATACAATGAAAGTATTGCCGGAAAATATGCGCCGTGCCGCTGCGAAAGGATTTATTAACGCTACCGACTGCGCCGACTATCTTGTGGAGGCTAAGGGCCTTCCGTTCCGCGATGCGTATAAAATTACAGGAACGCTGGTAGCAAGATGTATTGAAGAAAATCAAACGCTCGAGACGCTGCCGCTTTCAGAATATAAGGAAATTTGTCCTGCATTTGACGAGGGCGTATACGAGGCAATCTCGCTGGATCGGTGTGTAAATAATAGAAAGGTTCTTGGCGGACCGGCGCCCGAAAACGTACAGGCGCAGGCAAACCGGCTTCTTTCTCTGCTCAAATAAGGCTGTGGCTAAAGGGAGGAAACGATGATGGAGAAAAAAATAAAAGCGGGTGTTGTAGGTGCAACAGGTTATGCAGGCGCCGAATTAGTACGTCTTCTGCTGGGGCATCCGCAGGCAGAGGTGGCGGCGATTAGTTCCGTAAGTTTCGAGGGCAAGGCGCTCAGTGAGGTGTATCCGGCATATTATCACCTTTGCGATCTCCCCTGCGGCACGCAGGAAGAGGTAGTAGACGCTTCGGATGTAATCTTTGCGGCGCTGCCGCATGGACTTTCGCAGGATTTGGCGGCCGAATGTGCGGCAAAGGGCAAAGCGTTTATCGATTTGGGTGCCGACTTCCGTCTGAAGAGCGAGGAAGAGTATAAGCAGTGGTACGGCGGCGAATTTAAAGATAAAAACCTTCATGAGCAGGCCGTCTATGGCCTGCCGGAGCTTTTCCGCAGCGAAATTGCCGGAAAGCGGCTGGTAGCCAATCCCGGCTGCTATACTACAGCTGTGCCGCTGGCGCTGGCCCCTGCTGTAAAAAACGGGCTGATTGAGACGAGCGGCATCGTGGCCGACTGCAAATCCGGCGTTACGGGCGCGGGCCGCAAGCCCACACAGAACACGCATTATCCGGATCTTAACGAGGGATTTTCGGCGTATAAGGTGGCGGCGCACCGCCATACTCCCGAGATGGAGCAGACGATCTCCCGTCTTGCAGGTACGCCCGTGAAGCTCACATTTGTTCCCCATCTTCTTCCCATCAACCGCGGCATTCTCGCCACCTGCTATGCCAAACTGCGTCCCGGCGTTTCGAAGGAGCAGATCCTGCAGGCGTACGAGGCGATGTATGAGAAGGAGTATTTCATCCGCTTGCTGCCCCAAGGGCGCGTAGCCGATGTGAAGAATGTACGGTACTCAAATTTCTGTGATATTTCGCTTCATTTTGATTCCCGCACCGACACGCTCGTCGCCATCTCTGCCATCGACAACATGGTTAAAGGCGCAGCGGGTCAGGCGATTCAGAACATGAATCTTATTTTTGGCGTAGAAGAACAAGCGGGTCTGAAAATCGTTCCCCCTGCTTTTTAATGATGATACGGCTCCCTTATTTTCCGCTGCGGGACTGAAGAGGCTCGCCCGTGGCTGCAACCTTTTTGAAGGCGGGTATGGGAAAGAAAGGGTTAAAAATATACTGTTTTCAGCCAGAGGATTTTCGGATGGAGCATCCGGTTTTAAGGAGGAAAATGAAAATGGAATTTACCTATATAGAAGGCGGCGTAACAGCGTCGGCCGGATTTACGGCGGGCGGCATCCATTGCGGTATCCGCAAAAATAAAAGCAAGCCGGATTTGGCAATGATTTACAGCGACAAGCCCTGCGCGGCGGCGGCCGTATATACCCAGAATCTTGTCAAAGGCGCCCCCATCCAAGTAACGCGTCAAAATCTCGCCGATGGTACAGCCCAAGCCGTTATCTGCAACAGCGGCAACGCCAACACCTGCAACGCCGACGGTGAAGAGAAAGCCCGCCGTATGTGTGAAATTGCCGGACAGGCGCTGAGCATTTCGGCCAATGATGTGATTGTTGCTTCTACCGGCGTAATCGGTCAGGTGTTGCCCATCGAGCCTATCGAGAACAGCGCGAAAGCGTTGGCGGACTCCCTTTCTCGCGACGGTTCCGAAAGCGCGGCGCGGGCCATTATGACCACCGATACCAAACTGAAGAATGTAGCGATTTCGTTTACATTGGGCGGAAAAACCGTTAAGATCGGCGGCATTGCCAAAGGGTCCGGCATGATTCATCCCAATATGGCGACGATGCTCTGTTTCCTCACCACCGATGCGGCCATTGCTCCCGAGGTGCTGGATAAGGCCCTGCATCTTGCCGTGGCGGAGAGCTTCAATATGGTAAGCGTCGACGGCGATACCTCCACGAACGATATGGTTTCCATCATGGCCTCCGGTCTTGCCGGCAACGCGCCGGTACAGCCCGATACACAGGAATTTGACGATTTTACCGCGGCGCTCACGGATCTCTGCGTGACGCTTGCCCGCAAGATTGCCGGCGACGGCGAAGGCGCCACCAAGCTGCTGGTATGCCGTTTGTGCGGCGCGCCGGACAAGGCTTCGGCCAAGCAAATCGCCAAGAGCGTCATTTGCTCCAGTCTTGTGAAAGCGGCGATGTTTGGCGCAGACGCCAACTGGGGCCGCGTGCTGTGCGCCATCGGCTATGCGGGGATCCCCGTAGATGTGACAAAGGTAGGCGTGAGTTTTACGTCAGCTAAGGGTTCCATCGAGGTTTGCCGCGACGGAGCGGGGATCGAATTTAGCGAAGAGAAGGCCAAGGAGATCCTGCTCGAGCCGGAGATCAATATTGACGTGGATCTGCACGGCGGAGAAAGCAGTGCCGAAGCTTATGGCTGTGACTTAACGTACGATTATGTGAAGATCAACGGTGATTACCGCACCTGATCCGATAGAAAAAGGGGTAGAATATGGAGATTTCGAATCAAAACAGGGCGCAGGTGCTGGTCAAGGCGCTGCCCTATATTCAGAAATATGCCGGGAAAACGGTCGTCGTGAAATACGGCGGCAACGCGATGATTAATGATGAGCTTAAAGATGCCGTGATGAGCGATCTGGTGCTGATGCAGCTTGTGGGTATCAATGTAGTGCTGGTACACGGCGGCGGTCCGGAGATCAGCGCGATGCTGAAAAAAATTGGTAAAGAGAGCCGCTTTGTGGGCGGAATGCGTTATACCGATGCCGAAACCATCGACATCGTGCAGATGGTGCTGGCCGGAAAGGTGAACAAGGATCTGGTACAGTTCCTCGAACAGCACGGCGGCAAAGCGGTAGGCCTTTGCGGACTGGACGGCAGTATGCTCAAAGCTGAGAAGATAGCCTCGAAAGAGGATCTGGGCTTTGTTGGGGAGATTACCGAGGTCAATACCCATGTAATCACCGACGCTACCGAGAAAGGTTATCTGCCGATTATTTCTACCGTAGCGGGTGGCTACCACGGTGAGGTATACAATATTAACGCCGATGTAGCGGCGGCGAGAATTGCGGCCGGGCTAGGAGCAGTCAAGCTGATTTTGATGACGGACATCCGCGGCCTGCTGCGCGATAAAGATGACGAGAGCACTCTCATTCCTGTGGTAAATGTCAGCGAGGTGCCGAAACTCAAACGCGACGGTATCATCAGCGGCGGCATGATCCCGAAGATCGACTGTTGTGTCGAGGCGGTACGCCGCGGTGTAGGCCGTGCGCATATCATTGACGGCAGAATTCCCCACTCCATCCTCATCGAACTGTTCTCTGACGAAGGAATCGGCACAATGTTCTATTGATTCCATTTGCAGGCGATAAAATGATACGATGAATTTTTACGAAAAGGTCTATGAAATTGTCCGCCAGATTCCCCCCGGCCGCGTTGCCTCTTATGGACAAATAGCCGCTTTAGCGGGCAATGTGCGTGCGTCCCGTGCGGTAGGATACGCGCTGCACCGCAATCCGCTGCCGGGGATTATTCCCTGTCACCGTGTCGTCAATCGAGAGGGAAGGCTCGCGCCGGGCTTTGCGTTTGGCGGGCCGGGAATACAGCAGTCGCTGCTGGAGGCGGAAGGGGTCGCCGTGCAGAATGGATTTGTGGATTTGAGACAATATGGCTGGAAGCTACTGAAGGAGGATAGCGTAATGACGTTTGAAGAAATTAAAAAGAAAGAACAAGAAAATATTATGCCTACCTACGGCCGTTTTCAAGTGGCTTTAGAGAACGGAAAGGGCGCGTCTGCTTACGATGGCAGCGGGAAGAAGTATATCGATTTTGGCAGCGGCATCGGCGTAAATTCGCTGGGCTATTGCGACAGCGGCTGGGTGAAAGCCGTTTCGGATCAGGCTGCGCGGCTGCAGCACATCTCCAACCTGTACTATAGTCCCGTTCAGGTGGAGCTGGCCGAAAAGCTGTGCGCTGTTTCCGGATACAGCAAGGTGTTTTTCGGCAATTCCGGCGCAGAGTCGAACGAGTGTGCCATCAAGCTGGCAAGAAAGTATTCTGCGGATAAGTATTCCGAAAAGCGCAATAAAATTGTTACCCTGCAAAATTCGTTCCATGGCCGCACGGTGACAACGCTTGCCGCAACGGGACAAGATGTATTTCATCAGTATTTCCTTCCGCTTACCGAGGGCTTCGCTTATGCCCAAGCGGATGACATCGAGAGCGTGAAAGCGGCGGTTGACGAAAATACCTGCGCCATTATGATGGAGTTTATTCAGGGCGAAGGCGGTGTGGTGCCGATCTCGAAAGAGTTTGCTGCTCAGGTGCGCGCACTGTGTGATGAAAAGGATCTCCTTCTGATTGCCGACGAAGTGCAGACAGGCGTCGGACGTACCGGAGCGTTCTACTGCTGGCAAAACTACGGTGTAAAGCCGGATGTGATCACCAGTGCCAAAGGGCTCGGAGGCGGTCTGCCTATCGGAGCGTGCCTATGCTCGGAGAAACTGGGCAGCGTGATGGGCAGCGGCATGCACGGCTCCACCTTTGGCGGCAATCCTGTAGTATGTGCAGGTGCACTGGAAGTGGTGCGCCGCGTTTCCGAGCCGGAATTTCTCAGCAAGGTCCAGGAAAAGGGCCGGTATATTAGAGAAAAACTTTTACAGCTTCCGAATGTAGCCGAGGTGCGCGGCATGGGCATGATGCTCGGTGTAGGGCTTAAAAATGGTACGGCCAAAGATGCCGCTGCAAAATGTGTGGAAAACGGCCTGTTGATCCTTACTGCTAAGACGGCTCTGCGGCTGCTCCCGCCGCTGACGATTACCTACGAAGAGATCGACGAGGGTCTCGCCATTTTGAAAAAAGTATTGGAGGAACTTTCATGAAACATCTGTTGAAAATGCTCGACCTTTCCAGTGAAGAGATCATAGAGATCCTCAACCTTGCCGATCAGCTCAAATATGAGCTCAAGCACGGAATTGAGCATCACTATCTTAAGGGCAAAACGCTGGGTATGATTTTTGCCAAAGCCTCTACACGTACCCGTGTATCGTTCGAGGTAGGTATGTACCAGCTCGGCGGCCATCCGCTGTTTTTGTCGGCCCATGATCTGCAGATTGGCCGCGACGAACCGGTACAGGATACGGCTCGCGTGCTTTCCCGTTATCTGGACGGTATTATGATCCGTACTTTCGATCAGTCGGAGGTCGAATCGCTTGTAGAATACGGTTCTATTCCGATTATCAATGGACTGACGGATTTAGCTCATCCCTGCCAGATCCTTGCGGACTTGATGACCATTCGCGAATATAAGAAGAGTTTTGAAGGGCTGAAGATGTGCTTTATCGGCGACGGAAATAACATGATGAACTCGCTGATAGTTGGCTGCCTGAAGGTGGGTATGGCCGTTTCGGTGGCCTGCCCGGAGGGATACCATCCAGCACAGATGGTTCTCGATTTTGCGTCGCAGTATCCGTGTTTTGAAATGACCGATGATCCCAAACAGGCCGTGAAAAACGCCGATGTAGTAATTACCGATGTGTGGGCTTCTATGGGGCAGGAAGGTGAGGCGGAACGCCGCCGCAAAGCCTTTGCAGGGTATCAAATCAATGCAGATTTGATGAAGCTTGCCAAACCGGACGCCATGGTGCAGCATTGTCTGCCGGCCCATCGCGGCGAGGAGATCACAGAGGACATTTTTGAGGCTCATGCCGATGAAATCTTTGAAGAGGCCGAAAATCGCCTGCATGCGCAGAAGGCCGTGCTTGTAAAATTGATGGCAGATCCGTCCGCCCATAAATAAAAATAGAGTTTAAAACGAAAATCCCCGCCGGAAGCTTAAAGAACAAAAGCCGCCGGCGGGGATTTTATATCGTCGTTTTTAGCACAGAGCCGTTTATGTCTCCCACTTAATTTGCTAGGTTAAATCTGATATGTCTGCACGCCGTCAAGCTGCCCTTTGCGCAAAGCCAGATCCATTTCCTGTCCGCAGCAGGAAAGGCGGTAATCGCCTCTAAATCCTTCGATGACAGCTTCGCCGTTTTCGTCGGTAACGGTTTCGCCGTTTGTCCACCATTGACGGCGGATTAGGTCGTACAGCGCGTCGTAAGCAGGCTTTGCGGAGCCGTCTTTACGCAAAAGCCCCGCAGGTGCATTGAGCCAGCCGCCGTCCACAAAATTCCAGGAGTATGCCGTGCGCACCAAAGGATGCGAGAACAAAATTTCATACATTTCGGTGAATTCACGCGCCTGTCTCTCTTCAAATTCGGGCGTAGTGGGCCACTGCTCCACCTGATAATCGTTGAGATCGACGATCTCGGGGGGCATCAGATGGCCGGAAGTCAGGGTGATTTCGGTGAAATGCAGCGGCTTTCCGAACACCTCGAACCGCTCCAATACTTCCATAAGCTTCTCTTTGCCCATATATCCCTGGTGCTGGTGAGTCTGCAAACCAATTTCGTCGATCGGTACGCCCGAGTTGAGGCAGCCGTCAATGAGAATTTGGTAATTGGTGGAAAGGTTAAAATCATTGATCAAAAGGGTAGCATTCGGATTTGTCTGTCGGGCGGTGGTAAACATCTCTTTTACGGTTTTAACGCGGCCAAGCTGTTTGCAGATACGTGTAACAGCGTTGTCGTATTTATCAAAAATCGGCATGATTACAACTTCGTTGATGACATCCCACATATCGATCAAACCCGCAAAGTCGCCCACATCGCGGCGGATGCGCGCGAGCTGTTTTTGAAGAATTACATCGGTGGGATACTGCATCAGCCAATCGGCGCACACCGTATGCCAGCAAAGCGGATGGCCTTTGATAGTAACGCCGTGATCTTTGAGAAATTTTGCGCCCGCCATCGTCTGTTTGGTGCGCGGGCAGCCCTCGGTGGGCTCGAATCGTCCCCAATAGAAGGGGAGCGTAGCATTGTTCATCAAAGCAATCCATTTTTCAAAAACGCGCTCAAAGAGTTCGCGCTTTTGGGGATCTGCCATTTCGCCGCAAGCATACTCTACAGCGTCGAACATACCGGCGCCAAAAAGGAATTCATGTTTCTGCATATCGAAGCGAACCGGCTTACCAGCTACGGGAGAACCGTCTTTCGCCGTGATACGAATCGTTTTGCGGCCTAAGCGGTGTGAATAATCTCGAGACATTTTGACAACTCCTTCCCCAAAGGGAGCAGCCCCCGAAAGAAAGCGGGGCCGCTTCTATAATGATGGATCCATAGTACCATACAATGCAGTAAATAACCAGACAGTTTTTATAAAACGTTCCTTTTTGAAACAAAAGAAAGCTCCCCGCCACAGCGGCGGGGAGCACACAAAACGAAAAGAGAGCGGCTTACAAAAACAGCGCGCGGATTTCTCCCATACGGGCTTGGGCCATGTCGTAGCCGTCCTGCCACATTTTTTTGAGGGTATCGACATTTTTCTCGAAGCTGTCGTAAGAAACATCCGGACGGATAAGCACCGTGTTGTCGGGATCCTCCTGTACAAGCTTTTCACAGAACTGTACCTGTTCATTGTACATAAGATGGCGGTTGAGCAGAGGCTCCACAAGAGCGGGATATTTCTTTTTAATGCGTGCAGCTGCGATTTTGTTACTGCGCGTAAGCGTTTTAAGGTATCCCGCAGGGCGCGTAAGAACGATGAGATTTCTCTGTGAGCCATCGGCGAGAGCACGTCGGATCGGAATAGAATCGCACAGCCCGCCATCAAAATATTCGCTTGCGCCGATGGGAATGGCCGGAAAAAGCAGCGGCAGTGCGCAGGAGGCGCGAAGCATGGTGAATTTGTTATCCATGTAGCGCGTATCGAGATATTCCGCCTTGCCGGTTTTGGCATTAGTAACGACAGCATAAGCACGCCCGGAATATTCGCGGAAAGTTTTCCAGTCGAAAGGAATGAGGCGATCGGGGATCTCTCCATAAACGAAGTCGAGCCCGAACAAGCTTTTGCATTTTGCAAAATTCGCCATGCTCATGTAACGGCTGTCGTTGCGGTAGTTGACAACGATGTCTAGATTTCTTCCTCTCTGTTTTGAGATATAGGAGACACCGTCCGCAATTCCTGCGGATACACCGATAACATAATCAAACATCAGTTCGTTATCCAGAAGAGCATCCATTACACCGCAACTGAAAATTGGGCGGAACGTCCCGCCCTCTAAAATAAGTCCCGGCATTTAAAACTCCTCCTTTCTGTATAAGGCTCTGCCCCAAACCATGCCCATGTGATGGCAGCATATTGGCTTGCCGCCGAGGGAAACCTGCAACGCGATAGGGGCGGTTTTATGACTATCCCACCCTGCCGCTGCAGGAACGCATAGCATGGTGTACAGGCTTAGCCTGCATGTCCTATGGCTAGTTAGATAGAAGTATATTGTTTAGAAAGATCGGAAATGAGAGAGAGAATATTGGTGGGAGACTCGGATTTATCGAAGCTGGCGCAGGAAGAACGCATTTTTTCCAGACGTTCGTGATCCTGAAGCAGCGCACGAATCGAATCGCCGCAGTCTTCGCCCTTTTGAATTCGAATCGCCATCTCATGCTGAAGCAGGAAGTTGGCGTTATCCTCCTCCTGACCAGGAATCGCGTCGAATACAGCAAGAGGAATGTTGCAGGCGAGAGCTTCCGATACCGTCAGTCCTCCGGGCTTTGTGATGATCAGATCGGACGCATGCATATATTTCTCCACTTCGTTGGTAAAAAAGACAAGAGCCGTCTTCTTGGGACTATCCGGAATGATACGGCTGAAAGCGTCAAACAGCTTTTGATTGCGCCCGGTGATGACAATAAGCTGGAACGGCATATCGATAGTTACAATCGAGCGGTAAATCTGCAAAATATTCGTCACCCCAAAGCTGCCGGCCATAATCAAAATGGTAGGTAACCCCGGAGTAAGCCCCAACTCCTGCTGAAGTTTGTTTTTATCTTCTTTGTAGAAAAAGACATCGTGAACAGGAATGCCAAATGGAAAAATTTTTTGGCGATCCACGCCCATCATAACCATTTCCTGCACCATATCCTGCGCGGAAACGATGTAAGCGTCCACCTTGTCAGCGAACCACGCCTTGTGAGGGCCATAGTCCGTCATAATGCACACAAGCGGGACGTTCAGAGCGCCTTTTTCTTTTAAGCGCGAAACCATCTCTGTTGCAAAGGGGTGACAGGTAACAATGGCGTCTGGGCGGAAATCCTCCATAAGCGGAACCAGCTTTTGACAAAATAAGCTGTTAAATTTTGGAACTACTTGTGAAAATGGTGTCTCTTCGTTCGTTTTTTGATAAAGCTTACCGAATACACGCGGTGTTTTTGTGGCCAGAAAATGGTATCCGTCGCAAATAGTTTTATCCAGAATAGGGCTGATCTCTTTGAGAAAATCAACCACTTTAACTTCGGTTTCCGTGGATTTTTTGCGAATAGCCTCTTCCAACGCATGCGCTGCGCGCATATGTCCCCCGCCAGTTGCCGCAGACAAAATTAAAATTCGCATATCTATCCTCCAAAATCTAAAATGGGATTTAGTTCCGGAAGCACCCAATGAAAGGGTGTCACTGAGATTATAGCATAAAAGATAGCAACACTACAACGGAAATTCTGAAAAATATCGGAATACAATCTTACAAAATACAGTTTTTATTTAGTTTTTCCTTAAATAGAAAAGAAAAAATATAAAAATAAATTATATTTTATGGAAACAAATTCCTTTTAAAAAGAAAAATGTAAAATATGTAACTTTACTTTTAGTTAAAAACACGATACAATAAGATAGAATTTCTGTGTGCAGAAATACAGCTGGGCTACCGTATTTCCGAAATCCGGATGAGGGGGCGGAAGGTTTCGGAGCGCAGTATAAATTTGTGTATTTTAGGAGGCATCTGCTATGCCAAGGTATTCTAAAGACAGATCATCCTCCTCGGCAAAAAGAGGGATCGTTATTGCTGTCGTGTGCATTGCCGTAATAGGGATCGCTGCGGGCACCTTTTTGGGGGTTCGTGCATACCAATCTTTCCAAGCACAGCAGCAGCACGAGGCCGAAGTTCAGGAGGTTGTACAGGCCAACAGTTTCTACGACGGTATCATTGTGCAGGGGATCAATCTGGGAGGAATGACGATGGAGCAGGCGCACCAAGCGCTTGCAGCAGAAGAAGAAAAACTTAAGGGAACTTACTCTGTAACGGTTGCACGCGGGGAACAAAGCTGGGTGATTACCGACGCCGATTTGGAGTTTACCTACGATACGGATAAGGTGCTTGAGCAGGCATATCAGTATGGGCGCGAGGGAACCGATGAAGAACGATATGCTGTGGTGGAAGGTTTGAAAGACGAGCCGAAGGAATGGGAGATCACCGTAACGATGGACGACAGCGGGATCTACCAGCGGATGCAGGAGATCGCCGAAGAGATCGATACCGATCCCGTTAATGCGACGGTTGTTTCCTTCGACGCTTCTACAGAGACATTCCAGTTTCAAGAAGGCGTGCCGGGTATTCAAACGGATGTAGACGCCTTAACTCAAATGGTGCAGCAAGTGCTGGAAAACGAGGGAACGGGCGTTGTGGAGGTTCCTGTAGAAGACGTGCCCTATGAGATTTCGGCAGAAGATCTCAGCGGCGTGATGAAGAAGTTGGGAACGTATAGTACGGTTTCTACCAATACGGCTGCCGGCAACCACAATATGAAGCTGGCAATGGAGTCTATCAACGGTGTCGTGCTTCAGCCAGGAGCGACATTCTCTTTCAATGGAGCGACCGGTGACACCACTACGGCTGCCAATGGTTACCAGCCAGCTACAGCCTTTTCCAACGGACGGCGTGTACAGGAATATGGCGGTGGTATCTGCCAAGTTTCCAGCACGCTGTATGGAGCGGCTCTGCGATCGAATATGCAGATTGTTGAAAGATCCAATCACATGATGCCGGTTGGCTATTGCCCGGATGGTCTGGATGCGACGGTCAGTTACGGATCGCTGGATTTTAAATTCCGCAATCCGACAGATTATCCCATCTATATTGTGGGGGATATGACAGGCACCCGTCTGACGGTTACGCTTTACGGTTATCAGTCACCCAGCTACGATACGATTGAAGTGTCGGCATGGCAGACCGGTACCCTTCCGCAGCCGGAGGATACTTATGAGGTCAACAATAGTCTTGCTAAAAATGAAATCAAATTGATCATGCAGGGACGCGATGGCCATACATTCTCGGCAGAAAGAACTTTCTACAAAGACGGTAAGTTGGTCAAGTCGGAGAGCATTCCATCGAGCCGTTATCGCGCGCTGGCCAGCATTTATGAAGTGGGACCCGGCACGGACACCTCTCAAATTGTAAACGGAAAGATTCCCGGCACATCCTCGCAGACGCCTGAGTCAAGTACACCGGAATCTAGCACACCGGAGTCGAGTGCCCCGGAATCCAGCACACCGGAGTCGAGTGCTCCGGAATCGAGTATGCCGGAATCATCTGTACAAGAAGATCCGGGAGTTATCGTTACGCCACCGTCCGCAGGGGAGAGTGCTGCCTCGCAGCCGCCTGCCGGTGAAACGCATGAGGTCCCCGTAGGGTAAATCCCTGCGGCAGATGCCTTTCCAAAGGGGAATAATATGAAAAAGAGATATGGAAAGACTATCTTTAACGGATCCATCCTTGTTTTATCGCTAGTGCTGCTGGTGTACTTCTGCGTATCGGAAGACGGCTTAGTCGATCTTGCAGAAAACATCGAAAGTTTCCGTAAGGGATGGCTGGCAGCAGGCTTTTTAGGAATGTTGGGAGACCTTATCTTAGATGCATGGCTGATACAGCTTTTTACGAAAAGCAGTGCACGAGGCTATCGCTTTCGAGATGCTTTTAAATCAGGCATGGTGGGCCATTTTTACAGTGCCGTTACACCGTTTCAAAGCGGAGGCCAGCCGATGCAGGTCTATTTAATGAAAAAACAGGGTGTGGATCCAGGAATTTCTACGGCCGCGATGGTGCAGAAATTTCTTGTCTATCAAACATGCCTGACAGTATACAGCGCCGCGGCGATCGTGCTGCGTTTTGGCTTTTTCAGCCGGAACCTGCCCGCGGGCATGCTGTGGCTGGCGGCGGTGGGATTTGTAATCCAAGGTGCCGTCATAGGGGTGCTGGTATTGTTTTCGTTTCACCGGACGCTTACGCGGCGGATCGTGGGGTGGCTGTGCACCCTGCTGGCCAAGCTGCATCTTCTGCGCGACCGCGAGGAGACACTGCGCCGCATTGAAACGCAGTTAGAATATTTTCACGAGAGCAACGCCGATTTGTTTCGCAAGAAGAAACTTTTAATTTCGTCCTGTGTGCTTACTTTTTTGCAGCAGACATCGCTGTTCTCTGTTTCGTATTGTGTCTACCGTGCGTTTGGATTTTCGGGAGCGAGCGCCGTAGATATGATCTGTGCACAGGCATTTGTTACGATGGTGTCCTGTATGGTCCCGCTGCCGGGAGCCGCCGGGGCCAGCGAAGGGAGCTTTTATGTGTTCTTTTCGATGTTCTTTACTGCCGCCACCATCAAACCAGCTACGTTATTATGGAGAATGATTACTTACTATTCTGTCATTCTAATCACGGCTCCATTTTCGCGCATCACCAAAAAGATGCAGCAATCAAGCGATTCGGCCTAAAGGGATGCTATCTTTAGCAGGGCCGACGGCTTATTTGAGCGAAAGGATGGAAGGTATGCCTAATTTGATAAAAGATCCGGAGATCAGCATCGTGATCCCGGTTTATAATGTAGAACGTTTTTTACATAAGTGTCTTGATACGCTAGAAGCACAAACATATCGTAATTTTGAAATTATTGCCGTCAACGACGGATCTCCTGACAAATGTCCGGAGATCCTCAGAGAATTTGAAAAAAAATACGAGAATATTACCGTTTTGGATCAGGAGAATCAGGGAATGTCGGCGGCGCGCAATGCCGGAATGGCTGTGGCGCGGGGCAAATATCTCTGCTTTGTAGACAGTGACGACTACGTTGCTCCCACATATTTAGAGGAGCTTTATAATGCCGTTACCCAGAATGAAGCCGACATTGCCTGCTGCTATTATTACTATCACTTTGTCAATTCTGACCTGCTGTACAAATATCCCTTCCGCTGCGAAGGCGTATATTCTCGCGGTCAAGCGCTCACCAAGCTTCTGCACGACACCCAGATCCAAAGCCTTGTGTGGAATAAGATCTACCGCCGCAGCCTCTTTACAGAGAATAACATCACATTTCCATCCATGGCTTTTGAAGATATGGCTACAGCGAACCGCGTGTTTGCCCATGCGCAAAAGGTAGTGGTCGTCAATAAAGCGCTGTATTATTACAATCAGCAGAACGCCAGTACGCTGGCTACCATCAATGCGGCAAAAATCAATGATTTTATCCGCGCTACGGCCATGGTGCGCATCAATTTGGAAAATGCAGGCGTGTATAAAGATTATGAGAAGTCGTACCATGCGCTATCCCGTAAAACATGTTTATGCTGCTTTTACTATGTGCTGAAAATGCATTACAGGAAAAAGAGCATGAAAGGCTCTCTAACGAATATGAAACGCGTGGCGCGTGCCATTCGCCATTATGCGGGTGAAGAAGCTGTAGAAGCCCCCATCAGCTGTAAGCTGCCGGATGTAGTGGATACACCGGAGGATCTAAAAAGGAACACCGTGTGACAAGGAGACCGTAGGAATGGAAAAATATGCGGTAAGCGCCTGCCTGTGCGGTACAAATTGCCGCTATGACGGCAAAAACAAACGCTGCGCCTCCATAGAATCTTTCGCAAGGGAGAACGGGGCACTGCGGATTTGTCCGGAGTGTATGGTAATGCGCCCGCCGCATCTGCCCAGTGAAATCACCGCAGACGGTCGTGTAATCGGTCAAGACGGCCGGGATGTTACCGAAATTTTTCGCGAGGGTGCACGGCGCACGTTGCAGCTGTGTCAAAAGCACGGCATAACGCGAGTGATCCTCAAAGAGAAAAGCCCGTCGTGCGGGGTGCATCAAATTTATGACGGAACTTTTACCGGCACTCTTGTGGAAGGGCGCGGTATTGCCGCTGCCCTTTTGGAGGAAAACGGAATTGAAATAATAAGCGAGGATGATTTTCTTGAAGGACGGGTTTTTTAGAATCGCATGTGCAACGCCCTCTATCCATGTGGCCGACTGTGCGTATAATGCGCAGCAGATCGTAAAGCTCATCCAAGAAGCGGCACAGATGGGCGCGGGGGCCGTCGTATTTCCAGAATTGTGCGTTACGGGGTATACGTGCGGCGATTTGTTTCTCACGCTGCCGCTGCTGCAAGGGGCGCAGCGCGCGCTGTCAGAAATTGCGCGCCAAACGGAGCAGCTCGATATTCTGGCGGTAGTGGGGCTGCCGGTGGCTTCCTGCGGAAAGCTCTATAACTGCGCCGCCGCCCTTTACAGAGGGGAGATCCTCGGGCTTACTGCCAAACGGAACATCCCCAATTACAGCGAATTTTATGAGGCGCGGTATTTTGCGCCTTGTCCAGAATATCAGGAGATCGAGCTGTGTGGCGGTGTGCAGACACTGGCGGGACGGATGTTGCTGCGGTGTGAAAACCTGCCGGGGCTGACCTTTGGAATCGAAATCTGCGAGGATCTGTGGGTTTCCGATCCGCCGTCGGTCGGGCTAGCGCAGATGGGCGCCACAGTGATCTTCAACCTTTCTGCCAGCGATGAGATTATCGGCAAGGCCGCCTATCGCCGTTCGCTTGTGAGCAGCCAGTCGGCGCGGCTGTTCTGCGCCTATGCTTATGCCGACGCCGGAGAGGGCGAATCCTCTACCGATATGGTGTTCTCGGGTCATAATCTTATTGCAGAGAACGGCACGCTTCTTTCCGAGTCGAAATCGTTCTCTACCGGACTTATTACGGCGGACATCGACTTTCAGCGCCTTTCCCAGGAGCGTATGCGCACCACTACATGGCACGCAATTCCAAATCCCGAAGATGCGGTGGTCATTTCTTTCACCCTGCCGGAGCGGGAGCTGGATGTGCAGCGTACAATTGTGCCTATGCCTTTTGTGCCGCAGGATACAGCCGATCTGCAGGAGCGCTGTGAAGCGATCCTCACCATGCAGGCGCAGGGCCTTCGCACGCGTCTGGCGCACACAAAGTGTCGTCATGCCGTAGTGGGACTTTCGGGAGGACTCGATTCCACGTTGGCGCTGCTGGTAACGGTGCGTGCGTTTGACCTGCTGCATCTTCCCCGGGAGGGGATCCTCGCCGTCTCTATGCCGTGCTTTGGTACCACAAGCCGAACCAAGAATAATGCTGAAGGTCTAGCTCATGCGTTAGATGTGAGTTTCCGTGAAATCCCCATCGGCGCTGCCGTAACGCAGCATTTTTCCGACATCGGGCAGGATCCCAACTGCCATGATGTCACCTACGAGAACGCGCAGGCCCGCGAACGTACCCAGGTGCTTATGGATCTCGCAAACCAGAAAGGCGGCATGGTCATCGGAACGGGCGATCTTTCCGAACTGGCGCTTGGCTGGGCGACCTATAACGGGGATCACATGTCTATGTACGGGGTAAATGCTTCCATCCCCAAAACGCTGGTGCGTTATCTAGTGCGCTATGCGGCGCAGCAGGCGCAGCCGCAGCTGCAGGCGTTGCTGCTCGATATTCTCGATACACCCGTAAGCCCAGAGCTTTTGCCGCCTGTCGATGGAGTGATCTCGCAAAAAACGGAAGATCTTGTGGGTCCCTATGAGCTTCACGATTTTTTCTTGTACTATATGCTGCGCTTTGGTTTTGGTCCAGCCAAGATTTATCGTATGGCCCGGTTGGCCTTTGCGCAGCGGTATGAAGACGATATCATTAAGAAATGGCTTGTCACATTCTGCCGGCGTTTCTTTGCCCAACAATTCAAGCGCTCCTGCCTGCCGGACGGTCCGAAGGTGGGCAGCGTAACGCTTTCGCCGCGGGGCGATTTCCGTATGCCCAGCGATGCCTGCGCTGCCTTGTGGTTGGAGGAAGCCCAGAACCTTTAAAAGATTATTTTATGATCTCCTCGAAAGGGGAATGAAACAGAAGATTTCTCTTTTCGAGGAGATTCATTAGGATTCTCTTATAAAAAAGAAACTTAATAAATTCATAATTTATTTAATATTTATACAATGATTGTTTCCATACCGTCGGAAAAATGCTCTATACTTAAAGTAGCGGATATTTGAGAAGAGGGAATTCGCGGTTATGCGGAAAGGGAGGTATATGATCCGGCGCATGGGTTTGGTTTGCTTTTCGCACTTTATTTTTCTTTTTAAGAATTTTGTTGGCGCCGGAGAACAATTTACAACAGTAGAAACAGAATAGTTTTAGGTGAGAGTAAGGAGGAAAAGCTTTGAAAATGAAAGCTTCCGTACTGGTCTGTGTCACCGGACAGCGCGACTGTGACAGGCTGATTCGGATTGGAAAGAGATTGGCACAGGAAATTTCGGCGCCGCTTCAGGTTTTGTGCGTACAGCCATCCTCGGCGGGATATGACGCAAGCTGTGAGGAGCTGGAATATCTCAGGCAGACGGCCCGGGATGCATCGGCTGAAATGACGGTTTATTTTAACGACGAGGCCGCCATCATTGCGGCCGGATTTGCCAAACAGATCCATGCGGTGCACATTGTAACCGGTATGGCTGGTACGCCCAGCAACGGCTTTATCGAGATGGTGCATAAATTGCTGCCGCAAATTCCGATTTCCATGGTAGCAAAGGATGAAACGGTGTACCACATTTGTCCGGAAGAGGGAGAAGCTGCGGACACAGTCACTGCACCGGTTTAAAGTCTAAAAGGCGGATGAGAGGATTCCTCTGTCCGCCTTTTTAAAAAAGAGGAAGCGTATGAAACGGGAGAGATGGGTGCATATAGGGAAGATTTTGCTGCCGGCTGCCACTGTGTTGTGGGCGGCATTTATCTTCTCAAATTCTCTGCGCACCGGAGAGGAATCGGGATCGCAAAGCGGATTTGTTGTGGATATGCTGGAAAGGGCGCTTTCGTTTTTTGGCATACGGACAGAAATTTCAGAAACCGTAGTGCGCAAGGGGGCGCATTTTGCGGAATATTTTATACTGGGAACTTTGCTGCTGGCATGTGTACGGGTTTATCGCGAGCGTTGGAAACAGCAGATTTTTCTCCCTCTTTTTTGGGGGCTTTTGATTCCGGTATGCGATGAATTTTTACAGCTTTCCGTTGCTGGGCGTTCAGGGCAGGTAAGCGATGTGGTTTTGGATTTTTCCGGAGTCCTGACAGGCGTGCTGATCTTGTCCGTCCTGCTGCTGCTCTGGGAGACGCACGATAGCCGCTGTGTACTGCATCGAAAGCGATGAGCTTATAAGGGAAGGAAGCGAAAAAAGTGGAAAGAGAAAAGACGATGAAACCCCAAACGGAGAAAGAAGAAAGAAACGAGGAAGAAGAGAAGGCATATCAGAGAAGGAGAAAGATCATCAGCCTTTTGTCGATTGTGGGGATTCTGGCCGTATTTGTTGTCATCACCTTAACAGTGGGAAAGAATCTGCTTGATTTTGTAGGGGATCCGCAGGGATTCCGCGAATGGGCGGACGATCAGGGAATTTTGGGCAGGCTTGTGCTTGTAGGAATCGTTATTATGCAGGTGATTATCGCCATTATGCCGGGAGAGATCGTAGAGGTCGGAGCCGGGTATACGTTCGGCGCGATCGAAGGAATGATCCTTTGCTTAATAGGTATGGCTGTCGGTTCAGCCGTCATTTACGCCCTGACCCGCCGTTTTGGCTACCGGCTGGTGGAAGCGTTTATCTCTCGCGAGAAGATTAACTCCCTGCGCTTTCTTCAAAACGCCAAGCGGCTCGATGTACTTATCTTTGTTTTATTTTTTATCCCCGGTACACCCAAGGATCTGTTCACCTACTTTATCGGCCTGACGCCCATGAAGTTGTCCACTTTTCTGATCCTTTCAACTCTTGCGCGTATCCCTTCGGTGATTACCTCTACCATGACGGGTAACGCTCTGGGAACACAGGATTACCACATCGCCATCGCCGTATTTTTGGTTACGGCCATTGTCAGCGGTATCGGGCTGTGGATCTATACGCGTTATTCGCAAAAAAACAGCGATACCGAAAAGAAGCCGGAAGAATTTTGATGTATTTTTTTGGTCGAAATATTGACAAAAGACCGGAAAGAGAATATCATAGTAAAAAAGTAAATGCGTTGACAGGGACAGAATACGGGGAAAACGCGCAGAGAACTGCCGGTTGGTGCGAGGCAGCAGCGGGAGCCCGTAGGAAATCACCCTTGAGCAGGCCGCCCAACGGGAGACTCCAAGTAAGCGGACCCGGATTTCCTACCGTTAAAAAGGAGCGTATTGATGGATACGCTAAAGTGGCCGCCCCGGCGGCAATTAGAGTGGTACCGCGGAAGCTTTTGAGCCTTCGTCTCTAATGATCGTAATGGATACGATCGAGAGACGAAGGCTTTTTGCATGGAAAGAGTTTCCGGCCGGGAGCGGTGTTGGAATTTTGCAGTCACAGGAGGTACAGCAATGATACTGACAGGCTCAGAAATTATTATGGAATGTCTGCTGGAGCAGAAAGTGGATACCGTGTTTGGATATCCGGGCGGGGCGGTGCTGAATATTTACGACGCCCTCTACCGATACAGCGGAAAGATCCGCCATATTGAAACGTCTCATGAACAAAGCGCGGCCCACGCAGCCGACGGTTATGCCCGCGCCAGTGGAAAAACAGGTGTGTGTATCGCTACTTCAGGCCCCGGCGCCACCAATCTGGTGACAGGTATCGCTACCGCCTATATGGATTCCATTCCTATGGTAGCTATTACGGGAAACGTAAATCTCAACTTGCTGGGACTTGACAGCTTCCAAGAGGTGGACATTACCGGAATCACCATGCCGGTAACGAAGCATAATTTCATCGTCAAAGATGTGCGCCAGCTTGCGGATACGCTGCGCAAAGCGTTTCAGATTGCGCAGGAAGGACGTAAGGGGCCGGTGCTGGTAGATATTCCGAAAGACATTACAGCGCAAAAATGCGAGTTTACTCCTCTCACAGAGCTGCCGGCACCCAAAGAGCTTCATTTTCCCAGCGAGCAAAGTTTTGCCCGTGCGCTGGAATTGATCGAAAAGAGCGAACGGCCTTTTCTGTACACGGGGGGCGGCGTCGTTTCGTCCGGAGCGGCAAATCAGTTGTGCGCGCTGGCAGAAAAGATGGATGCCCCTGTTGCCTCCTCCCTCATGAGTCAGGGGGCCTTTGATCAGAGGTCGCCGCGTTATATGGGGATGCTGGGAATGCATGGCACGAAAACAGCGGCGCTGGCGCTCAAGCACTGTGATCTGTTTCTTGCAGTGGGAACCCGCTTCTCCGACCGAGTGACCTGCAATGCCGATTTGTTTGGAACACATTTTCCGATTATTCAAATCGACATCGATCCGGCAGAATTTGATAAGAACGTTTCGGTGGATGTGCGGCTGCGCGGCGATGCAAAGCAGATTCTTACACGTCTTTTAGAGCTTGTTCCTAAGGTGAATCACAGCGATTGGATGCACGATGTATATGCATGGAAAGAGAATTATCCCCTTGTGCAGCGCGCCCGTGCCGGCGTAACGCCGCAGCAGGTGCTGGAAGAACTTGACAAGCTGACCGATTCGACTGCCATTATCACTACCGAGGTGGGCCAACACCAAATGTGGGCGGCACAGTTTTATACATTCCGCACCCCGCGCCAGTTCATCACCTCGGGCGGTTTAGGTACCATGGGCTTTGGTCTGGGCGGCGCCATAGGCGCGCAGCTGGCCTGTCCACAGCGGCGGGTGGTAAATGTGGCAGGGGACGGAAGCTTCCACATGAACTGCGCAGAGCTTTCTACGCTTTCTAAATACAACATTCCCGTCATAGAACTTATCTTTAACAACACGGTGCTCGGTATGGTGCGCCAGTGGCAAAAACTGTTTTACGAAAACCGCTTCTCCCAGACCGATCTGGAGAAAAAGACGAATTATGAAATGCTTGCCAATGCCTTCGGCGTACAGGCACTGACCATTCGGGAGCAGGAGGATATCGTTCCTGTGCTGCGCAAAGCGCTTTCGATCGAGGGACCGGTGCTGATCAACTGCCTTATCGATAAAGACATCAACGTGCTTCCGATGGTGCCGGCGGGCGCTTCGGTAGAAGATCCGATTCTGAGCATATAAGCGGAGGGAAACGATGGAGAAGGAATATATTTTATCGGTTTTGGCACACAACAACGCGGGTGTCCTGCAAAGAATTTCCGGATTGTTTAGCCGCCGGTGTTACAATATTAAGAGCATTGTCGCCACACAGACGGCCGACCCAGAGTATTCAGAGATTCACATTGTCGTGCAAGGGGACGACCGCATCGCAAGGCAAGTCAACAAACAGGTCAGTAAGCTTGTAGATGTCGAGGAAGTCACCCTTTTGCAGCAGGAGTCGTGCGTGGTACGCGAACATCTGCTTTTAAAGGTGAATCGCACATTGGGAAACAGCGAGAAGCTGGTAGAAATCGCCAATGTGTTCCACGCAGGAATTTTAAGTGTTACGCCGACAAGCATGGTGCTGGAGCTGACAGGCGCTCCGGCAGAGTTGGATAGCTTTACCGAGCTGTTCCAGCCATATGGAATTTTAAAAGTGCTTCGTACGGGTACCATGGCAATGGAGAAATAATCATTTTTGGAGGTTTTCAGCTATGCTTACACTCGATAAAGTTTATCATGCCGCATTTGTTCTCAAAGAGGTTGTCCGTCATACAGATGTTGTTCCGGCCCCGAAGATCAATCCGGAGGGGGAAATCTTCCTGAAACCGGAGAATCTTCAGGTTACGGGCTCGTTTAAAGTGCGCGGCGCGTATTTCAAGATTTCCCAGCTCAGCGAAGAGGAAAAAGAACACGGCGTCATCGCTTGCTCTGCAGGAAACCATGCACAAGGAGTGGCGCTGGCTGCGGCAAAAAACAACATCCGCTCGCTCATCTGCATCCCGGAGGGCGCTCCTATCTCAAAAGTGGAGGCCACCAAATCGTATGGCGCTCAGGTTTGCCTTGTAAAAGGCGTTTATGATGACGCATACAACAAAGCCTGCGAATTGCAGAAAGAGAGCGGAGCGACTTTCATTCATCCGTTTAACGATGAAGATGTTATCGCCGGTCAAGGTACGATCGGTCTGGAACTGCTGGATCAGATTCCGAATCTTGATGCCGTTATCGTGCCGGTAGGCGGCGGTGGATTGATTGCGGGCGTAGCGTTTGCAATCAAGTCTCTCAACCCGCGCTGTAAGGTGTACGGAGTACAGTCATGCGGCGCTCCGTCAATGGTCAATTCTCTGCGAGACGGCCACTGTGAGACGCTCGATGCCGTTTCTACCATTGCCGACGGTATTGCGGTGAAAGAGCCCGGCGATCTGACATACGAGCTGTGCCAGAAATATGTGGACGGCGTCGTCACCGTAACGGATGACGAAGTATCTACCGCTATCCTCACGCTTATAGAACAGCATAAGATGATCGCCGAAGGCGCCGGAGCCGTTTCGGTGGCGGCGGCTATGTTCAATAAAGTGGATGTGAAGGGAAAGCGCGTTGCCTGTATTGTTTCGGGCGGCAATATCGACGTAAATATCCTTTCCAGAGTCATCAGCCGCGGCCTGCTTAAGGCGGGACGCTCCGTAGAGCTTTCCATCGAGCTTCAGGATAAGCCGGGCCAGCTGCGGGAGGTTTCGTCCATTATCGCCGATCTGGGCGCCAATGTGGTGGCTGTGCATTACGATTTCGGAGGCGAGGAGACGGAAATTACGGCCTGTGTGCTGAATATCTCTATGGAAACGAGAAACCATGCGCACATCGCCCAAATTCGTGACGCCCTCACGGCGGCAGGATTTAAAGTGTCGGAAAAGCATTAAAAATCCTTTTTATGCCAAGAAAAGGAAATCCCGCTTTCGCCCATTAAGGGCGAGAGCGGGATTTTTAGATTAGGGTCTGATTTATGCTTTCATTTCTTTGGAAGAAGCAGCCGGCGTCTCGAGCCGGCGGAACAACCGAGCCAGTACGATAATAGAGGCGATTGCCAGCACCAGTTCTGCGGTGAACTGTGCATAGGCAAGGCCATAAAGTGGAAATAGACGGTTAAGGATATATAATGCCGGAATTTCCAGAACGATTTTGCGCAAAATGGCGAAGAGAAGAGCTTCCCGTCCCATGCCGACAGCCTGAAATATGCCCACCGCCAAAAAGTCTAAACACAAAAACGGCAGACCCATGCAGAATCCGCGCAAAAAGCGCGAACCATATTCGATGATCGAGGAGTTGTCCATGAAAAGCTGGACGAAAAATTCTGAGAAGATAAAGTAAAGCACAGAAACTGTTATAATCAAAAATAAAGCTATCTTTCTCGAGAAGCTGACGTTACCTTTCATACGGGGAACATTGCGGCTGGCAAAGTTATAGCTGATGAGCGGCATAATCCCTTGTGAAAGCCCCATCGATACCTGCATAGGCACCATATTAATTTTTTGTGCAATTCCCATAGCTGCCACAGCGTCTGCCCCATAGACCGAAGTAAAGTTATTCAGAAGCGTCATACCCGTAACGTTGAGTAAATTTTGGATCGAAGCGGGTACGCCTACCCCGCATACTCCCAAGACAATAGACTTTTCAAATCCAAATTTTTTCGGGCTGATGCATACATACGTGTTGCCACGCTTGAAAAACAGCAGCACAAAGAAATATAGACACGCTACACAGTTAGATAAAAAGGTAGCGCAGCCTGCTCCGCCCGCGCCCAGAGAGAATCCCCAAGGCAGAATGAAAATAGGGTCGAGAAGAATATTGAGAAAACAACCGCTCATCGTTCCAAGGCTGGCGTGTAAAGATGCTCCTTCCGCCCGCACAAGATAGGCCATTACCACATTGAGAATCGCCGGAGGAGCGCCGCAGGTGACCGTCCAAAAGAGATACTCGCGGGTGGCTTCGATGGTTGTGCTGTCCGCCCCCAGAAGCCACAGCAGCGGCTCTTGAAAAACCGTGCATAAAAGAGAAAATACCACTCCGCTGCCCAGTGCAGAATAAAAACCAAATGCCGAACTGCGCGACACTGTTTCGTAATCTTT
>CALWIX010000013.1 GCA_944380825.1 uncultured Clostridia bacterium | reverse complement strand
CCACCGAGATACGTCAGGCTGCCCTCTGTATCGAGCCGTTTGGCGAGCACTTCGAGATTCTTGACATACTCATGCAGCGGCAGCGCATAGGGCACCTGCATCCAAAGCTGGCCGCCGGAGCTGATTGCGTCGCCGGTAAACAGCACGCCATGGGCGCGATCCAAAAACATCACAGAACCGGGGGTGTGACCGAACGCTTCGATCACCTCAAAGGTATATCCGCCGATGTCGATCACATCGCCGCCGCGGATCTCTCCATAGGTATCTGCCAGAGGCAGGCCCGGCCAATGGCACTCTCCTATCTGTTCCATGTGTTTCTGCACGGCAATATCGTTTGGGTGCATCAGGCGGGTAGAAAACTGTGCCGCATGCAGACAGTGGTCGCCGTGGTTGTGCGTAATGGCGAGTATAACGGGCAAATCTGTCAAGCTATCCACAATTTTTTTCAGATCACCTTTGCCATAACCGGCATCGATCAAAAGGGCCTTATCCTTGCCGGAAATCAAATAGCTCGACGAGCCGCGCTCGTCCTGAATTAACCAAATGCCCTCTACGGGCTGCCAGATTGTACATTCTTCCATTTTCATTTTTTCCATAAGGATTACCTCCCCTAGTATTTTCAAAGCGAGGCCTTGATACAGACAGGACAGCGCCCGTCCTCCATCATGGCCTTATGGAATCTATTATACTACAAGATGTGCAAAAACGAAAGAGGAACTGCGATGGAAAACGGCGCCGTTTCCTCTGAAAGGATGAATTTTATGAACGACTCCATCCATGGACTGCTCGGTTTTATTGAAAAATCCCCCACCTGTTTCCACGCCGTAGAGCAGGTACGTCAAACGCTGCTTTCCAACGGCTTTACTGAGTTACAGGAAGCAAAACCGTGGGACCTTCAACCCGGTAAAAATTATTTCGTCACACGCAATCAGTCCTCGCTCATCGCGCTGCGCTTACCGGCCGGAAAAGCCGAGGCGTTTCGCATCGTAGCGAGCCACAGCGATTCCCCTACATTTAAAATCAAGGAAAACCCAGAGAAGGAATCTGCCGGCTGCATCCAGCTCAATACGGAGCGGTATGGCGGCATGCTGTGCGCTTCTTGGTTCGACAGACCCTTGTCTATAGCGGGACGGGTAGTGATCCGTACGGATTCGGGTAAAATACAGTCGCGGCTCGTGTGCTGCCCTAGGGATCTTGTGTTGATTCCGAATCTCGCCATCCATATGAACCGCGCTGTCAACGAAGGATACGCCTACAATCCCCAGACGGATATGCTCCCCCTTTACGGCGGCGCAGGCGCTAAGGGTACTTTTTTAAAGGAGATCGCACAGGTTGCCGGTGTGGACGCCGACGCTATCCTCTGTTCTGACCTGTTCTTATATAACCGGATGAAGGGAACCGTTTGGGGCGCGCAGAATGAATTTCTCTGTGCGCCGCGGCTGGACGATTTGGAGTGTGCTTACACATCGCTGTGCGCCTTTCTCAGTGAGGGAGACTGCCCCGATGTTCCTGTATATGCTCTGTTCGACAACGAGGAGGTTGGCAGCGGCACAAAGCAGGGCGCCGATTCGTCATTTCTGGAAACGGTACTGCGCCGCGTCATCTTTTCAGCATCGGATGCCAGCGCAGCCGTCTGCGCACAGGAGCGTTTCTGTACCGCGCTGGCCACAAGCTTTATGGTATCGGCCGATAATGCTCACGCCGTCCATCCGAACCATCCCGACAAAACCGATCCCACCAATCCGGTCTATCTCAACGGCGGCGTCGTGGTTAAGTTCAATGCCAATCAGAAATACACCACCGACGCCGTCTCCGGCGCTATCTTCCAAGAGATTTGCCGCCGCGCGGGCGCGCCGTGCCAGACTTTCGTCAACCGCTCGGATATTGCTGGGGGATCGACGCTGGGAAACATCTCCAATTCTCATGTCTCCCTCAACACCGTAGACATCGGCTTGCCGCAACTAGCCATGCATTCTTGCTACGAAACGGCCGGCGTCCAAGATGTGGACGCTATGATCCGCGCGCTTACTGCATTTTATCACACAAAAATCGAAACTCTCGCCGACGGAAGCTACCGGCTCTCTTGACGGCGTAATCCAGAAGGAGGTATCCCCATGTTTAACGAAACTCAAATCACTTCGGCGCAGCCATGGGCCTACGACAGCGTCTTTTATCAGATTTATCCGCTCGGCTTTTGCGGCGCGCCCCGCGAAAACGACGGCGTTACCGTCAACCGTATTCAAAAGATAACCGAGTGGATTCCCCATTTGCAAAAATTACACGTCAACGCCGTCTACCTTTCTCCTATTTTTGAATCCGATCGCCACGGCTACGACACCCGCGATTTCTCAAAGCTCGACTGCCGCCTTGGCACAAACGAGGATTTCGCCGCCGTCTGCCGCGCTTTGCACGAGGGCGGCATCCGTGTGGTGCTCGACGGCGTATTTAACCACGTGGGACGAGGATTCTGGGCCTTTCAGGATGTTTTGAAAAATCGTGAAGCTTCGCCTTACCGCGATTGGTTTTTTATCAATTTCGGCGGCAACAGCAACTATGGCGACGGCCTTTGGTATGAAGGCTGGGAGGGACACTACGAGCTGGTCAAGCTTAATTTACGAAACGATGGTGTGGTAAATTACCTTTTCGAAAACATTACCCGCTGGGTAGAGGAGTTTGGAATAGACGGTCTGCGTTTGGATGTGGCCTACTGTCTTGACCGCGACTTTCTCAAACGCGTGCGCACGTTCTGCAAATCGCTCAAGCCCGATTTCTTCCTTGTGGGAGAAATTCTCGGGGGCGACTACCGCCAGATTATGAATTCTGAGATGCTTGACAGCGCCACAAACTATGAATGCTACAAGGGGCTTTACTCCAGCTTTAACTCTATGAACCTATTTGAAATCGGCCACTCTCTGGGCCGGCAGTTTGGACCGGAGAACTGGACGCTCTACCGGGGAGAGCATTTGCTCAATTTCGTAGATAATCACGACGTTACCCGGGTAGCAAGCATATTAACCAACGAAAAGCACCTGCCGCTTATCTACGCTTTGCTTTTCGGCATGCCGGGGATCCCCTGCCTTTATTACGGCAGCGAGTGGGGCGTTTGCGGCGAGAAAAAAGACGGCGACGACGCGCTGCGCCCTTATTTTGACGCGCCGCAGGAGACGGAGCTAACCGGCTGGATTTCGGCCTGCGCCGCCGCCCATAGAGCCAGCCCAGCACTGTGCAGCGGGGATTTTCACATCTTGCATATGACAAACCGCCAGCTTATTTTCAGCCGTGAATATAACGGGGAGCGCGTTCTCGTCGCTGTCAACGCTGACGCAGAACGGTACACAGCCCATTTTAACGCAAACGCCGGCCGTGCACGCGACCTGATTACCGGAGAGGTTCACGACTTTGGCGGGGGCAGCGAGCTGCCGCCATACAGCGCTTTCTTCTGGCAGGTTTTTTAGCCATAAAATAAAAAAAGCCATGCAAAAGCATGGTTCTCGTCTGCCTCATCCGCCGGGAAAGGGGTTCTCGACGGCGGATTGGCAGTAAATTATAGAGAAGCCAGCGGTTTTCCCGCTTGGCTGACAGCCTATTGGCTGCGCCGTACGCCTTTCTAGGCGTACGGCATTTTTTATATTCTATTTTTGTCAATTTTCCTTTTCACTGGGGGAATCTCACCCCCTTTTCGCTTTCTGTTCTCACCACCCTTTCGATTTCACTGTTTCCTTTTGACAAGTATCAGTATATCCTGGATTTGTGAGAACATTTTTATGTATTTTTAAACAAATTGAAAAGGTTTCATTACAACATTGTTATCTGATATGTATACTTTGCCTTTTCTGCTGGCAGCAGAAACCGCATGCCTCGTTTTTCTGCAAACTCGCCGGAGCTGTCCGGAGAATCGGCGCAGCCTGTCCACGGCTCGAGTGCGACGAAGGAGGCGTCGCCTGTCGACCAAATGCCCAAATACGGAAATCCGTCAAAATCAAGCTGCACGCCGCGGCCTGTCATACGATTTTTCAAGGCTACGCGCCGGGATTTCAGGTTCTCAAACACGAGCGCATCGGGTACAAACAGATCATGACGCAGGGGGATGGTGTTTTCCTCAACAAGCACAGGAGAACATTTTGTAAAATCGATGAGCCCCTCCTCTGTGACAAGCGGACAGCTGGCTGTCTCTTTTTTTTCAAATTCTATCTCGTAATCCTCAAAGGAGCCGTCATTCTCTAAGGGCACGCAAAATCCCGGATGGCCTCCCAGCGCAAAGGGCATGACGGTGCTATCTTGATTTTCTACCTCCAGCGAGACGGAAAGCCGCGCGCCTTCCAGTCGGTACGATGTGGTCAGGCAAAAATCGAACGGATACTGCTCTTTCGTAAGACTATCGCTGCATAAAACGAAGGAAAGCGCATTTTCTTCCTGCATGATAAGACGAAATTCCTTCTCTTTTGCAAAACCGTGGCAGCCCATCGTGTACTCTCGGGCACCTATGCGCGTTTTTCCGCCACGCAGCCGGCCTACCATAGGAAACAGCAGCGGCGACTGCTCTGCCCAATAACGAGGATCCCCCTGCCAGAGATACTGTATACCGTCTGCATTTTGCAGAGAAACGAGCTGTGCACCCAGCGAATCGACACACGCTTGACAGGATTTTGAAGTTATCTTCCATTTCACGAAAAGTCCCCTCCTATGCTCTGACCCAGCGAAAAAGAATATAATAGGCATGCACGCACCGGTTTAGAAAAGCACTGGCGCACCGCCTCTTGGTAAAGAAAAAGCTGCTCTTTATACCGCTGCCAGAGTTCTTGCGGCGAGACGGCTCTATCTGTTTTATAGTCTACAATTACAAGGCCGCCTTCTTCCTCAAAAATACAGTCCACTGCACCCTGCAACACAATTTTTTGATCGGCGGTGGCACCCGTTAACTCCGGTTTGACGCGCGAGGCGGGAAGCTCCACCGTAAACCGATACTCCCTCCAGCACGACTGCGCCGCCAGAATCCGCCGCGCGAGGGCGCTGTTAAAAAAGGCTTTCACACGGCGCATATCTACCGCCTTGCCTTGTTCAGGGGTGAGCCATCCGCCTGTTACCAAACGGTCAAGCTCCGCTTGGGGATCCTCCGCGGCCGCTTTATAATCGGAAAACTGCATGAACGCATGCAGCGCCGTCCCCCGTTCGGCAGGCGTCATGCCGCCTTGACCGAGAAACGCCGGGCGGGAAAAGGCGATATATTCCTCCTCGTATTCTCCGGCAGCCAATTCGGAGGCCGTCACTTTTGCTGGAACGCCATCAAGCGCCTCCCACGGGTACACATAATCCAGCTCTTTTTCAAGTACCGCACAGAAAGCCGGATCCGGCGGCGCAGTGTGCTGCAAAAGCGGCGTTTCCTCCCATTCCGGCTCGCTCTCCGGTGAAAATACGCCAATCTGCCACGGCAGCGCACCATTGGTCGCCACAAGATCGGTCTGTACGCCCGCGCGATCGCGCAAAAGCTCCCCTTCCGGACGGCGCAGCGCGCAAAGCAGCAGCCAATCCAAAATCGACGAAGCGCACCGCACCACATAGGGCGAAATCTGCCCCTCGCCGGTAAGCTGCGCAGCAAGGGCGGCCAGCTTTTTATCTAAGCCCTTGAGCGATCCTAC
>CALWIX010000012.1 GCA_944380825.1 uncultured Clostridia bacterium | reverse complement strand
CCGATGAAGGGGGGATATATGGAATAAATGGAACGGGAACAACGGGGACTTTCTGAAAAAGTATCGCAGAGTATTTTGGAATATGTAGTGGAAAACGGATTGGAGCCGGGGGATAAACTTCCGAATGAATATGAACTTGCACAGATGATCTGTGTGGGCAGAAGTTCGGTGCGCGAGGCGGTAAAAATACTTGTTTCGAGAAACGTGCTGGAGGTGCGTCAAGGTGCGGGCACGTTTGTCTCTCCTAAGCGCGGCGTGGTGGAAGATCCTCTTGGACTCAAGCTTATTGCAGATAAACACCGTCTTGCGCGGGATTTGATGGATGTGCGTATGCTTTTGGAACCGCAAATTGCGGCCTATGCCGCGCAAAATGCCTCAGAAAAAGAGATCGAAGCGATCCTGCGGCTTTGCGATGAAACACAGCAGCAGATCCGGGAAGGATCTCCGCATCTTTATAAGGATATGGAATTTCACACCTGCATCGCGTATAGCAGTAAAAATCTGGTGGTGCCGCAGCTTTTGCCGGTACTACACAGAGCGATTGAAGTATTTATTGACGTAACAAATTCCAGCCTTTTACAGGAGACCGTTTCCACCCACCGTGAAATTGCCGAGGCAATCCGCTGCCGTGATAGTGTAGCCGCTCATGATGCCATGTACCTGCATCTAATTTACAATCGCCGTCAAATCAAATCCGGCAAGGCTGCGCCCGAAAGCAATCCGCACAGTCTCTCTTAAAGATGCAGTAGGGTTTTGTCTGTTGCCATTTTGCATCGTGCGAAATGATACGGTAGCGGAAAGATAAATATAATAACGTCTTAAAACACAGAAAGCCGTGGGAGAATTCTCCCACGGCTTTGCTGTTTTTCATCTGTATGACTATAAAAGACTACACCCTAAGTGTGGCTGGTAAAACGATCCGACTATTCAGCCTTTGCCAATGTTTGACCGGCGTCGCGGCACCGTTGCAGATCTATGTCATCCGGCTCGTTGTTGGCTATGAGACCGTCGTTAAGAAGGACCTTGCATTTCGGGCGGACGCGTTCTAACCAATCACGCATCCACTGTCCGTCACCCCATCCATAAGAACCGAACAGAAGCACGGTTTTATCTGAAAGAGTGTGTTCTACGGCAGAAAAGAAAGGTTCAAATTCATTTTCTTCCAAAACTTCATCGCCCATTGCCGGACATCCAAAGGCTACTTTATGATAATCATCAAGATTTCCGCTGAATTCGTTGACGAAAAATACGTCCGCCTGCGCGCCCGCATCCTTTACACCTTCTGAAATAGCGTTTGCCATAGCCTGTGTGTTACCGGTGCCGCTCCAGTATATAATCGCTATCTTGTCCATAATCGTTTTTCCTCCTTATGTTGTAATCAGTAAAAAGACAGGATTTCCTTCCTGTGCTTTTTTAAAAAGAATTTCGCGGCTTTTGTCGTAGGCAAGAAATGTTTTTCGTGCTGATTCTTCATCGAAATAGACTTTCCAATAGCCGCATAGCTTACAGTTGCGCCCCTTCTGACGGATAAATGCGAACACATCCTCCGCCGGGTAGCCCAGAAAGAGTCCGATCTCGTGAGGAAACTCACAAAATTGATTCATTCTGCGGCGCAGATGGTTGAGAATCTGGGGTAAATCGGATGAGCGGGGATCGGGATATCCTTCCGAAGTCAGAAACACCGCCGTTTTAGGATGGCGAAGAGCGTCTATAAGCATCTTTTTTCTGTATACTAAAACGAAGATCCTCCCCGCACAGGTGTAAAGGTAGTCTAAACACAGATCGCTTTTTTCCATCCGCTTGTTATAAAATGAAATTTCTTCTCTGTACTGTGAAAGCTGCTTTTGGGGAAAAGAAAATAAATTAGAAACTTTAATTCCGGCCAGAGTAGGCGACGTTTGCCAGAGAAGCTGATACTCAAAATCGGACAATCCCGATCCCTCCCTTCCTAGGACATAAAATGTATGCTAGTTAGTTTATACTAACTTATACGTAAAAATAAAAAAGCATGTTTGCAGAAGTTTTATTTTCCAAAACATTCTTTTCAATAAAGTTAGTTTAAACTAACTGACAACAGTATAACAAAAATATCTTTAACTGTCAACAGCTTTTAAAAATTTTTTCATATGTCCCAGAGGCGTTTCTCTTGACGGGGTAAGGATTTAATGGTTTAATGAAAGAAGAAAAGACGGGGCTTCCCGTTAAGGAAAAGGAGTTGTGTTCAGATGCTGAATTTTGAGTATTACACGCCGACAAAAGTCGTGTTTGGCAAAAATGCAGAAGCGCAGGTTGGCAAATTGGTAAAAGAGCAGAACTGTAAAAAGGTTCTGGTGCATTATGGAAGCGGCAGTGCGAAAAGATCCGGCCTGCTTGACAGAATTTTTGATTCACTGCGTGCCGAAGGGATTGATTTTGTCAGTTTAGGCGGCGTTGTTCCCAACCCGAGACTCTCAAAAGTGTATGAGGGAATCGATTTGTGCCGCAAGGAGAATGTGGATTTTATTTTGGCAGTAGGGGGCGGCAGTGTTCTCGATTCAGCTAAGGCAATCGGCTATGGACTTGAGAATGATTGTGATGTATGGGATCTGTATATGAATAAGGCTAAGCCTACAGGTGCCACGCCGGTAGGCGCCGTTCTGACGATTGCGGCAGCGGGCAGTGAGATGAGCAATTCGTCAGTTATTACCAATGAGGATGGCTGGCTTAAAAGATCCTGCAATACGGATTATATCCGCTGCAAATTTGCGGTGATGAATCCAGAGCTGACATACACGCTGCCAAAATATCAGACAGCCAGTGGCTGCACCGATATTTTAATGCATACGATGGAACGGTTTTTCAGTCTCGAAAAACATACAGAGCTGACAGACCGCATCTCCGAGTCTTTGATGCGCACCGTTATGCGTAATGCCAAAATCCTGATGACTCAGCCTGAAAATTACGATGCCCGCGCAGAAGTGATGTGGGCAGGAAGCCTTTCGCACAATGGTCTTACCGGCTGTGGTACCGGTGGTGGAGACTGGGCGCCTCATCAGTTGGAGCACGAACTGGGCGGTATGTTTGATGTGGCTCACGGTGCGGGACTTGCTGCCGTGTGGGGAAGTTGGGCACGGTATGTATACCATACAGATGTGTCGCGTTTTGTGCAGTTTGCAGTCAATGTAATGGGTGTGACGAATGATTTCCGCGATCCCGAGGGTGTAGCTCTTGCCGGCATTGAAGCGATGGAAAAGTTCTATCATGAGATAGAGATGCCTATTTCCATCCATGAACTGGGAGTGGATGTAACAGACGAACAGATCAAAGAGCTAGCCTATAAATGCAGCTTTGAAAACACGCGTACGATTGGCCAGTTCCAGAAGCTTAATCTTCAGGATATTGAAAAAATTTACGAAATGGCACGTTAAGCAGCTTTTCCGTTCGATTCCGTAAAAGAAAAACTATAAATATTTTGCTGCATACTTCTTGTAATGAAGTAACAGTATTTTGCAGGATAGCATAGCAATTTGCAATGCTATCCTGCTTTTTGTCGTTCTATACTTATCTTCGTTACCAAAGCTTCAGATAATCTGAACTTTTCGCTATCGGTGATAGATAGGTTTGAATGATAATCTTCTTTACAAACTTGTTGGCAATCGCTATTATTTGCTGCGTAATCTCTATATACTTTCAAATGACTGCTATAATACAATACCGCAAATGTTTATATATGTAGTTGATATTTAAGCAGAAAGGATAATTTGTCGAATGATTATTAAAGCAAAAATGGAAAGCATACTTGACATGAAGCGGCGAATATACTATAATTGAAACGGAAAGTAAACTTTCCATAAGAAAGGAGGAAAAATTTGAAAAATCGATTAGAAGAATTGCGAAAAAGTAGGGGAATAAAACAAGAGGATTTAGCCGCAGCGTTAGAGGTATCAAGGCAGACAATAGGTTCTTTGGAAAACGGCCGGTATAATCCATCTATTCTTTTAGCTTTTAAGATTGCGCGTTATTTTGGGATGACTATCGAAGAAATTTTTATTTATGAGGAGAATGTATAATGAAAAAGAAAAACCGTAATTATCTCATAGCTGTTGTGGGTTTACTATTGCTTGCTGCTGGATTGATTTTACTCAAAGCGATTGGGAATCCCCAAGGAATATGGCTTGTACTGCCGTATATCTGTATCGGGTTAGGATGCGGCGCATTTGGTTATGGTGTAGGAGATATTGTAAATAACAGGGTAGCTAAGAACAATCCGCAGCTTCAAAAACAAATGGAGATAGATAAAAACGATGAGCGCAACATTGCGATTGCTAATCAGGCAAAAGCGAAAGCGTATGACATTATGCTCTACGTATTTGGAGCGTTAATGGTTGCTCTTGCTCTTATGAGCGTAGATATAGTTGTGGTTCTTCTTCTGGTTGCTGCATACTTAGTGGTTGTTTGCTTTTTTATATATTATCTCAATAAATACCAAAGAGAGATGTAGAGCAATTATAACAATATGATTTAGCAGAGCTTGGAATCGTACTTTATAAAAGCCTTGTCCAAATTGCGAGTCGATAGATAGTAAGTAGAAAAGCTAGAAAAGGCCGTCAAGGATAAACTTTGCGTTTCGCATCCTTGACGGCCTTTCCGTGTCTTTGCGCTCATACAAGCAAGAGAGAGCGAACAGATGAACCGCTTGCTCCTTCAATGTGTGATGATATGTTGCGTAGAGGATGGTTGTATTTCTTACAGAGTATAAAAAAGAGGAGCAAACTATCCCTCCAAAATATAAAATGTAGTTGGTTTGTTTTCAAAATTTTCTCATGGATAGTTGACTTTCGGTCTGCTGTTTTTCTTTTATGGGAATAGAATTATGTCGTTGAATTTCATGAGAATGTGCGATACAATAGGGGTGATAAAATGGAAAGAAGTGGTTATATGTGTCCTGAAATGGAGTTTGATCTTTCTTCCCTTATGCGGCTTTCCAAACTGTCTTTGTCCCCGGAGGAGGAAGAAGGACTGTGTGAGGATTTGCAGCGTATGGTTGAATTTGCCAAGGAGCTCCGTGATGAGGGAGCAATCGAAGAAGATTTACCGCCAAAGTTGCTTCCCCAAATGCAGCTAAGAGAAGACAGGGCGCTGCCGTTTCATTCCGGAAAGAAAGAACTATTTTCCAATACGCCGGAAATCCGCGATGGGTTCGTCTTTGTGCCGAAAGCGGTCGATACCAAGGGGGATGGCGTATGAGTTTGACGAAGCTTTCTATGGCCGAATTGGCTGTTCTTCTGCGCAGCCGTCAGATCAGCGCGGTGGAAACGGCCGCGGAATATTTTGATAAGATAGAAAAAGAGGACGGGAAGATCGGTGCATATCTGACAGTTACAAAGGAAATAGCGCTTCGGCAGGCAGAGGCGATCGATCAAAAGCGCGCGGCAGGAGAAGAACTTCCGCCATTTGCAGGGGTACCGGCAGCGGTAAAGGATAACATCTGTGTTGCAGGAGTCCGCATGACGTGTGCTTCCAAAATATTGGAGAATTTTGTTGCTCCCTACGATGCGGCGGCGGTGGAGCGGCTGCGTCAAAATGGAATCATCCTACTGGGAAAAACGAATTTGGATGAGTTCGCCATGGGTTCCACAACAGAAAACTCGGCGTTTCAAATTACCCGAAATCCTCGCGCAGTAGAATATGTTCCGGGCGGCAGTTCCGGCGGAAGCGCTGCTGCCGTGGCTGCCGAAACGGCAGTGTTTGCCCTTGGTTCCGATACAGGGGGATCGGTAAGGCTGCCGGCTTCGCATTGCGGAGTGGTAGGGCTTAAGCCGACGTATGGGGCCGTTTCACGCTGGGGACTTACGGCATTTGCTTCGTCGCTGGATCAGGTGGGGATTCTGGCACGCACGGTAGAGGATACAGGCGCTGTTTTACAGATGATTGTGGGCCCCGATTCCCGCGACGCTACCAGCTGTGAACAGGCCCGTGGGCTGTTTGTGGCGGATATTCCCCCACAGAAAAAATGGAAAATCGCATTGCCACAGGAGCTTTTGGGTGCGCAGATTTCGGATAATGTGCGCGAAGCTGTGGCGCGTGCGGCCCATGTTTTAGAGAGTTACGGCGCCCAAGTAGAATGGATTCGTATGCCGTCGCTTCGGTATGCGCTGTCCACATATTATATAATTTCCAGCGCAGAGGCCTCCTCGAATCTTGCCCGGTTCGATGGGGTGAGGTACGGCCGCCGTGCGCAGGGATATACGGATATGAACTCCCTGTACGAAAAGAGCCGCAGTGAGGGGTTCGGAAGAGAGGTTAAGCGGCGCCTTTTGCTGGGCGCCTTTGTACTGAGTGCGGGGTATCAGGAAAGATATTATAGAAATGCTCTGCGCGTAAGGGAGCGGATCCGCACCGAGTGGCAAGAGGTCTTTACAAAATACGATGCGGTTCTCTCCCCGGTTTCTCCGGATACGGCCGCTAAAATTGGAGCAAGGGATCCCGATCCCGTCAAACAATATAAAGGAGATCTCTGTACGGTTCCAGTCAATTTGGCAGGACTGCCGGCGGTTTCTGTGCCCTTCGGAAAGGGAGAGAACGAGATGCCTGTTGGGGTGCAGATTGTTGGAAACGTTTTTTCGGAGCAAAGCCTGCTTCAAATAGCGGCTTTGCTGGAACGGGAGGCGCTTATATGAATCAGGAGTACGAAATGGTCATAGGCCTTGAAGTGCACTGTGAGCTAAAGACCCAGTCGAAGATTTTTTGCGCCTGTCCTACATCTTTTGGAGCGCAGCCGAATACGCATTGTTGTCCTGTTTGCCTAGGAATGCCGGGAGCTCTTCCTTCTCTCAACCGTGAGGCAGTGCGGCTGGCTGCCCGGGCGGGGATTGCCCTCAACTGCGAAATTCATACGCATTCCCAGATGGATCGAAAGAACTATTTTTATCCTGATATGCCCAAAGCATATCAGATTACACAGTTTACTTATCCGCTGTGTACCTGCGGATGGTTGGAGATAGAGGGAGAAGACGGAAAAAAACGAATCGGAATTACGCGTATCCATATAGAAGAAGATGCGGGGAAGATGATCCATACTCCCCATGGCAGCTTAATTGACTATAACCGCTGCGGTGTGCCGCTCATTGAGATTGTCTCCGAGCCGGATCTGCGCAGCGCTCAGGAAGCAAAAGCATATGTGCAGAAGCTTCGTTCCATTTTGACGGCAGCAGGCGTATCGGATTGCAAAATGCAGGAGGGTTCTCTGCGTGTAGACGTCAACCTATCGGTGCGAAAGAAGGGAGATCTGTCTCTTGGCGTGCGTACGGAAATGAAAAATTTAAATTCGGTACAGTTTATGGGCAAGGCCATTGAGTTTGAAGCACAGCGGCAAGTGGGCGTTTTGGAGTCGGGAGCGGCAGTATTTCAGGAGACGCGCCGGTATAACGAAGAAACAGGACGCACCGAGATCATGCGCCGTAAGGAGGAGGCTGAAGATTACCGGTATTTTCCCGATCCGGATCTGCAGGTTGTCTATTTAAGCAGGGAAGAGATAGAGCAGATAGCCGGAGAGATGCCGCAGCTTCCCGATGAGCGCCTCTGCTATTATCAGGAAAAATACGGGCTGCCCGCACAGGATGCAGGCCTTCTTTCCCAAAACCTTTCCGTTTCTCGGTGTTTTGAGCAAGCTGCCTGTCACAGTAAATATCCTAAAATAGCGGCTAATATTTTAATTGCGAACTGGCTTCCGTTTTTTGATTTTTCGGGAGAGGAAGAATTTCCGCAGCTGTGGGAACAGCTTTCGTCGTTAGCGGATCTTTTCGGAGATGCGCGCCTAAACAGCGGCACGGTCAAAAATCTGGCTGTTCGTATTTGGAAAACGGGTGAGGATCCCAAAACCATTGCTCAAAGGGAAAATCTATGGCAGATTCAAGACGAAGCGGCGCTGCTCCCAATAATTCAAAACGTTTTGGCTGAATGTCCCCGCGCCGTGCAGGATTATCACTGCGGCCGGCAGCAAGCGCTTGGGCCTCTTATGGGGCAGGTAATCCGGCGTACTTCAGGCCGTGCGGATCCGCAGATTGTCCGCCGTCTATTGATCGAGATACTGGCAAGGAATGGAGAAAAGGAAAATTTAGGAGGTTGACAGTATGAAATTTTCTTTGTTTGGCATACCACTGAAAAAGAATCTATGGGGAAGGGTTCTGCAGGGGTGGAAGCTCACGACCGATAGAGACAATGATATGCCATTTTCTTCGGAGAATCTGCAAGGACAGTTAGAAGATTTATTGGAAGAACGCATTGAGTTTGTTATTGTGGATCCCCCAGCACCTGTGGAGGAATGTAATTTCTTGCAGTTTTGTGCAGATAACCAGAACGGGGGAATTCATTTAGAGGTCAGCTTGAAAAATAAAGAGGGAAAAAGCATTTTGCTGGGAAAAGACGCTCTTTCTGAAAAGCAAGTGCTAGAGATGGTTGAGAGTTTTGCGTATGACGGAAAAATTCCAGATGTCAAAGGTTGGGAAAATTTGGGTACGTTCCAATAATTTTAGATGGGAGTGGATGGAATGAAAAAAATACTTTTAGACGGGGTTTGGCATCTAAAATGTAAGACTGCCGAGTGCGAGGGGAAGATTCCCGGTTCGGTCTATTCTTTTCTGTTGGCATCTGGAAAAATGGAGGATCCCTTTTATAGGGATAATGAACGCAAAGCTCTCGCACTAATGGATCAAGATTTCGAGTTTTCGCGCAGGTTTACGGTAACACAGGAGTTTCTCGATTCCTGTCCCCGCATAATTTTGCACTGTGACGGTCTGGATACGCTTTGTACGTTGTTTTTAAACGGCAAAGAGATTGGTCGGGCGTACAATATGCACCGTGTTTGGGAGTTTGATGTTACGGATGTGGTGCGCGCCGGTGAAAATACGCTGCAAATTGCGATACAGTCACCGACAAAATGGATTGCCCAAGCCGATAAGGAAGATTTTGTTGGATGCAGCTATCACGCGATGAAGGGCTGTTCCCACTTGCGCAAACCGCATTGTATGTTTGGCTGGGACTGGGGTCCGCGCCTGCCCGACGCAGGAATTTGGAAGAGCGTTTTTCTTTTAGGAGTCGATGGGGCGAGACTGGAACAGATAAAAATACGGCAAAGGCATGAAGACGGCCGTGTGTTCGTAACGGTCAGAGCCTTTCAGCATGGCCATGGTCAAGTAGAAATTACCATCACAGATCCGGATTCGAAAACCATCCGGGCGGAAAACGGCGTGCCGGTAGAAATACCGCATCCGCAGCTTTGGTGGCCCAACGGATACGGTGATCAGCCGCTGTATACCGTAAAGGTGAGGCTGCTTGAGAATGGATACGAGACGGATGTCTGCGAAAAGCGGATCGGATTGCGTACCATGACGGTTGTCCAAGAAAAGGACGAGTGGGGCGAGGGCTTTGCTCACTGCGTCAATGGGGTAAAGATTTTTGCGATGGGTGCCGATTATATTCCAGAGGACAACATCTTCTCTCGCATCACGCCGCAGCGCACCCGCCGCTTGCTAGAACAGTGCAAGGCGGCGAATTTCAACGCCATCCGCGTCTGGGGCGGCGGTCATTATCCCACTGACGAATTTTACGATGTATGCGACGAGTTAGGCCTAATCGTCTGGCAGGATTTCATGTTTGCCTGCGCCAACTACCATCTCACACCGGAGTTTGAGGAGAATATCCGTGCAGAATTTGTCGATAATATACGCCGTCTGCGTCATCATGCGTCATTGGGTTTGTGGTGCGGCAATAATGAGATGGAAATGTTTGCACGCGATAAGGAATATGATGGAACCCTGCAGACGCAGCGCGATTATCTGATTATTTTTGAACATTTGCTGCCGAAGGTACTGCGGGAAGAAGATCCAGATACATTTTACTGGCCTGCCTCTCCTTCGTCTGGGGGAAGTTTTGATGAGCCGAACGATCCCTCCCGCGGCGACGTGCATTACTGGGAGGTTTGGCATGGAGGGAAACCCTTTGAGGAGTATCGAAAGTACTTTTTCAGATACGTCTCGGAATTTGGGTTCCAGTCGTTCCCCTGCCTTAAAACGATTGAAAGTTATACCCTGCCGGAGGATCGAAATATCTTTTCGCGTGTGATGGATATACATCAGCGCAACGAGGGCGCCAACGGAAAAATTATGAGTTATCTATCCCAGACATTCCTATATCCTACAAAGTTTGAAACGCTGCTTTATGCGTCGCAGCTTTTACAGGCGGATGCGATCCGCTATGGTGTGGAACATTGGCGTCGGTATCGCGGACGGTGTATGGGGGCAATCTATTGGCAGCTCAACGATATTTGGCCGGTAGCGTCGTGGGCTTCTATCGACTATTTTGGCCGCTGGAAGGCGCTGCATTATTATGCGAAACGATTCTTTGCACCATTGTTGCTTTCATGTGAGGAGACAGGCGAAACGACGGGACGATTCTATATTACACAGCAGGCTACACCGGTAGAAGCCTCGGCACGGCTGTGCGTTTCGAATGAGCGCCGTGAAGATCGCCGCTGTACAGTGCGTTGGGCGCTGCGCCATGCTTGCGGAGAAATGATAAGCAGCGGGGAACAGGAGCTGATCGTCCCGGCGCTTTCCAGTGTTTGGCTCGATAAGATGACATTCCCGCAAGCAGATTTTACGTCCGATTACCTCAGCTATTCTCTTGTATCGCCGGAAGAACCCGTCTCACAGGGCACGGCGCTGTTTACTGTGCCGAAATATTTCCGTTTTGAAGATCCGCACCTGTCGTGCCGCCGGGAAGGGGATCGGCTGATTATTTCTGCCTCCGCTTACGCGCGCAGCGTAGAAATTTCCTCTCCTGACTGCGATCTGCTTTTGAGCGATAACTATTTTGATCTTAACGGCGGAGAAAGAGAGATTCAAATCCTTTCTGGGGATCCCAAAGAGATACGCCTTTGCAGTGTATATGATATAAAGTAAATTGATTTTGCGAAAGGATCGCGATAAAAAATGACACAATACATAAAAAAAAGAGATCCAGATTTAGCGGCTGCGCTTTTTGCCACGCTTGGCGGGAGCGTTCCCAGCCGCTATGAAAGAGAAGAGGAAGCGCAAGCCTTAGCCGAAAAAATTCCGGATAAAGAACGGCGCTTAAAATATATCATCGAGCTGTGCGGTCAGCCAGATACGCCCCAGACGCGGTATCTGGTGGCAAAGGCGTATAGCTGGCTGGGAAATGAATATCGTAAAGAGATTATTCAGTTTTGTACGGAGTATCTTCATGGGGAAGATTGGCGGGATCTGCCGCGCGGAACGATCATAGAGGACGGAATTTCCATTTATCGTCCGGCGCGCAATCGAGCTTCTATCCTTATGGATTTGGCTCAAGCACAAAATGCCGACGGAAAACCCGGTTCGGCGCTGGCAAGCTTTTTAGAGGCATATCGTTTAGAGCCGTATAATCCTATGCCAGCGATTAAAGCGGCCGGAATTTTGGAGCGTATGCATGGCAAAGAAGAGGCGATTCGTTTTCTTAATCAGCAGAAGTCGTCTGTTTTTTACCAGCCAGTTAAGTACACCGATTCCCAGGGCAACCGCCGCCGCAACGATGCCTTCCGCCAGCTTCTCGACGGCTATCTGCGCAAACTTTCGGGCAATTAATAGGAATTTTTGAAAAAGAAAGCGCAGAACTTTTTATTAAAAACGAAGCCAAAGTCTGTTTCTGTTAAGTGTCATAGAAGGAAAATATAGTTTATTTTAAACTTAACGCCCTCTTCCATAAACGAAGAGGGCGTCAGATTTTTTAGGGTTCCTCAAAAGAGGGTGAAAATGTGGTAACGACCTGTTTCTCACAGCAGGCAGGGGAATAGACGAATTGGTCCATGTGGGAGCCGGTAAAGTAGTAGTGAGGTGGTTCGGGACGATATTGCCCATCGAAGGTATCGATAATAATAAGTTTGATCTTCATACGGGCGGGCAAGATGCTCTTTATGTAGACGCTGGCTTGTTGC
>CALWIX010000011.1 GCA_944380825.1 uncultured Clostridia bacterium | reverse complement strand
AGCACAGGGCCGCGCGTTCAGAATTTTGAAGAGAACCTCGCACGTCACCCTGGTGCTCAAGGAAAAGGAATAAGCGAAGAGGAGGTAAATTCATGGGTCACAAGGTAAACCCCCACGGGTTCCGTGTGGGAGTAATTAAGGATTGGGATTCCCGCTGGTTCGCAAAGGACAATGTGTTCGGCGACACGCTGGTGGAAGATTATAACCTCCGCAAAACGCTCAAGAAGCAGCTTGCTGCGGCAGGTATCCCGAAGATTGAAATTGAACGCGACGCTTCTAAGGTACGCATTCATATCCACTGTGCAAAGCCCGGCATGGTAATCGGAAAGGGCGGCGCCGAGATTGAGAAGCTGCGCCAGCAGTGCGAGGCGATTCTTGGCAAGCCGGTGACGATCAACATCATCGAAGTAAAATCTCCTGATACGAATGCTCAGCTTGTTGCTGAGAATATTGCGGATCAGCTTGAGAAGAGAATTTCGTTCCGCCGTGCAATGAAACAGTGCATCGGCCGCGCTATGAAAGATGGCGCAAGAGGAATTAAGACGCAGGTATCCGGCCGTTTGGGCGGCGCTGAAATCGCCCGTTCCGAGCAGTATCATGACGGCACGATTCCGCTGCAGACCCTCCGTGCAGATATTGACTACGGTTTCGCTGAGGCGGCGACTACCTATGGCCGCATCGGTCTGAAGGTTTGGATTTACAGGGGCGAGGTTCTCAATGATAACCGCAGCAGAAAGCCCCGTAGGGAAGGAGGCAATAAATAATGCTGTTGCCTAAGCGCGTAAAATACCGCAGAGTGCATCGTGGCCGTCTTACCGGCAAAGCATACCGCGGCAATAAAGTCACTTACGGTGATTATGGCATTCAGGCTCTTGAGCCGGCATGGATTACCTCCAACCAGATCGAGGCCGCTCGTGTTGCCATGACCCGTTACTGCAAAAGATTTGGTAAGGTTTGGATTAAGATTTTCCCGGATAAGCCGATCACCGAAAAGCCTGCTGAAACCCGCATGGGTTCCGGTAAAGGTTCACCGGAGTATTGGGTGGCTGTTGTAAAGCCGGGCAGAGTGATGTTTGAAATCGGCGGCGTGCCGGAGGAGACTGCTCGTGAGGCACTTCGTCTGGCTTCCAACAAACTGCCGATTAAATGCAAGTTTGTCAAGAAGGAAGAAACGGGGGGTGAGCAGTAATGAAGGCCTCGGAGATCAGACAGATGACTAACGAAGAACTGGAAGCAAAATTGAAGGACCTCAAGGCCGAGCCTTTCAACCTGCGTTTCCAGCTCGCCATTAACCAGCGCGATAACCCGATGCGCATCAGCGCTGTGAAACAGGACATCGCGCGCGTGAAGACGGTTCTGCGTGCGAATGAACTGAGCGCCAACGCGTAAGGAAGGGAGGATTAAGCTGTGAGCGACAGGAATATGAGAAAAACCCAGGTCGGCAAGGTCGTCAGCAATAAGATGGATAAGACCATCGTCGTTGCCATCCAGGACAGCGTGAAGCATCCGCTTTACAATAAGATTATTAAACGTACCGTGAAGCTGAAGGCTCATGACGAAAATAACGAATGTTCTATCGGTGACCGCGTGCGTGTGATGGAGACCCGCCCCCTTTCGAAAGAGAAAAGATGGCGTCTGGTCGAGATTATTGAAAAAGCCAAATAAGGCAGGCCGCTTGACGATAAGCGCTTGCCTTCTGGCAGATTTGCAAAGGAGGAACGCACTGTGATTCAACAGCAGACTTACCTCAAGGTTGCCGACAACACCGGCGCGAAAGAGCTCATGTGCATCCGCGTTCTGGGCGGCACCCGTAGAAGGTATGCAAATATCGGTGACGTCGTGGTGGCTTCCGTCAAAAAAGCAGCACCCGGCGGCGTTGTAAAAAAAGGTGACGTGGTGAAGGCAGTCATCGTCCGCTCGGCTTCTGGCGTACGCCGTGCCGACGGCACCTACATCCGCTTCGATGAGAATGCGGCTGTCATCATCCGTGATGATAAAAACCCGAGAGGGACCCGTATTTTTGGGCCGGTGGCCAGAGAGCTCCGCGATAAGGATTACATGAAGATCCTGAGCCTCGCGCCGGAAGTGCTTTAATTGGGAGGTGTCCACTTAGATGAATAAGGTTCATGTAAAAACGGGTGACACCGTCATGATTATCAGCGGCCGTGACCGCGGCAAGACCGGCAAGGTGCTGGCTGTTAGCCCGAAGGAGGGCAAGGTCATCATAGAGGGCCGCAACATGGTCAGCAAGCATGTTAAGCCCCGCCGTATGGGCGAGCAGGGCGGCATTGTAAAGGCAGAGAGCGCTATCTATGCCTGCAAGGTACAGGTTGTCTGCTCTCATTGCGGCAAGCCGACCCGCGTGTCTCACAAGATTCTGGCGGACGGCTCCAAAGAACGCATCTGCGCTAAATGCGGCGAGTCGCTGTAAGGAGGGTAAGACGACATGGCAAGATTGAAGGATTACTACAAGCAGGAAGTCGCCCCCGCGCTGATGAAAAAGTTTAACTACTCGAGCACCATGCAGATCCCGAAGCTGGACAAGATCGTGATCAACGTGGGCGCGGGCGAGGCTAAAGAGAATGCCAAAGCGATTGATTCGATTATGACAGATCTCGCAACTATCACCGGGCAGCATCCGCAGGTGTGCAAAGCAAAGAAGTCGGTTGCAAACTTCAAGCTGCGCGCTGGTATGCCTATCGGTGTGAAAGTCACGCTGCGTGGCGACAGAATGTATGAGTTTATGGATAGACTCTTTAATATCGCGCTTCCCCGTGTGCGCGACTTCCGCGGTATCAACCCGAACTCGTTCGATGGCCGCGGCAACTACAACATGGGTATCCGGGAGCAGCTCATCTTCCCGGAGATTGAATACGATAAGATCGACAAGGTCCGCGGGATGGATATTTGCTTCGTAACCACGGCTACCACCGACGAAGAGAGCCGCGAGCTGCTCACGATGATGGGCGCTCCGTTCGCGAAATAAGGAGGGATTATTGTGGCCAAGACTTCTATGAAAATTAAGCAGGCGAGACCGGCAAAGTTCTCGACCCGCAAATACAACAGATGCAAGATCTGCGGCAGGCCGCACGCCTACCTCCGGAAATTCGGAGTATGCCGTATCTGCTTCAGAGAGCTTGCCTACAAGGGCGAAATCCCCGGTGTGAAAAAGGCTAGCTGGTAAAAAGGAGGTAACGGAATGCAGATTACAGATACCATTGCCGATTTGCTTACCCGTATCCGCAACGCGAATTCCGCGAAGCACGATTCTGTGGAGATCCCGGCTTCTAATATGAAGAAAGCTATCTGCCAGATTTTGGTAGATGAGGGCTATGTAAAGGGCTTCACTGTGCAAGAGGACGGCAAGCAGGGCATTATTAAAGTAACGCTCAAATACGGCGAGGGAAAAACTCCCGTGATTAAGGGCCTGCGCAGAGTTTCGAAACCGGGTCTGCGCATCTATTCCAATGCAGACGAGCTGCCGAAGGTTATGAAGGGCCTCGGTGTTGCGATTATTTCCACCAGCCGCGGCGTTATGACCGACCGTCAGGCTCGCAAAGAGCACATTGGCGGCGAGGTTCTGGCGTTTATCTGGTAAGAAGAGGGGGTGCAGCTAATATGTCTCGAATTGGAAGAAAACCCATAAATATTCCCGCAGGCGTCGATGTTGCCATCGACGGCAGCGTTGTTACGGTAAAGGGACCGAAGGGCACTCTTACCCAGAAGTTTCATCCGAACATGACAATCTCGAAGGAGGGCAATGAGCTCCTCGTTACCCGTCCTAACGACGAGAAACAGAACCGCTCCCTGCACGGCTTGACCCGTACGCTCCTGCACAACATGGTGGTGGGCGTGACAGAGGGTTATAAGAAAGAGCTTGATGTGCTGGGTGTTGGATATCGTGTTCAGAAACAGGGTAAGGATATGATTATGAACCTTGGTTTCTCTCACACGGTTGTTGTCTCCGATACAGAAGACATCAAGATCGAATGTCCGACTCCGAATAAAATCATCATTTCCGGTGCGGATAAGCAGAAGGTTGGACAGTTTGCAGCGGAAGTACGTGAGAAGCGTCCGCCGGAGCCGTATAAGGGCAAGGGTATTCGTTATACGGACGAACATGTACGCCGTAAGGAAGGCAAGGCCGGTAAGGGCGCCAAGAAGTAAGGAGTGAATGACAAATGGTGAATAAGGCTGACAGCAATAAAGCCAGACTGCACCGCCACCGCCGGGTGCGCGGCAAGGTTTCCGGCACGGCACAGCGTCCGCGCCTGAATGTGTTCCGCTCCAGCAAAAACATCTACGCCCAGGTCATCGACGATGTGGCAGGTGTGACGCTCGCAGCGGCTTCCACGCTGGATAAAGAATTCGCTGGTAACGGCGGCAACAAAGAAGCGGCGCACAAGGTTGGCGAGATGATCGCTAAGCGCGCTATCGAAAAAGGAATCACTGAGGTTATTTTTGACCGCGGTGGCTATATTTTCCACGGCCGCGTCAAAGAGCTGGCCGAAGGCGCCCGTGAGGGCGGCCTCAAGTTCTAAGAGAGGGAGGAATACTTTTGGCTAGAATTGACGCATCGACTATGGAACTGAAGGAGCGCGTTGTAGCAATCAACCGCGTTTCTAAAACCGTAAAGGGCGGTCGTATCTTCAAATTCGCGGCGCTCGTTGTTGTAGGCGACGGTAATGGTATTGTCGGCTTTGGCATCGGCAAATCCGGTGAAGTGCCGGATTCCATCCGCAAGGGCATCGAAGATGCGAAGAAAAACCTGATTAAGGTTTCTCTGCGCGGCACCACCATTCCCCATGAAGTGATGGGCGAGTTTGGCGCGGGTCGAGTACTGCTTAAGCCCGCTGCTCCCGGTACCGGTGTTATCGCCGGCGGTCCGGTACGTGCTGTGGTAGAAGCTGCTGGAATTAAAGATATCCGTTCCAAAGCGCTCCGCTCCAACAATCCGTGCAATGTAGTGCGCGCAACCATCGAGGGTCTCTCGAAGCTGCGCAGCGCCGAAGAAGTCGCGGCTATCCGTGGCAAATCGGTAAAAGATATTCTGTAAGAGGGGGAGAGCAATATGGCACAGCTTAAAGTGACTCTGGTAAAGAGCCTGATCGGCGCTAAAAAAGACCAGATTGCGACCGCCCAGTCCCTTGGCCTGCGCAAGGTAGGCGACGTTTCCGTTCAGCCGGAAAATGCAGCGACAAGTGGGAAAGTGGCGAAGATTATCCACCTCGTCGAGGTAAGCAAAGCGTAAGCGTAAGCATAATCAAGGAGGTGCGACGAAATGAAATTGCATGATCTGACTGCCGTACCGGGCTCCACCAAGGAGTCCAAGCGTATCGGCAGAGGCGCTGGATCCGGCCAAGGCAAAACTGCCGGAAAAGGTCATAAGGGTCAGAAGGCCCGTTCGGGCGGCAGTATCCGTCCCGGATTTGAGGGCGGCCAGATGCCGCTCCAAAGACGTATTCCGAAGAGAGGATTCGTCAATATTTTTGCTAATTCCATCGTAACCGTAAATGTCGGCGCTCTCGAAAAATTCGAGAACGGCGCTGTTGTAGATAGCAACGCGCTTGTCGAAGCAGGTATCGTAAAGAAGAGCGGCGCGGCTGTAAAGGTGCTCGCAAATGGTAACCTGTCTAAGAGCCTGACAGTGAAGGTTTCGGCTTTCTCCGAAGCTGCGAAGCAGAAAATCGAGGCGGCAGGCGGGAAAGCAGAGGTGGTCTAATTGTTTAAAACAATTCAGAACGCTTGGTCTATTCCTGAACTGAGAAAAAAGCTTCTCTTTACTTTACTCATCATTATCGTATTCCGTTTTGGCTCGGTGATTCCGGTTCCTTTTCTGGATGTTGAGTCACTTAGAGGCTTAATGAGTGCGATGAATGCCGAGGGTACAGCCCTTGGGTATCTGAATATGCTCACCGGTGGCGCATTCGCAAATGCGACCATGTTTGCTATGGGTATTACACCATATATCAACAGTTCCATCATTATGCAGCTGCTCACGGTGGCCATTCCTGCTCTGGAGCGTATGGCCAAAGAGGGCGAAGAGGGCCGCAAAAAGATCACAGCTATTACCCGTTATGTGACGGTTGCTTTAGGCTTGATTCAGGGCGCGGCTTACTATTCGTTCCTTCGTTTCAGCGGGTATAATGGTGAGTCCATTGTGAAATACGCTGAAAACGGTTTTGCTACCCAAGCCTTCATTGCGGTGACGATTGTGCTTACCTTTACGGCGGGCACCGCGCTGATGATGTGGATGGGCGAACAGATCAACGTTAAGGGTGTTGGCAACGGTATTTCCATTTTGCTGTTCTCGGGCATTGTGGCTCGTCTGCCGGACACGATCCAGCAGCTTGGCATATATATCAGCAGTGCTAACACAAATCCGAGCGCATATGGAAAATATTATTTCTTCGTCCCGCTGTTTGTAGTGCTGTTCTTGGCGGTTATTTGGGTTATCGTCTTCATGAACGATTCCGAGCGCCGCATTCCTGTACAGTATGCAAAGCGTGTAGTGGGAAGAAAAATGTATGGCGGTCAGAGTACACATATTCCGATCAAGGTTGCGATGTCTGGCGTTATGCCGATTATCTTTGCAAGTTCGATCCTCTCTATTCCGAGCACCATCCAGATGTTTGTTCATCCGGAGGCGGGATCGATTGGTGCAACTATTCTGAACGCTTTCTCCTCCAGCGGCCCGATTTACGCGGTTTTGTACTTCATTTTAATCATTATGTTCGCGTATTTCTATCTGACCATCCAATATAATCCGATTGAGATGGCCAATAATCTCCGTCAAAGCAACGGCACCATTCCGGGTGTACGTCCCGGCCGTCCGACGGCGGACTTTATCGCAAAGATCCTTTCCAAAATCACACTGATCGGCTCCCTGTTTTTAGCCGTAATTGCGCTGTTGCCGATTATCTTCGGTGCTTTGACAGGAATGCATAACCTTTCTCTGGGCGGTACGTCCATCATCATTCTGGTTGGCGTTGCGCTTGAGACGGTTAAGCAGTTGGAATCGCAGATGATGATGCGCCATTATAAAGGGTTCCTTGATTAAGTTTCCCTGGCGCGCGGGAAAAGGAGCAGGAGAATATGAAACTCATTATGCTCGGCGCACCAGGCGCCGGTAAAGGGACACAGGCGGAGATTCTCTCCGAACGTCTCTCTATTCCCACAATTTCCACAGGCAATATAATCCGTGAAGCGCTGAAAAGCGGCACTGAAATGGGCGTGCGCGCCAAATCTTATATGGAGCAGGGCAAGCTTGTGCCGGATGAGGTCGTTATCGGCATTATCCGGGAGCGTCTGGCAAAAGACGACTGCAAAAACGGCTTTATTCTGGATGGTTTTCCGCGCACAATCCCGCAGGCCGAGGCTCTGGACAATATGGGCATTGCGATCGATTTTGTTATCGACTTAGAGGTTTCGGACGAAACGATCGTACAGAGAATGTCCGGACGCCGTGTCTGCGAAGCCTGCGGCGCCAGCTACCACTTACTTTTTAAAAAATCTGCGGTCGAAGGCGTATGCGATAAATGCAGCGGCACCCTTGTTCAGCGCAAGGATGATCACCCCGATACGGTAAAAGAACGCCTGAAAGTCTACCATGAGCAGACCGAGCCGCTCAAAGCTTACTATGAAAAGCAGGGCAAGCTTGTTGTGGTGCAGGGACAAAATGATGTGGAGGATACCACACGTTTGACCTTGGCATCGATAGGGGCGTAACTTATGATCGTACTCAAAACTAGCCGGGAACTCGCAGCGATGCGAGATGCCGGCAGGATCTCCGCAAGGGCGCTGAGGTTGGCGGGCGAAGCGGTGGAACCGGGTGTATCTACCTGGGAAATCGACCGCATCGTGCGCCGCTACATCGAGGAGCAGGGCGCCTCGCCCACGTTCCTCGGTTATGGCGGTTTTCCGGCAAGCGCCTGTATTTCGGTAAATAATGTGGTCATCCATGGCATACCGCATAAAGATCAAAAGCTTAAGGCCGGCGATATTGTAAGCGTAGACGTCGGCGCAACGTTTGAAGGGTATGTAGGCGACAATGCGTGGACATTTCCATGCGGCGACGTCAGCAAAGAAGCACGGGATCTGATGGATGCAACGCGTGAAAGCCTGTTTGAAGGGATCCGGGCTGCCCGAACCGGAAACCGTCTGGGCGATATTGGAAGCGCAGTGCAGCGGTATGTTGAAGCTCGCGGCTACTCGGTGGTACGGGATTTTGTCGGCCACGGAGTAGGTGCGAAGATGCACGAAGATCCAAGCGTACCAAATTACGGCACCCCGGGGCGCGGGGTGCGCCTGTTGGCAGGCATGACAATAGCTATTGAACCAATGATAAACGCCGGAGGGCACCGGGTTAGGACTCTTCCGGACGGCTGGACGGTTGTGACACAGGACGGCAGTTTGTCGGCTCACTTTGAGCACTCCGTCGCTATCACAAAAGACGGCCCCGTGATCCTCACGCTGCCGGATTGAGGTGGAATATGGAGGTAACACGTGGGCTGGTGGTCCGCTCAAAGGCGGGACACGATAAGGGCGGTTTCTTTACCGTATTAAAAGTTGAAGGTGAGTTTGCCTTTCTCTGTAACGGAAAGCAGCGTCCACTGGAGCATCCGAAAAAAAAGAAGCTCCGTCATATCGCTCCGACGGCAACCAAGTTGACGGACAGCTCAATGAAAACCAACCGTGAAATCAGAAGGTCCCTCCGTTTCTTTCAAAATGGCGGAGGGGGAGATGTTTCCTGTGAGGAGGTTATTTCATGTCAAAACAGGACGTAATTGAGATTGAAGGTACAGTGACGGAAGCACTCCCGAACGCTATGTTCAATGTGGAGCTGCCAAACGGTCATGTGATCCTTGCCCATATTTCCGGCAAGCTTCGGATGAACTTTATCCGAATTCTTCCCGGCGATAAGGTAACAGTAGAGCTTTCGCCCTACGATCTTACCAGAGGGCGCATTACATGGCGGTCTAAATAAACGAAATTTTACACAAGGGCTTTTCCGCCCGTTTCTGCGCCGCAGTGCGCAGCGATTCGCTACCAAAGGAGGGCGTACCGATGAAAGTAAGACCTTCTGTGAAGAAGATTTGCGAAAAATGCAAGATCATCAAGCGCAAAGGAAAAGTTATGGTGATCTGCGAGAACCCCAAGCATAAACAGCGCCAGGGCTGAGAAAACACACAGTGCGCGAGCCGCTTATTAAAAAAGGGGCTTTCGCGCCCGGCGCAAGTAAGCTACTTGAATACTATGGAGGTGCAATCCAGTTATGGCGCGTATAGCAGGTATTGATCTGCCCAGAGATAAACGCATTGAGATCGGCCTGACCTACATCTACGGGATCGGCCGCAAAACCGCCAACGACATCCTTGCAGCAACCGGAGTAGATCCGGACATCCGCGTTCGCGATCTGTCTGAGGATGATACCGCGAAGCTCAGAGAATATATCGACCACAACTGCCGCGTGGAGGGCGACCTTCGCCGCGATGTGGCATTTGATATTAAGCGGCTTATTGAAATCGGCTGCTATCGTGGGATCCGTCACCGCAAGGGCCTGCCGGTCAGAGGCCAGCGCTCTAAGACGAATGCCCGTACCCGCAAGGGTCCGAGAAAGACTATGGCCAATAAGAAGAAGTAATCGGGAGGGATATTTAAGATGGCACAAGCACAGAAGGGCGGCAAGAAAGCGGCCGCTACATCCCGCAGACGCCGCGAGCGCAAGAACATTGAGCGCGGGGCTGCCCATATCCAGTCCACCTTTAACAATACGATCGTCACCATCACCGACACCCAGGGCAACGCCGTTTCGTGGGCAAGCTCTGGCGAGCTGGGCTTCCGCGGTTCGAGAAAGTCTACCCCGTTTGCCGCGCAGACTGCTGCGGAGACCGCTGCAAAGATCGCGATGGATCACGGTATGAAGACGGTGGAAGTTTTCGTAAAGGGTCCGGGCGCAGGCCGCGAAGCGGCGATCCGTGCGCTCCAGCAGGCCGGCCTTGAGGTAACCATGATTAAAGACGTTACCCCCATCCCCCACAATGGATGCCGTCCTCCGAAGAGAAGAAGAGTGTAAGGTAAGGAGGAAAAATAACTATGGCTAAGAATATGCAGCCCGTTCTCAAGCGTTGCAAAAAGCTGGGCCTTTCCCCGGCTGTGCTGGGATATTCCAAGACGGAGACACACCGCAACCAGAAGCAGTTCCGCCGTAAGCAGTCTGAGTATGCTACCCAGCTTAACGAGAAACAGAAAGTAAAGTTTATTTATGGCGTGCTGGAGAAGCAGTTCCGCGCTTATTATGAGAAGGCCGCCCGCAAGCAGGGCGTCACCGGCGAGCTGCTCCTGCAGGAGCTTGAGCGCCGCCTCGATAATGTGGCGTTCCGTATGGGTTTTGCCAATACACGCCGCGAGGCTCGTCAGCTCGTCAGCCATGGTCACTTCATGGTCAACGGCCAGCGCGTGAACATCCCGTCTTATCAGATAAAGCCGGGCGACGTTGTTTCTGTGTGTGAGAAATCCCGCAGTACGACGAAGTTTAAGACCCTTGTAGAGGAACAGGGCAAAAAGGCTACTCCGAAGTGGATGGAAAAAGCCGCTGATTCCTTTGAGGCCAAGATCGTAGCGATGCCGGCTCGTGAAGACATCGATTACGAGGTCGCCGAGCACTTGATCGTTGAGTTGTACTCCAAGTAATGCCTGTTCCGGGCGGTACAGGCTGTGCAGCGTTTGGTTGTTTGCCTGTCCGCCCACAGGTATCGTGTACATCATAGCAAAGGAATTTGCTTATGTGTGAAGGAGGTTCGCTGATGATTGAGATTGAAAAGCCAAAGATAGAAACAGAAGTGTTGTCCAACGATGGGACGTATGGCAAGTTTGTGGTAGAGCCGCTGGAACGCGGCTTTGGCAACACGCTGGGCAACAGCCTGCGTCGCGTGCTGCTTTCTTCCTTACCGGGTGTGGCTGTAACATCGATCAAGATCGATGGAGTGCTGCATGAGTTCTCTACGATCCCCGGTGTAAAAGAGGATGTCACAGAAATCGTGCTGAACATCAAAGGCCTGACGGCGAAACTGCACTGCGACGGTCCCAAAACGGTGGAGATCTCGGCGGAAGGTCCGTGTGAGGTGACGGCTGATTCTATCAAATGTGACAGTGAGGTCGAGATCCTCAACCCGGAAATGCACATCGCAACGCTGGGCGACGGGGCGAAGCTGTATATGGAATTGACCCTGGATAAAGGCCGCGGCTATGTTTCCGCCGAGCGCAATAAGGCGAACATGACTATGTCGGTAATCGGCGAGCTTCCTGTTGACTCCATCTACACGCCGGTTCTCAAGGTGAATTATAACGTAGAGAACACCCGTGTAGGCCAGAGCATCGATTATGATAAGCTGATTCTGGAGGTATGGACCAACGGGATTATCGGCGCCCAAGAGGCTGTTTCGCTTGCCGCGAAGGTTCTCACCGAACACCTGAATCTCTTTGTGGATCTGTCCGATAAGGGCAGCAACACAGAGATTATGGTCGAGAAGGACGATAAGGGTAAGGAAAAAGTGCTTGAGATGACGATTGAAGAATTGGATCTGTCGGTCCGTTCGTTTAACTGCCTCAAGCGTGCCGGAATCAATACGGTGGAGGATCTGCTCAGTAAGTCTGAAGAGGACATGATGAAGGTCCGCAATTTGGGAAGAAAATCTCTGGAGGAAGTCATTTATAAAATGAATTCCCTCGGTTTCAATTTGCGCAAGGACGACGAATAAGTCGCTTGCAGCCTTACGGTAAAGGAGTGAATTTCGATGCCCGGAACCAGAAAACTCGGAAGAACCAGCGATCACCGTATCGCGATGCTTCGCGCCATGGTCACGTTCCTGTTGGAGAACGGTAAGATCGAGACAACTGTAACCCGCGCGAAGGAAGTCCGTTCTATGGCGGAGAAAATGATTACAATCGCAAAAGAGGATTCTCTGCACAACAAGCGCCTCGTGATGGGATTCGTCACAAAAGAGGATGTTGCTCATAAGCTGTTTACAGAGATCGCTCCGAAATATGCCGAGCGCAACGGCGGTTATACCCGCATCACAAAGCTCGGACCGCGCCGCGGCGATGCTGCGGAGATGGCTCTTATCGAGTTAATCTAACAGAAAATAAAGTTCTGCGCCGTACCTGCGCTAGAGGTTCGGACGGTTCTCCCCCTGTGGCTTTTGCCATGGGGGGATTTTTTTGAGATAATTTTGGGAAAAACGTTTCTTCTCTAACGTTTTTATGTAAAACTATGGAAATAACATGTTTGTTCTACGAGTGATTTTTTGTTTAGGGGCTTCCTTTTTTTAGGCAAAGAGGTATAATAAAATGGAAAATTTATTTAGGGGGGATTAGCATGGAACAACAGAAGAAGGCTGCAGTTCCAGTTGGATTTGGAATTTCGGTTGGAATGTTTGTAGCTCTGATTGTGTTGGTAGTGGCATTTACCGCAGGTTTTGGCAGCACACCCCATATCCCGTTGTTATTGGCTGCTGTGATAGCAGCGATTATTGGTGGGCTCCACCATTTTTCGTGGCAGAAAATGCTGGAGGGAATTACCGCAGCGATCCACACGGCAATCCCAGCACTGTTAATTATCTTATCCATTGGTTTGCTTATTGCTGCATGGATGGCAGGCGGCGTAATTCCGACCATGATTTATTATGGACTGCAAATTATTTCTCCGCGCTTTTTTCTTGTGACAACGCTGCTTCTGTGTTCCATTGTATCCCTAGCTATTGGCAGTTCTCTTTCCACCATAGGAACGGTAGGGGTAGCTCTGTTTGGAATCGGCACGGTGCTTGGCATCCCGCAGCCTATTACGGTAGGAGCGATTGTATCGGGAGCGTATTTTGGAGATAAAATGTCCCCTCTGTCCGATACAACAAATTTAGCGCCGTCCGTATCCGATGCAAGTCTGTTTGATCATATCCGCCACATGATGGTGACGACAACGTTCACTTATATGATTTGCATAATCATTTATGGAATAATGGGGTTCGTGCTCACAGACGGTTCCGCTGCCCAGGTGCAGTCCTCTCCCATCCAGCAGACGCTTGCGGCGTTAGAGCAGAATTTTATAATCCATCCGCTTCTGCTGCTCCCGCCGCTTCTAGTGCTTGTGATGGTCGTTTTTCGAATTCCGGCGCTGCCGGGGCTGATGGCCGCGGCGGCACTGGGGATCCTGTCGGGAATATTTGTACAGGGAATTCCGGCCCAACAAATGCTCTCGATTGTAATGGATGGTTTCACGGCGTCTACCGGTGTGGAGAATGTAGATACCCTGCTTAACCGCGGCGGCATGATGAGTATGATGAAGACCATTGCCCTGATGATAATTGCGCTGAGCTTTGCGGGAATTTTTGAGTGCACCGGTATGGCGGGCTCTATTCTGGAGAAAGTGGTTTCCCATGTAAAAAGTGATCGCGGGCTGGTCATCGCCACCATACTTACAGCGTGGGGGATTGTTATTGCTACCGGCCAGCAGTACGTGGCGATCATCATGACAGGCCGTCTCTTCCGTCCTCTCTATGCGCAGCACAAGCTCAAGCCCCAGAATCTCAGCCGTGCCCTCGAAGACGCGGGAACCGTTTTCGGGGGAATTGTACCGTACAGCACAGGAGCTGGATTTACCCAAGGAATGCTCGGAATTTCAGCATGGCAATATGGGCCCTATACTTTTTTTGGATGGATCAATCCCCTTGTGTCGATTTGCATAGCAGCCCTCGGAAAGAGTATGCCGCATATAGCGCAAGAGCAGGACAAATCGCGCAAATGAAATAAATCGATGACAGCAAACGTATTTTACATAATCTTTTCTTTTTTCAAGCATAAAAAAGTGGTTTTTAATTTTTATAATAATTTTAGAAGAAAATCATATAAAAATGGCTAAAAATAAGGATTTTTATTAATTTCTTTATAAGAATAATAAAAACTATAAAAATTTTGTTTACATAATATATAGCAAAAAAGAAAAATACGGATTTTCAAAAAAACTAGAAAATGGACGATTTTCTCCGCCGTTCCGATTGTAAAAACGGAGTGGCCGTGTTATAGTATTTTCAGTGGGATACGTTCCCAACGTTCCGGGTCAGCGGGATGGAAGATGCGCCGGTTATGGAGGAACTATGGATAAAAAGATGATGCAGCTTCTCACCCAGCTGCACGAGGAAGGAAAATATCGAGAAATTATTGAAGAAATCGAAAAGATTCCGGCGGCCGAACGCAATTGTGATCTTAACGGTCAGCTTGCGCGGGCTTACAATAATTTGCATACAAAAGAAGGATACCAAAAGGCGGCTTCTCTGTTGGAAAATATGATCGCCCAGGGCCGCGACGATGCCTTGTTGCATTACAGGCTGGGGTTTTCCTATTATTATATGAACCGGGATGCCGAAGCTTTGCACGAATTTGAACGTGCGGAAGAACTAGCTCCCGGAGATTCTGACACACTCGATTTTATCGAGCTTTGCAAAAACAATCTCCGACTTCTCACCGGAAGTGCTGGACCGGAGTTGTATACCGAAGAAGAGGCGGCAGCCGTGAGCAGTCACATCAGCCGCTTTTTTGGCGAGACGGAAATGATTTTCCGCGAGTCTTCTTCCATGAGTCTGCAGGTGGATATTTGCGTTATACCACCCAGCGATCAGCGCGATTTCTACACATTGGTGACGATGGGTATGGGCGCTCATCGAATGGAGATCCCGGAAGAATTTGCGTCTCGCAGACTGGAGCGAGCCGAACTGCTGATCTGCCTGCCTTCCAGCTGGAACCTTCAGAGTCTTGATGAAAAACGGCATTGGCCTATCCGGTGGCTCAAAGAAATTTCTCATCTTCCAATGGAAGAGGATACATGGCTGGGATGGGGTCATACGGTAACGAATCGCGGACCCTTTGCAGAAAACACGGCCCTTTCCGGTGTGATTCTCACCGAACCGCAGGGGTTCAGCGAAGCTTCCGTGTGCTGCTGCCTTCCGGGAGGAGACGAGGTGAATTTTTATCAGGTTGTCCCTCTTTATCAGGAAGAAATGGAATATAAAATTCAATACGGAGCGGAAGCACTGCTCAGAAAAATGGCTCCAGCTGCACTGCGAGTCGTCAATATCAGCCGGCCGAATTTTTGCGGAGGTCTGACGCCGCAGCAGTACCGCCCCAGCCGGATTGCGCAGAAAGTGGTGGAATTTCTGGACTGTCCGTGCCGGATCCTTGCGCCTTGTGAAGATGACTCTATCCTCACAAAGGCATATCAAGAGGCGTGGGATCGCGGCAGAAAAGAAGGGTTTATTCCGGTGCTTGTTGTACCGGACGAGGGATTGCTTACAACGCTGACGCTCAATTCCGATCCCACTAGCGAGGAATCCGAACCCCTGCGGTATGATCCCGACATGGTAGAAGATTATCGCGAAGCGATGGTCAATCTGTATTTGACCGATGGCCGTGAATATTTTGACAGCCTCATCGACTTGCGCCGGGGTGAAAGCCGCCGCCTGCCTTTTGAAATCGGCGTAAGTGACGTTATAGGCGGCGAAGAGGTTTGCGTTCCGGAATCGTATTGGGATTTTGACCGCAACGCTACGTATGAAACGATTTTGGCAGAAATTCCGGTAGAAAACCCGTGGGAAATTTTCGCATGGCTGCCAATGGGAGCATGGAACGACTGCCCAGATACCATGGAATTGATGGCAGCGGCAAAATACTGGTATGAAGAATACGGCGCGGTACCTTATGCCCTCAGCCGTGACGAACTGGAATTTTGGGTGGAAGATCCGGTGCGCGATGTGGACGAAGCTGTGCGTCTCGCTGCAGAACAATATGCGTTCTGTCCCGATCGCGTGGAAGAATGTGAAAAAAGGAAGTCGGTAGGTGCTTTAGCCGACAGCCTGATGAAATCGAAAATCTGGTATTTCTGGTGGGGATAATTCTGCCGGAGATCGGATGTGCCGGGCGGCGCAGCTGTCCGGCAGAATAAAAGGAGGATGCTGGTTATGCCGTTAAGAAGAGATACCCCCCTGTTTCCGCAGGGAAAGACAAAAGCCTTTACACTCAGCTACGACGATGGCGTTGTGCAGGATAGACATTTTATTGAGCTGCTGAAAAAGTACGGCCTTCAAGCGACATTCAACTTGAATTCCGGGCGTTTCGATTCCGAAGAGCATTACAGCCATATTCGTGTAAACCATTCCCGCGTATCGAAAAGTGAAGTAAAAGAGCTTTACGGTCCGTTTGAGGTTTCGGGTCATACGACAAGCCATCCTGATCTTGCAAGAATCCCTATGGGCGCCGCTGCTTGGGAGGTCTGCGAGGATAAAAAGGTGCTGGAAGATATTACAGGAAAGCTTGTATCCGGGTTTGCCTATCCGTTTGGCACATGGAATCCCGAAACGCTCAAAGTGCTGGAAGCGGCGGGAATCCGCTATGCACGTACCGTGAAAAGCACCCATAATTTCCGCCTGCCAGAGAATTTTTTGCTTTGGGATCCGTGTTGTCATCACGATGATCCGCAGCTGATGGAGCTTGCCGATAAGTTTCTTGCGCTCGATCCCAATTCAGAAAAAAATGTATTGCCTGTATTTTATGTTTGGGGTCATACATACGAATTTGACGATCACGAAAATTGGGATCGAATAGAATCCCTGTTCCAAAAGATTTCTGGCTATGAGGAGATTTGGTATGCCACAAACGGACAGATCGAAGAATATGTCTCGGCGGTAAAGGCTTTGCGCTATTCATCCGATGCTTCAAGAATTTATAACCCCACCGCGATAACCGTATGGATGAAAGTGCTTGAACAGACGGCAGTAATCCGTCCAGGAGAAACGATCTGTTTAGAAAATTACAAAGGAAACTGAAATTCAAAATAAAAAAACAGAAAGGTTCGGAGAAATCCGAACCTTTCTGTTTGGAAGAAAAAAGGAAAAAACAAAAATGCCTTTCGGCTGTTATAAGCTAAAGAAAAATTATGATATATAAGTTTGAATCCCCAAGACTACCGAGAAATCTATATGAGATCCATTTGTATTATAGCATTATTTGCATAGAAAAGAAATAATAGTTACAAAATTGTAGCCTTTAGGGTATTTCTGTGCGTGTCGGATCATATTCATTGGATGGGAAAATTTTGGGGGAGGTGTTTTTATGGAGAAGAACAGGTATCCGTTCCATCCCATCCCGCCTGAAAAACAGGCCGTGCCGCCGCCGTTTTGTCCGCAGACAGTTTCACAGTCTCCCATGGGGCGAGATAAAGCGGCAACGGATCATAAAGCGGCAGTAGATCCGATGTCTCACGAGGACAGATCTTGCCGGTACGATGTCGGGGAACCGTATCCTCCGACGATATGTACCCAAAAAAACATTCGATATGCGCAGCTTTTGCGAATGGATTTTTCTGCTCCACAGGGAAAATTGACCGCTGTGACGCAATATTTGTATCAAAGCTGGGTGGCACAGGAAAAAGCACCTGAATTAGCGCAGGCACTGCGTGAAATAGCCCATGTAGAAATGCGCCATTTAGAGCTGTTGGGAAAGCTGATCTTTTCTTTAGGAGGGACACCGTCGTATACATATTGGAGCGGTGCCCGCAATTTTGTCTGGACGGGCGCGGCGGTTCGGTATGACAGCGATCCCGTATCGATGATTCGATTTGATCTGATGGCAGAGCGCGGCGCTGTGGCTGGGTATGAAAGAAGGATGGCGGCCATTCAAGATGATCGGGTTCTAGCCGTGCTGCGTCGAATCATTTTAGACGAAAAATTACACATACAAGTTTTGGAAAAATTTTTACAGCAATATGGAAAAACAAAATAATAAAAATGGATATTTCCTTGTTTTGCGGGAAAGATCCATTTCTATTTAAAGTAGTAAAACAAATTTATAATTTAAAGTCATCGAGACTGTATTCTCGCAAAGGCGGCAGGCTTTTCGGTGTACGCATCAGCGGGTCATAGGAAAATTTACGGCAGGAGCCATCGGGTTTTGGCTCTCGTCCTAAGCGACAAGATAGCTCCTCGCCTGAAGTCAGACAGTGGCTACAATATTCGCAGTTTGGCTCGACGTGATTTCCAAACATTTTTCTTTTCATGCTGTCACCTCCCACAATTTTCCTCAAAACAGCACATAGTGCAGAAGAAAGTAATGCTATTTTAGCATATTCTTACGCGGCTGAAAAGGGTTATTTTTAATTTCTTTTTTCGCGATAGGAAATTTTTGTATGGTAAGCAGGAACGTTACGCACAGAAGAAACAGAGCGCACGCTGCTGGAGCGGATCCAGAGATTTGATAGGTAAGCGGCTGCGAGGTGCTGGAAAAGACGGATATGGTTGTGGGGTAAAAACGCAGGAAAAGATTTGTAAAAAAAGCGGCAAGGACTCCGTGAAGAAAACGAAAGAGGGTAAAGCGCAAACGGGAAATACGAATTTGAGAAGCGGCCGATAAAACTTGAAAATGGACACATAACCCTCCCCATCCGATAATAAACGAGATAAGTAAAAGGGGAACTCCCGCACCTATGGCGTCCATACATCCTCCGGTAACTTCCAATACAGCAGAGAGTAAACATTCTGCTGCTGCCCGGGGGACGCCTATGCTCAGCAGGAAGTGGGAGAATGCCGAGGCAGTTCCGCTTGCTAGAAGCAGCGAAACAAGTACGGCAAACAGCACAACAAAAGCACACATTGCCACCATACCCCGAGAAGCATCTGAAACAGAAGCCACCAGAGCAACGGCACGTTCTGGCTTTTGGGGAGAAGATCGCCCGCTTTCCTCTTCTCGAAGCGTAAAGCGGCAGGCTATTCCCAGAAGTAGAGAGGCAAGTATCTGTGAGACAAAGAGGATAAAACCTGCGCGCAAATCTCCCAGCATCATACATCCCACAGAGCTGATGACGAAGGCTGGGCCGGAATTGACACAGAAGCAAAGCATCCTCTGGGCTTCTTTTTCCGTAATTTCATTTTGTGCACGCAGTGCAGCCACAGCCCGCGCCCCTACAGGATATCCGCCGATAAAAGAGAGAAAGACGGCCGCAGCGGCGCTTCCGGGAAGCCGAAAGAGAAAACGAGTGACCGGTGCGAAAAACCGGCCAAGAGAGCCTGCGGTTCCGGATTTTACAAGGTATGCCGAAAGCACCATAAACGGAAACAGTGAGGGGATCAATAAGTTCAAGCAATATCCGATTCCCCTGCGTGCGCCGTCTGCCGCCGCCGCAGGAAAGCAGAGCAGCGCGCCCGCTGCCAGCAAAATTCCTGCTGTGACCACAGCCGTTCCGATTCTTTTCCCGGATAAATGTTTCATAGTGATTCACCTCATGGTATATATATGTTGTAATCCCCCCTTTTTGAACTCTTAGCAGAAACTCTGTTTCTCCATCCCTATAAGCAGGCTGCGTGTTCTCCTGTTGAAGATTTGCCATAGCCTAAACCATGCAAGGGAGCCTGCGCAGCTGTACAACCTGCTCGGGGGCATATCCCCAAGTCTGCCTCTTTTTGAGCAGCGTCGGAAAAGGACGAGATGGAAAATCGTGCACCAAGAGGACTGACAGAGAGGATCTACAAGTTTGGGGGATTTCCCTCAGCCTTTTTTGTATACACTCAAAAAACAGAACCCTACCAGTTACCACTGCGGTTCGGTGTATTCTCTTTGGAAGGAGGAGGGAACAGTACCCATAAAGGAGGATGAGATTGTTGCTACCGCCTGAAATATCGCCGGGATTTTCTAGGATCGAACTGAAAAGCAATCGGGAAGCCATAGTAGAAAACTGCGGGGGCGTATTAGAATACAGCGAAGAAGCCGTTCGGGTAAAGACAGGAAAAACAGCTGTCCGGTTTACAGGAAGGAACCTCAAAATCAGAAGCCTGACGGCTGATTCGCTCGTTGTAGAAGGCTTTTTGACAGGCCTTCAATTTTTACAGTAAAAATGCCGTATGGTTTTGCAGCTATAGGGGAATCATGGAAATGGGGGCGGGAATTTGGGTTCCGTAAGAATCGTGAGATGGTTGCTGGGGTGGACAGAATTTTCTGTTTCGGAACAGGATGGTGCATCGCATAGCGTAGAACGGTTTCTCAATCTGGCAGCGCGTATGGGGATCAATCTGTGGGGAATACGCCGAGAGAAGGATCGTTTTTATGTAAGAGCAGCTGTGCGGAATTATAGCAGTCTGCGTGCGCCTGCCAAACGAGCCCGCGTGAAGCTGCGCGCCGGAAAACGTGCAGGCCTGCCGTTCTTTCTAAAACGCTGCGGACGCCGCAAAGGGCTGTTTGTGGGAGGAGCGATGTTCCTTCTCATTTTAGCAGTGATGCCGCTGTTTGTCTGGGAGATTGATATTCAAGGCGCGGGAAAAATTTCGGAAGGAGAGATCCGAGCGGCGGCAGCTCGGTATGGCCTTACTCCCGGTCTGGGACGATGGCAGCTCAATACCTCGGATCTCGAGCAAAAGCTGATGCTGGAATTTCCGGATATTGGATGGGTTACGCTCAATACAAATGGCAGCGTGGTAACGATTGTGATCGACGAAAAAGTGGAAAAGCCTGAAATGACAGATCCGCTTAAGTATGCGAATGTGACCGCTGCCCGCGCGGGACAGCTTTTACGATTGGATGTTTACGAGGGAACGGCCCAAGCTTCAGAAGGATCGGCCGTGGCAAAAGGACAGCTTCTTATTAGCGGCGTAGTGGAGGATGCGTTCGGAAAAAGCACGCTGCACCATGCACGTGGAATGGCGCTTGCTGAAACAAAGCGTGCGGTAGAAATCGAAGTGCCCATGAAAACAACGGAATCGGTTTCCACGGGGAAAACGATTGAACGCAGCAGCGTGCAGCTTTTAGGACTGAATATTCCTATAAGCTTTGCAAGGGAACCAGAAGGATCGTATCAAAGAGAGACAGAAAGACAGAGTGTCGAAATACAAGGATTCCGTCTGCCGGCGTATGTATTTACCGAAAGATGGATCGAAGTGGAAACAAGGCAAATCTCGCTTACTAAGGAGCAGGCGCTGGAGAAAGCGAGACAGGAGTTTGAGACATTCGTAAAGGAAAATTGGGAGGGTATAAAGGTAGTGTCGAAGACGGAAAACGGCAAAGTGGATGGAGAGGTATATCGGTTAGAAATTGTATGCGTTTGTGAAGAAGACATTGCCGTTGAATCAGAAATACTGTTAAATTAGGTAAAAATTTGTGCACAATTTTCTACCTAGAAGGGTGACGAAAAAAATAAGATGTGCTATAATAGAACTAAATTTTGAAGCCGTAAAACGATAAGGTGGGTTTGGATGTTCGAGCAAAAAATCAATATTGACCGCATGGAACAGGCGGTAGCCCTGTTTGGCAGCTTCGATGAAAATATTAAGCTGATTGAGAAGGAGTATGACGTCTCCGTAGTGGGACGTGGATCAGAGATCAAGGTTTCAGGAGATCCGGAGAATGTGTCAAAAGCGGCGCGGGCGATTGAAAGTCTCTTGTCGCTGATCAATCGCGGAGAAGCTCTCAGCGAGCAAAATGTCCGTTATTGCATTTCACTGGTCAACGAGGGGACAGAAGAGAAAATAGAAACATTGGCCGGCGACTGTATCTGTATCACATCAAAGGGGAAACCGGTAAAGCCTAAAACGCTTGGTCAAAAAAATTATTGCAATATGATCCGAAAAAACACCATCACAATCGGTGTAGGTCCTGCTGGAACAGGGAAGACCTATCTTGCAGTAGCGATGGCGGTGACAGCGTTTCGTGCGCAGGAGGTAAACCGGATTATCCTTACGCGCCCCGCCGTAGAAGCTGGAGAAAAACTCGGTTTTTTGCCGGGAGATCTGCAGCAGAAGGTGGATCCGTATTTGCGTCCTTTATATGATGCACTGTTCGATATGCTAGGGGCGGAGACGTATCAGAAATATGTGGAACGCGGGAATATTGAGGTAGCACCCTTGGCATATATGCGCGGCCGTACGCTTGATGACAGCTTTATTATCTTAGACGAGGCGCAGAATACCTCGCCGGAACAAATGAAGATGTTTCTCACCCGTTTGGGCTTCAATTCCAAAATGGTGATTACTGGCGACATCACGCAGATCGATCTCCCGGATGGACGGCGTTCGGGATTGAAGGATGCTGTTCGTATCTTAAAGAATGTGCAGGATATCGCGCAGGTGCGTTTTAATGAAAAAGATGTCGTTCGCCATAGGCTTGTACAGGAAATCATTAAAGCTTACGAGAAAAGTGAAGAAGGCAGGCGATAGGAGTTTATGGAAAAGATAAGAGTTATCATTGAAAATAAGCAAAAGAATGTCAAAATCCCTACCGGTATGAGAATGTTAGTACGTCGTGCATGTACAGCCACCTTACGGGAGGAGAAATTTCCGTATTCTGCCGAGATTAGCGTTACATTTGTGAATGATGAGCAGATTCATAAGCTCAATAAACAGTATCGCGATAAGGATATGCCCACCGATGTGCTCAGTTTCCCTATGGGAGAGAATGGTGTGTACGATGAAAATCATGATACCGGCGCGAAAATTCTTGGCGACATTGTGATTTCGATGGAGACGGCAATAGAAGAAGCCCAGCGTTCGAATCGCACATTTGAGCATGAAATTTGTCATCTTACCGTTCATTCCATGCTTCATCTGCTCGGTTACGATCATGAAAATGGTGGCTTGGAGCGAGTGCATATGTTTGAGAAGGAAGAAAAAATCATGACGGAATTGGGTTTCCCAAGTACCAGCAGCTATCTGTTCGAGGAGGAGTAAGTTCCCTTGCGTTTTTTAAAAAGCTTTAAATATGCTTTTCGGGGAATCATTTACTGCATCAATAACGAGCGCAATATGCGAATACATACGGCGGCGGCGCTGTATGTATTCGCGTTTTCGCTCTTTTTTGAAATATCGCGCGTGGAATATGCCATTTTATTTCTGACATTTGCGCTGGTTATGGCAGCAGAACTATTCAACACAGTAGCGGAAGAGCTCTCTGATATGATAGCAGCCAGCTATCACCCTGTGGTGCGTATTGTAAAGGATTTAGCAGCTGGCGGTGTGTTGATAGGCGCTTTGTTTGCCGTTGCGGTAGGGGTGTGCCTATTTTGGCGTCCAGAGGTCTTTGAGGGAATTCTCCGATTTTTTACGCAGGCGCCATGGCGGGCCGTGCTTTTGGCAATAAGTCTTGTGGCGACAGGGGTATATATCCAACTCGGGCCTATTGGAATCCGCGATTTCTGTATAAGAAAAAGGACGGAGAAGAAGGAGAAAGAAATATGGAAAGACAAATGACATCGCAGGAAAGGACTGCTTTTATTGCGATTGTAGGCCGGCCGAATGTGGGTAAATCCTCCCTGCTCAATCGTATGCTGGGCCAGAAGGTAGCGATTGTATCCAGCAAGCCGCAGACAACGCGTACCCGCATTATGGGTGTTTTAACAGAAGGTCAAGTGCAGCTTGTATTCATCGATACGCCCGGCCTGCACCGCCCGCGCACAAAGCTTGGCAATTATATGGTAAAATCCGTAACGCAGTCGGTGTCTGGCGTAGATGCGTGTATGCTGGTGGTGGAAGCGGGCAGCGAACCGTCGCCGGCCGATCTGGATTTGATTGCGAAATTTAAAGAGCTTTCTATGCCTGCCGTGCTGGCGATTAACAAAATTGACTTGTTAGAGGATAAGTCTCCGTTAATGGCGCAGATTGTGAAATTCTCCCAGCTTTACCCGTTTGAAGCGGTGGTGCCGGTTTCGGCCCAGACAGGCGATGGAATGGAAGATCTGGTGGGCGAGCTTCAAAAACTGTCGCAGCCGGGCGCGCATTTCTTTGACGAGGATACGCTTACCGATCAGCCTGAGCGTGTCATTGCGGGAGAAATTGTCCGGGAAAAGCTGCTTCGCCTTTTGGACAAGGAGATCCCTCACGGGCTTGCCGTGGTGGTAGAGCGTATGCGCGAACGGGACGACGGCAGCGGCATTACCGATATTTCCGCAACTATTTACTGTGAGCGAGACACCCACAAGGGTATTGTAATCGGCAAAGGCGGTTCCATGCTCAAAAAGGTGGGTGCCTATGCGCGCGAGGATATGGAGCGCTTTTTTGACTGTAAAATCAACTTACAGCTTTGGGTGAAAGTAAAAGAGGATTGGCGTAACCGCGAGAGCGTTCTGCGCACGCTTGGATATGACAGAAACGATTTTGAATAATAGTAGGGCGGCTGTTTTATAACGAGTACTTGAAAAACGGCCAGCCTGCGATCTTGATTTTTCCTCTGATACTCTTTCAGATTCTGCAAATACTGAAAGAGGATCCTTTATAGGATGTAGATACATCAGACCAGCCGCAAAAAGGAGATTACTTTTCTTAAGCGGTAAAAAAGAGTGAATGAGGGAGGAATCAGTATGAACGAAAAGCAGGCATGGCGGTGTTTTCGAGAAACGGGAAGCGTAGAAGCGTATTTGCAGTATGCGAGATTGGTTCATGCACGCAGCGCACAGATGGGCGTGCAAGCCGCCGGGGAGGTTTCGGATGCTGATAGAAACGCAGGGACTCGTGATTCGAGAAAGCAGCGTGGGGGAAAGCGATAGACTCATCACCCTTTTAACGAAGGAAGAAGGCGTGCTGCGCGCTTTTGCCCGGCGTGCCAAAACGGTGCGTAGCACGCAAAATGCTGCGACGCAGCTATTATGTTATTCGGATTTTAGTATTTTTAAGGGACGGGAGAAATATAGTATCAATGACGCCCGTCCCAAAGAAGTTTTTTTTGGCCTTCGCGAGGATATAGGGAGACTTGCCTTGGCACAGTATTTTTGCGAACTGTCTGGCCTTCTTGCGCCGGCAGGCGCGCCGGCGGGGGAGTATTTGCGTCTTGTGCTCAACAGCCTGCACTTTTTATCGAAAAATCTGCGCCCGCAGCTGCTGCTCAAATCGGTTACCGAGATGCGTATGCTGTCTTTTTCAGGATATATGCCCAACTTGGTGTGCTGTGCGCAGTGCGCTTGCTATGAGGACGACGTGATGTGGTTTTTGCCCCAGGACGGGGTTTTTCTGTGCGGCAAATGCTATCATCCCGACGCCCGCCGTGCCGTGCCTCTCAACCGCGGCGCAGTTACGGGGCTGCGCCATACGATTTACGCAGATTTTAACAAGCTGTTTTCGTTTCAGCTTCCGGCGGAATCCCTTGCGCAGCTTGCGGATGCTTCGGAATCGTTTTTACTCTCCCATATTGACCGTTCCCTTCCTTCTCTTGATTTTTACCGTCAAACATCGGCCTGTCTATCCTGATATCTGGGCGCTGGAAATGGCGGCACCTTTTATGTGCGAGGTGTCAGCCTTAGTGGCAGATAGGCCCCGCCTTCTTCGCGCGAGAAGGCGGTAGAGTAGTATGAGGTAAGTGTTGGAACGGGGAAAAAGCGCGAAGCGAATTGCGACAGGGTGGGCCTGCCGCTGCGAAAAACAATAAGGAGTACAATATGCAGCAGATGAATAAACACTGGCGAGCCTTAGAGCTAGATAAGGTGCTCGAAATGCTCGCCGCAGAAACCGCTTGCGATGACGCCGCACAGCTGGCCAGAGAACTTCGGCCTGCCGAAACGCTGCGCCAGACCGAGCGCCTTTTGCAGGAAACGGATGACGCCTACGTCTTAATGGCGAAATTTGGAGCTCCATCCTTTGGCGGATTAAAGAACATAGCCAACGCGCTGCGGCGGGCCGAAGCGGGCGGCACCTTGAACCTGCCGGAATTTTTGCGGATAGCCGAAGTGCTGCGCTGTCTGCGGGGTATTAGCGAGTGGAGAAGCAAGAGCGAAGGAATGAAGACAACGCTCGACTGGCGGTTTGAATCCATACAGCCGAATAAGTACTTAGAGGATCGCATCCGTACAATTGTGGCCTCGGAAGAAGAGGTAGCGGATGGGGCTTCTCAAACATTAGCGGCCATCCGGCGGAAAATCCGCCATACATCCTCCCGTGCAAGGGAGCTTCTTGATAAGATGATCCGCTCTCCTTCTTATTTAAAATATTTGCAAGAGCCGATCGTCACCATGCGTGGCGGAAGATTTGTCGTGCCGGTAAAGGCAGAATGCCGCGGCGATGTGCCCGGTCTGGTGCACGATACCTCTTCCAGCGGGGCGACCGTCTTTATCGAACCAATGTCGGTGGTAGAGGCAAACAACGAGATTCGTGTTCTGCTTTCACAAGAGCAAGCGGAGATCGATCGGATCCTCACAGAACTTTCCGCCGAAGCCGGTAGCTTTGCTGACGGCATTATAAACAGCTGTGGCGCGGCCGTGGAACTTTCGCTGATTTTTGCCAAAGCCAATCTTGCCTATAAAATGAAAGCGGTAAAGCCGGTGCTCAATGAGGACGGAAAAATCGAACTGCATCGCGCCCGTCACCCGCTCATCGATAAAAATAAAGTTGTGCCCACCGACATTGAGCTGGGAATTCATTTCGATACGCTTGTAATTACCGGGCCGAATACCGGCGGTAAAACGGTCAGCCTAAAAACGCTGGGACTTCTTACGTTAATGGCGATGTGCGGTTTGATGATTCCGGCGGCGGAAGGCAGCAAGATTTCCCTGTTTCATGAAGTCCTTGCCGATATAGGGGACGAACAGAGCATCGAGCAATCGCTGTCTACGTTTTCGGCGCATATGACTAATATCATCAAAGTTCTCGATCAGGCCGGTGAAAGCAGCCTAGTACTCATTGACGAGCTTGGGGCCGGAACGGATCCGGTAGAGGGCGCAGCCCTTGCCGTAGCCATTTTAGAAGCGCTGCGCCAAAAAGGGGCGCGCATTGCCGCCACAACGCATTATGCGGAGCTGAAAGCGTATGCGCTTCAGACAAAGGGAGTCGAAAACGGCAGCTGTGAGTTCGACGTGGCCACGCTTCGTCCCACGTACCGGCTGCTGATAGGCGTTCCGGGACGTTCGAATGCGTTTGCCATTTCGACACGTCTGGGCATGAGCGACGAAATTGTCAGCCGCGCCAAAGAGCTTGTTTCAAGCGAAAACGCGCGCTTTGAAGACGTGGTGCAGAGCTTGGAAACGAGCCGTCAGAGTCTCGAAACGGCCCGTGAACAGGCGGAAAAACAGAGGGTGGAGGCTTCGCGCATTCAGAAAGAAGCGGAGGAAATCCGCCGCCGCGCGCAGGATGACGCAGAAAAAGAGATTGCCAAGGCCCGTGAGCAGGCGTCACAGCTTGTAGCACGCACGCGCGCCCAAATTGACGCTTTGCTAAACGAGATCGAAGAACTGCGCCGGCAGAAGAACAAAGCGCTTTCGGCGGAACAGAAAGCGCGGCTGAAATCCGGTATGCGTTCGTTGGAAGATACAGCAGATCCCGTGCGAAAGAGACAAGATGTTCCCTATGAGCTGCCCCGGCCTCTTAAAATGGGAGATCCGGTGCTGATTGCCGATATTGAGAAAGAGGGCACAGTAGTAGATGTAGGCGATAATAAAGCGCTGATTCAGGCGGGAATTATTAAAACTTGGGTTCCTTTCCAAAATCTGCGCCTTTTGGATGAGAAAAACCAGCCGAAGCCGCAGCCGCAGCGGCGTATTACTCGTACGGCCTCAACGCGCCAAAGCGCTTCCATGGAGCTGGATCTGCGCGGTCAAGACTCTGTGGAGGCGATTATGAATGTGGATCACTTCTTGGATCATGCCCAAATGGCAGGATTGCACGTCGTATCTATTATTCACGGAAAAGGTACCGGCGTGCTGCGCAAAGCCGTGCAGGATCATTTGCGCAGACATCCGGCTGTAAAATCGTTTCGTTTGGGTACCTACGGAGAAGGGGAGTCCGGCGTAACGATCGCAGAGCTGAAATAATCCCCACGAAAAAGGACGTAAAAAGCGACGGGACATTTCCGCCGCTTTTTTGTCTCTTAAAAGCGTCTTATCGGAAAGGAGAAGTTTATGGAGAAATATGTAAAGAAAAGCAGAAAAAGCGCCGTAGCCGCGATTGTGCTGGGAATTTTGCTGGCAGCAGCGTGCGCGGCCATAGCCATGGGGTGGATGATTTTGAAAGATGAGTACGCGGAAAAATTTTATGCCAAGCCAGACGCCAATCCATTTTTGTATACGGCAGCAAAAGCGGCTCTCAGCGGAGAAGAAGCGAGTGTTTCGCAAGAGGATATCAATTCGTTTTTAGCGGCGCTGGTGGAAAAACAGAAGGCTTCGTCCCGAATGGAGTCGTTTGATCAAATCTATCTGCAAATCCGGCCGGATCAGAAAGTGGCTGTGTATACGCCTCTGTTCGCAAATGGCATGCGCATCGCAGTTACATCCGTGTTGTCGCTGTCGTTTGATGTCCCAAACGAGAGACTTTGCGCTCAGGTAGAAGAGATTCATTTTGGAAAGATGAAGCTGCCAATTAGTATGGCCCTTCCCGTTGTGGAGGAAAAGCTTCCGGAAGGCGTTTCCATCAGCGGCAGCAGCATATTTTTCGATATGAACGCGCTTGCTTTGGAGATTCCTAATACAGAGATTAGACTTACGTTAGAGGACGTCCGCCTAGAGAATGAGTCCCTTATTTTTCGGACGAATAGTTTAACGCAAGAAGCCGAAACGTATCTCTCCGACTTTCTAAAGCAGAGTCTTTCGGATCTTTCCGATTTATTTTCTTCTCTCTTCTAAGAGAAGGAAAGTTGTCTTTATCGATCAAAATCTCTTTGTCACCGTATCGGTAGCCCGTGGGCGTAAGCTTTTTTACGGTTGCCGCACGAAGAGCCGCCTGTCAGCCGCAGGGAGTGCCTCGCAGTATAAAAGGCGGAATTTTTTAGTGTAAAGGTATTGACTTTACGAAGCTTGGGGAGTATAATACCACATTGTAAAGGCATAGGCTTTACAGTGGGAGCGAAGAATATGGCGAAAAATCTTCACATTTCCTATTTGTTGGATTTTTACAGCGGTCTTCTCACCGAAAAACAGCGGGAAGTTATGAATTATTACTACAATGACGACCTGTCGCTGGGGGAAATCGCCGCAAACGAAGGAATCACGCGCCAAGGCGTGCGGGATTCCATTAAACGTGCGGAAACGCAGCTTATGGAATTGGAAAGCCAGCTGGGTTTGGTGCGCAGGTTCCGCGAAATTCACAGCGGGCTGGAACAAATTTGCGAGGCAGCCGCCCGAATCCAAGAGTATAACGGTAAGTACGTATATTCTGCCGAAATGCAAAAGGACACAGAAGAAATACTGCGAACCGCGCAGCAGCTTCTGTACGAGCAAGAGGAATAATAAGGTGTATTAAGATATTTTTTAAAAGGGGGCAGCTCAGTGGCATTTGAAGGACTTGCGGAAAAACTTAGCGCAGCGTTTAAAAACCTGAAGGCAAAAGGGAAGCTTAGCGAAGCGGATGTAAAATCCGCCATGCGCGAGGTGCGTCTGGCGCTTTTGGAGGCCGACGTCAACTATAAGGTAGCGAAAGATTTTACCGCAAAGGTTACTGAGCGAGCTATCGGCTCTGAGGTTATGGAAAGCCTTACGCCGGCACAAATGGTGATAAAAATTGTCAATGAAGAATTGACAGAGCTTATGGGCGGTTCTCAAGCGAGAATCGCAACTCCGCCTAAGCCTCCGGCCATTGTGATGCTCTGCGGCCTTCAGGGTACCGGTAAAACCACCCACGCGGGCAAGCTCGCAAAAATGCTGAAAAGTCAAGGGCACAGACCGCTTCTCGTTGCGGCGGATATTTATCGCCCTGCTGCAATCAAACAGCTGCAGGTAGTAGGTTCCGGCGCAGGGGTTCCTGTTTTCGAAATGGGTTCTGAAAAGCCCGTAAAAATCTGCGAGGCCGCCATCCGCCGTGCCCGCGATTATGGCAACGATATCGTGATTATCGATACGGCTGGACGTCTGCAGATCGATGAAGCCCTTATGGATGAGCTTCGGGAAATTAAGGAAACGATTGAGCCCCACGAAATTCTTTTGGTCGTTGACGCTATGACGGGTCAAGAGGCCGTGAATGTAGCGAAAACGTTCGATGATTTGCTCAATATTACCGGTGTCATCCTGACGAAAATGGATGGCGATACCCGTGGCGGCGCGGCTCTTTCGGTACGCGCTGTAACAGGTAAGCCCATCAAATTTGTGGGTACAGGAGAAAAACTCGACGATCTGGAAGCGTTCCATCCCGATCGCATGGCTTCCAGAATTTTGGGTATGGGCGACGTGCTCTCTCTGATCGAGGACGCGCAAAATACAATGGATCAAAAAGCCGCTGAAAAAACGGCGCGCAAAATGCTCCAAAATAAATTGGATCTCAACGACTTGCTCGAGCAGTTCCAGCAAGTGAAGAAGATGGGGCCGCTGAAAAATGTCCTATCGAAACTTCCCGGCATGGAAAAGCAGCTTAAGGATGTGGATATCGACGACCGGCAGATGGATCGCCTGATGGCGATCATTCTTTCGATGACGAAAGAAGAAAGAGAAAAGCCTTCTATCATCAATCCGTCCCGTAAGCGCCGTATTGCCGCCGGCAGCGGAATGCAGGTAGAGGACGTCAACCGGCTTCTAAAGCAGTTTGAGCAGACGCAAAAACTTATGAAACAATTTAAAGGAATGGGCAAAGGCAAAAAGAAAAGGTTTATGCCGCCGATGATGCCTATGTAAAATAAGAGCAAAATATACAGGTTGTAATTTTTTTTGACAGGCTTCAGCCAAATTCTTTGGATGAACATAGATTTTAATAGAAGTTTTTTGGAGGTATTTTATCATGGCAGTAAAAATTAGACTGCGCAGAATGGGCGCAAAAAAATCCCCGTTTTATCGTATTGTTGTAGCGGATTCCCGTTTTCCGCGCGATGGCCGCTTTATTGAGGAAATCGGCTACTATAACCCGCTGCAGGAGCCCTCTGTCGTGAAAGTGGACGTAGAAAAGGCGAAGAAGTGGATCTCCAACGGTGCTCAGCCGACCGACACCGTAAAGTCGATTTTCAAGAAGCACGGTGTGCTGTAAGAAGCGGAGGGATTTGCGATGAAAGAACTGCTTGTTGCGATTGCGCAGGGCTTAGTGGAGGATCCGAACTCCGTGCGCGTGGAAGAGGACGCCCCATTGGAGGATGGCACAGTAGTGTATCATCTTCATGTGGCGGAAGACGACATGGGACGCGTGATTGGCAAGCAGGGTCGCATCGCCAAGGCGATCCGCGTTGTCATGCGCGCCGCCGCCACCCGCAGCAATTCGAAAGTATCGGTCGAAATTGACTAATTCCCATTAGGAAAACATGGGCTGTAACATGGGGGTGCTTGTGTTGCAGCCCCTCCTTTTCGGATGAAACGGGCGTAAAGGGAGGGAGAACAATGCCAAAACCATATCTAGAGGCTGGAAAAATTGTGGGAACTCACGGTGTGAAAGGTGAGCTTCGCGTGGAGCCGTGGTGCGATTCTCCCCAATTTCTGACAAAGCTGAAAACATTTTATTGGGACGCACAAGGCACAAAACCTGTTCGCGTGCTTTCAGCGCGGCCGCATAAAAATCTGCTGCTCGTCATGCTCGAGGGCTGCTCCTGCGCAAGCGAAGGAGATGCGCTGCGCGGAAAGATTCTGTATCTGAGCCGAGCGGATATAAAACTTCCGCGGGATCGGTACTTTGTACAGGATATTATAGGACTTTCTGTAGTGGATGCCGATTCCGGTAAAAAATATGGTATTGTGACAGATGTGCTTCGTACCGGTGCAAATGACGTTTATCAGATCACAGGGGATGACAAACAGGAATATTTGATTCCTGTTATACCAGATGTTGTCATAAAAACGGAGATTGAAGAAGGTATTCTCCAAATCCGTCCGATCAGGGGGATTTTTGAGGATGCGGATTGATATTTTGACGCTTTTTCCCGAGATGTGCGAAACGGTGATGGCAGAAAGCATCATCGGCCGGGCGCGAAGGAAAGGAGCTTTACAGGTTTGCTGCCACCAAATTCGTGATTTTGCTTGTAATAAGCATAATCGTGTGGATGATACGCTTTTTGGCGGAGGAATGGGAATGTTGCTGATGGCAGAGCCCATCGCAAAATGTATGGATAGTCTTACCCAGCATTTAGGACGCAAGCCGCATCTTATCTATATGTCGCCCCAAGGCGAAGTGTTTACCCAAGCCAAAGCACGCGAGCTGGCGCAATATGAAAATCTTGCGCTGCTATGCGGCCATTATGAGGGAGTAGATGAGCGGTTGCTCGACGCTTATGTGGACGAGCAGCTGAGCATCGGGGATTACGTTCTTACAGGGGGAGAGCTTCCTGCACTGGTGGTGGCGGATTGTGTTGCCCGTATGCTTGACGGCGTTTTGTCGGATGACATTTGTTTTGAAGAGGAAAGCCATTATAACGGGTTGCTGGAATATCCCCAGTACACTCGTCCGGCGGTGTGGCGCGGCCGAGAAGTGCCTTCTGTGCTTCTGAGCGGCCATCACGCGAATATTGAAAAATGGCGGCGGGAACAGTCGCTTTTGCGTACTTTTCAGAATCGCCCCGACCTCTTGAAAACGGCTGCCTTATCGAAAAAAGATAGGAAATTTTTGGAGGAACATACAACTTATAATTTGTAAGCAACGTTGTAGAAAGTATTTTCTGAAAAATCTGTATAAAATATTGTTTAAAGTTTCATTCTAATGTAAGAAGTAACAAAAGTTTTCCACAATTAGGTGAAAATGCACAAATGAGTTTGGATAGAATTGGGATGAGATCGTTCATCAATCCAAAATTTTGCAGAATTTATTGACGCAATGGCGAATTGTGATATAATAATTTTATTAGTTGATCATTTTGTCCTTTGCCGGAAAGTGGAAAGTCCATGTTGTGACGATATTCAATTTTAATTTCTAGTAGGAGTGGATTAGAAATGTGTGCAAAAGAAGTTATGGTCCAAAATCAGGTTGGCCTTCATGCCCGTCCTGCAACTTTCTTCATCCAGAAGGCAAACGAATTTAAGTCTTCCATCTGGGTCGAGAAAGAGGAGCGTCGCGTCAATGCAAAGAGCTTGCTGGGTGTTTTGTCTCTTGGAATTGTCGGCGGCACTACGATTAAGATCATTGCCGATGGAGCTGATGAGCAAGAGGCTGTCGATAGTCTCATAGACCTGGTAAAATCAGGTTTTGCAGAATAAGCGGATCTCTTTCTGACAAAAATAAAGTGGGATGTGTAGGGCAGCGTTCATGGGACGCTGCCTCTTTTTTCGTTTCTAGAAAGGAGATCTGTTGCATGAGAGTGCGGGAGACGGACGCGGAGAGGATAAAACGACTGAGAGAAAAGTCTATGCGGCTTCCGCTGCACCCGGGCGTATACATTATGCGGGATCGAACGGGAAAGATTATTTATATTGGAAAGGCCAAAGCCCTGAAAAACAGGGTCAGCCAATATTTTGGTTCAGAAAAAAACCATGCGGAAAAAGTGCGTCGTATGGTAGCGAACGTACAGGATTTTGAGTATATTCTTACAGACAGCGAGTTTGAAGCACTTGTCCTCGAATGCAGCCTGATAAAACAGCACTCACCGAAATATAACATTCTTTTGAAAGATGATAAAGGGTATCACTATATTAAAGTGACAGCCGGCAAATGGCCAAAAATTTTTGCGGCCAAGCAAATAGAAGAGGACGGAGCGCAGTATATTGGGCCGTATATTAGTTCATGGGCGGTCAAACAAGCGATTGACGAAACGCAGAAAGTATTCCGGCTGCCGACATGTTCCCGCCGGTTTCCGCAGGATATTGGTAAGGGGCGGCCGTGTCTGAATTATTTTATTAAGCAGTGCTGTGCACCATGCCGCGGAGGAGTGAGCGAGAAGGATTACCGTGAGACGGTGGCAGAAGCGCTTGATTTCCTGCGCGGCGGCAGCAGCGGTTCGATTAAGATGCTTACCGAAAAAATGGAGGAGGCCGCAGAGGCTTTAGAATTTGAACGCGCCGCAAGGATCCGAGATAAAATAGCGGCGATCCGGTTGATTGGAGAGCGCCAGAAGGTGGTGGCGGTAAAATTTCCGGAGCAAGATGTCATTGCTTTAGCGCAGGGACCGGGCAAATCGTGCTTTGAGGTTTTCAGGTTCCAATCAGGACGGTTATGCGACAGAGAAACGTTCCTTCTGGGTGAGACGGGCGACGCGGAAAACGCACGCACGGAATTTGTGGAACAGTATTATTCCATGCGCGATCGTGTCCCACCGCGCGTGTGTTTAGATGGCGAGGCCGCCGATATGGATCTTTTAAGCGAATGGCTTAGCCAAACAGCAGGCCGAAAAGAGGTGGTCAGCGTGCCGCAAAAGGGCGAGCAAGCGAAGATTGCGGAAATGTGCCGATCCAATGCAGCCGAACAGCTTGCCCAGAATACGGGCCGCACCGGCAGGGAGGCTTCAGCGTTGGATGAGTTAGCGAGATTGCTGGGATTGTCGAAACCGCCTATGTATATTGAAGCGTATGATATTTCTAATTTGGCGGGCGGCGAAAATGTGGCCGGCATGGTGGTTTTCGAAAATGCAAGGCCGCTGAAATCGGCGTATAGAAAGTTTAAAATACGCACTGTAGAGGGGCAGGACGATTATGGTTCCATGCGTGAGGTGATCAGCCGCCGGCTGGATGAATATTTTCAGGCAGAGAATCGCGAAGAGGGCTTTGGCCGTTTGCCGGATTTGATCCTACTAGACGGAGGCAAGGGCCATGTGGCGGCGGTGCAGCCAATTATAGATGCTTCTGGGCTGGAAATTCCACTATTTGGTATGGTAAAGGATGATAAACACCGCACCCGTGCGATTGCTCTAGACGGCGGTGAGATTGCAATCAATTCCCAGCGCAGCGCCTTTACACTTGTTTCGACCATTCAAGAGGAAGTGCACCGTTATGCCATAGGATATCATCGTCAGCTGCGCAAGAAAACGACAATTTCTACAACCCTCACATCAATCGAAGGGATCGGTCAAACCCGTGCCCGTTCTCTTCTCAAGCATTTTCGCACCATAGCAGCTATCCGTGACGCCGATCTAACCGAACTTGAAAACGCCCCCGGCATGACGAAACCCGCAGCTCAAAAGGTCTATGATTATTTTCATCAGCAGGATTGATATGTCGTGCTACTACACTTTGACAGACTGCACTTTTGTTCCCGTGCTCCTGTAAGTGGGCTGCGCGCCTTCCTGCCCCTGCGGCGCTTGGACGCTTCGCTTTTTTCGAGCTGCGACACCTTGTTCGGTGCCTTGACAGAATGATAGGAACATGGGATAATAGGTGAAAACAAAGTTGGTGCGGGATTTTTCCGCGAAAGGCGGTTGTAATCTATGAGAGTGATTACCGGAAGTGCGCGTGGTAAACGCCTTACGGTTTTAGAAGGCGAATCGGTTCGCCCAACAACTGATCGGGTGAAAGAAGCGCTTTTTAATATTATTCAGTTTCAAATTGAAGGAAGAAGAATTCTCGATCTGTTTGCCGGATCGGGTCAGTTAGGAATCGAAGCCCTCAGCCGCGGCGCAGAAGAAGCGGTGTTTGTCGATGTGTCAAAGGATTCCATCGCTGTTGTAACGAAAAATGTAACGGACTGCGGCTTTTTAAAACAGTCAAAAATTGTGCAGTCCGATTATGTTTCTTATTTATCGCGCCGGGATGGAAATTTTGATATCGCGTTTCTTGATCCGCCCTATCGTACAGGTTTGCTCCAAAAAGCGTTGCCTATGACGGCGCAAAGGATGAACGACGGCGGAACGATTATCTGTGAGCATCCCATGGATGAAGAGGTGCCGCAGACAGCCGGAAATTTTGAAAAACGAAGATCGTACCGCTACGGAAAAATTTATTTGACAGTGTACAGTCGTAAGGATGTGACGGAAGAATGAGAGTAGCAATCTGTCCCGGCAGTTTTGATCCGGTCACGCTCGGCCATCTCGATATCATCAACCGTGCCCGTAAGCTGTTCGATCATGTGATCGTTGCGGTGATGATTAATCCATCGAAGCATACAAGTTTTACTTTGGAGGAACGCATTTCGCTTCTTCGCCGCGCAACCGAGGGGATGGAAGAAGTAGAGGTGGTAAGCTTTGAAGGGCTTCTTGCCGATTATGCAAAGATCCGTGACGCAGCAGCTATCGTCAAGGGCCTGCGCGCCGTTTCCGATTTTGAATATGAGTTCCAAATGGCTCTTATCAATGAAAAGCTCAATCCGGATGTGGAAACCATTTTCTTGACAACGCGATCAGAAAACATGTTTCTTAGTTCGAGTATTGTTAAACAGATCGCCAGCTTTGGAGGGGATATTTCCAGCCTTGTGCCGGAATGTATTTTGAATGATATTAAAGACAGATTATGTACGGGGGGTAAGCAAGGATGACAACAGAAGAATTGATTGATGAGCTGTACGATATGGTGGATAAAGCGTGGAATCTGCCGCTCAGCGGCGGCCGGGCGGTTCTCGACGGCGAGGAAGTGAAACAAATCCTCGATGAGATCCGCGACAGCCTTCCCCAAGAGCTGCGCCAAGCCAAGGCGATTGCCGCCGACCGCGCCCAAATTATCAACGATGCGAAACGCGAAGCGGAGTCTATTGTCCGTGTGGCGGAAGAGCGCGCCCGCAATATGATCAACCAAGATGAGATTGTTCGTCAAGCTAAGGCTAAAGCGAACGATCTTCTCACCCAAACACAGACAAAATGCCGCGAGATGCGCCGCGCTTCTAATGAATATGTAGACGATCTGATGCGCCGTGCCGATGAGGGCCTGACGGAAAACCTTGCCGAGCTTCGCAAAACACGGCAAACCGTTAAAGCTTCTCAAAAAACGCAGAACTGAATCTGGAAAAAGGATAGGAAATTTTTTCCTGTCCTTTTTTATTTTCGTGCATTTTCGCAGAAAAATTGCGGTATCATGGGCTCTAAGCCGACTTCCTTTTTATGAAAAAAATTTTTCTACATGCGAATTTTACTATTGCTTTTTAAGAGCGTGTAGTCTATAATTTACAGTAGTACTTTTATTTGTTGCCGTCGTTTTGTGCGGTAAGCGGCAAACAGAAAAAAGTTGTCTTATGAGGAAACGGATTCTGTTTTTTTGCTGTATTTTAAATCGCGTGGGAGTTTTGTGATGATGGAATTTGAGCATAAGCCTGTCCTGTTTGATGAGACAATCGCATCACTGGCCATTCGGCCTGACGGTGTGTACATCGACGGTACGGCAGGTGGAGGCGGCCACTCCTATGCGATTGCGCAGCGTCTCGTTTCTGGAAGACTTTTGGCCATTGATCAGGATCCCGATGCTGTGCGTGCAGCCGGAGAGCGGCTGAAAATGTTTTCATGCGCTCAGGTGTGTCGGGGGAATTTTTCTAAGATGGCCGAAATTGCTGCAGAGCATGGGATTACACAGGTTGATGGAATTTTGTTGGACATCGGCGTCTCTTCCTATCAGCTCGATACGCCGCAGCGAGGATTTTCGTATCATCATGACGCGCCGCTCGATATGCGTATGAGCCAAACGGGGACAAGCGCAAAAGATTTGGTCAACACCCTCGATTGGAAGGAGCTGGCCTCCCTCATCAGCCGTTATGGCGAGGATAAAAATGCTGTACGGATTGCAAAGGGGATTGTGCAGGCCCGTGCGGAAAAGCCGATAGAAACAACGCTCGAGCTTGCCGAAATTGTCAAGCGTTCGGTTCCGGCGGCTGTGCGGCGGGAGCAGGGTCATCCGGCCCGGCGAACGTTTCAAGCGCTGCGCATTGAAGTGAACCGCGAGTTGGACATGCTCTCCGAAGGACTGGATGAAGCGTTTTCTCTCCTGTCACCGGGAGGCCGTCTAGCGGTCATTACGTTTCATTCGCTGGAGGATCGCATGGTGAAACAGCGAATGGCATCATGGTGTCAAGGTTGTATCTGTCCACCGGATTTTCCGGTGTGTGTCTGTGGGCACAAGCCGAGGGCGGAACTAGTTTACAAGAAAGGGCTGGCTCCTACAGAGCAAGAGTTGGAGCGTAACCCAAGAGCGCACAGCGCAAGGCTGCGCGTCTGCCAAAAAGTGGAAGGTTTGCCGCAGGAATAACGGCGTCTGAAGTTTTAGGCGAAGGGAAGATTGGAGGATAAGGAGGGAATCCCGTTGGAAAAAGATCGCAGCGAAGCCTATGATTTAAGCTTATTTGAACCTAAACAGCAGGAGATGCCTGCTGGAGCGAAAAAGAACAACGTCATCCATCTAACACAAGAGCAGATCGACAAAAGCCGGCGGGTAAAAATTCAGCCTCTGCGGGCGTTGGCTACATTTCTCTCCATGGCAATAGTAGTTGGAATCGTTGGTTCCGTAGTGTATGGACAGGCTCAGCTTAACGAATTAACGGATCAGATTAGTACGGCACAGGCCCAGCTTTCAGAAAAGGAAAGTACCTATACGCAGCTGAAAATGAAGTCAGAGTCCCGTCTTTCACTCGATACGGTGGAAGAATATGCGAAGGATACGTTAGAAATGCGGAAAATTTCGCAGGATCAAGTGGTGTGCATCAGTCTTTCGAGCGGCGATAAAGGTGAGGTGCTGGAAGAAGACAGCAGCGTGATTGCCTCTATTTGGAATTGGGTGCAGGATCTGCTGTCATAAACACAGGACTAGGGTAGTATTTATGGAATAGAATCGTAGGAGAGGAGGATGCGCTGTAATGAGCGCGCCGCCCCTTCGGTGAAATTTGCGGAGAGTTGAGAGAAAATCTTAACTCTCATTTTTATCATTTTCAGGTTTTTATCCGGTGGCGGATAGAGATAGGAGGTCTTTTATGGCAAAGCAGGGGGCAACAACGACGCGGATTTGGCGGCGGACGATCTTCGCCTTGCTTTTACTGATTGTAGTGGGGTTTGGCATAGTAACACATAGTGTCTTTGAGCTTCAGATTGTAAAGGGCGAGGAACTTCAGCAGCGTGCTATCGATCAGCAGATGAGAGATGTATCGATTAGTGCGCAGCGAGGGACCATCTACGATCGCAATATGACAGTGATGGCCATGAGTTCGTCGGTGTGGGATGTTGTGCTCGAGCCCGCTTATATTAAAGAGGAGCAGCTCGATTTAATTGTGGACGGCATGTCAGAGATCCTCGGAATGGATAGGGAAGAGGTTATGAAGCATGCCGTTAAGAAGAATGCCTATGAGATTCTTCAGAGGAAAGTGGAAAACGACGTTAAGGAACAGATTCTCACATTTAAGCAGGATAATAATATTAGCAACGGCATTCGGCTAGTAGAGAACTATAAAAGATATTATCCGTACGGCAGTTCAGCTTCGACCATTCTAGGTTTTACAGGAACGGACAATACGGGTCTTGCCGGTATAGAAGCACAATATGATAAAGAGCTCAGCGGCGTGGCGGGCCGGCTTGTAACGGCGAAAAACGCCGTAGGGACGGATATGCCCCTTGAATATGAACAGAAGGTGGATGCGCAGAATGGCCACAGTCTCGTTTTGACGATAGATCGTGTGGTGCAGCATTTTTTGGAAAAGAACCTAGAGGAAGGAATTATCAACAATAAAGTGCAGAACCGCGCCACAGGGATTGTGATGGATGTGAATACGGGTGAGATTATCGCTATGGCTGTCAAAGGTGACTTTGACCCGAATAATCCCCGTGAAATCGCCGATCCTGTTGAGCGGGCGCGCATCGAAAGCCTTCCGGAGGAAGAGAGAGGTGCCGCATTGGAGGCGGCTCAGCTGGCGCAATGGCGGAATAAAGCGGTCAGCGATACTTACTATCCCGGTTCGGTTTTTAAAATGTGTACGGGGTCGATGGGGCTGGAAGAGAATTTGATCAATGAGAATTCTACCTATACCTGCAACGGATCGGTTTTAGTCAGCGGCACAACGATCCATTGCTGGAAATCTGGTCATGGCACCGAGACATTTGTGCAGGGACTGTGCAACTCGTGCAACCCATTTTTTATCCATATCGGTCAGCTGTTGGGGCCGGATAAATTCTTTAAATATTTTGAGGCTTTTGGATTTACAGAGCGTACAGGGATCGATTTGCCCGGCGAGGCGGGAAGTATTTATTATACGGCGGATCAGCTCAATCCCGTTGAATTAGCGACAGAGTCCTTTGGACAGAACTTCAGTATTACGCCTATCCAGATGATCACGGCATGCGCAGCTGTCGCTAACGGGGGATACCTTGTGCAGCCGCATGTGGTAGGACAGATTCTGGACGAAAACGGCAATATTGTCGAGACCATCGAACCGGAAGTCAAACGCCAAGTGATCTCAACCGAAACTTCCGAGAGAATGTGTGCTATCCTGCAGCAGAACGCTACCACCGGTACCGCTAAAAACGGCTACCTTCCGGGGTATCGTGTAGCCGGCAAAACGGGTACCTCCGAAAAAATACAAACGTATCTAGAGACGGGAGTGATGGAGTACATCGCGTCGTATTGCGGTTTTGCTCCGGCGGATGATCCACAGTACGCTATGCTCATTTTCTTTGATGAGCCGAAGGGAGAAAGCTACTACGGCGGCTCGGTGGCCGGTCCTGTGTGGGCTAAAACAATGCGGGAAATCCTTCCGTATCTGGGCGTAGAACAGAAATATACCGAAAGTGAGCTGGAACAGCTGGATGTACAGACCCCCGATGTAGTTGGGAAAACGGTAGACGAGGCAAAGAATATTATCGACGGACAGGAACTGTCGTATCATGTGTATGGCGAGGGAGACACTGTGCTCTCTCAAATTCCGGAGCACGGCAAAACCATTCCGAAAAACGGTACAATGGCCCTTTATACGGATCAGGCCAGCGAAGAGAGAACCGTTACTGTACCAGATTTGACCGGTATGACACTTTCGCAGGCGAATAGCGCTGCAGTGAATGCAGGACTAAACTTGTCGATCACTGGTGCGGCGCTCACAGGTTCTAACGCACTTTCACAGTCGCAGAGTATTGCTCCGGGCGAAGAGGTGGCTCCCGGTACGGTGATTACCGTCACTTTTGTAGAATATGATCAGGTAGAATAATAGAAAAGGTACTTTCCCCCACCCCAGGGCCATGCTATAATAAGGGGAGCCCTTCCCCCGTCTTGCGGTGGGGAGGAGAACGAAAAGAGGATGGAAGAAATATGAGCGGTATGGTTTGGACATTGATTGCGGCAGCCCTTTCTTTTGGCGTGACAGCGCTTTTAGGAAAATGGATGATCCCGTTTTTGCATAAAATTCATTTTGGACAGATGATCCGAGAGGTGGGTCCAAAGTGGCACCTAAAAAAGCAGGGAACTCCCACAATGGGCGGGTTTATGTTTATAATCGGGATCTTTTTTGCCATACTAATTTGTATCCCCCTTTCCAGCGCCGTTTCGCATACGGGTCCGGGTACAACTCTTTCGGTGGTAAAGGCATTCGGCGGCGCTCTATTGGCGCTGGCCTATGGAGCTATCGGCTTTTTTGACGACTACATCAAGGTGATAAAAAAGAGAAACTTGGGCCTTACGGTGGTACAAAAGCTAGTATTGCAATTCATTGCAGCAGGGGCGTATCTGGCGTCCATAGCTTTTGCAGGCGGCAGCGACGGCACGTATATTCCCTTTGTAGGATACGTTTCGCTGGGCTGGACGTACTGGGTATTAGCCGCGCTCGTCATTGTAGGGATGGTCAACGCCGTCAACTTCACCGATGGTATCGACGGCCTGAATGCTTCCGTTACCTTTTTTGCCGGGGCATTCCTGTTAATTTTCTGCGGCCTGCGCAATATGGAAAGTCTTGGTATTTTTGCCGCGGCACTTTGCGGTGGCTGCATGGGATTCCTCGTATGGAATTTCAATCCTGCCAAAGTTTTTATGGGTGATACAGGTTCTCTGTTTTTGGGAGGCGCCGTATGCGCTTTAGCTTTTGGCTTAGAGATGCCCATCCTCCTGCTGCCTGTGGGAATTATCTATATTTGCGAAATTCTTTCTGTGGTTTTGCAGGTGACATATTTTAAATTAACCCACGGAAAACGGATCTTTAAAATGAGTCCTCTTCACCACCATTTTGAAATGTGTGGATGGGGTGAGGTGAAAATTTTCTTTATATTTAGCATCGTTACAATCCTTGGCGGGATTTTGGCTCGTTTGGCGGTGCTTTATGGTTTATGAGAAGGAGGTAATAAATACCGATGGAACGCACAGGAAGCAGG
>CALWIX010000010.1 GCA_944380825.1 uncultured Clostridia bacterium | reverse complement strand
TTGACTTGCATTTTGACTTGCATTTTTAATTTGCTATATATTATTTTGCGTTATTTTGTAAAAAATCCAACAAAATAAAAAAGCCCCGAAAAGCCCATAAACACGAGTTTTTCGGGGTTTTTTCTGGAGCTAGTGGGGTGACTCGAACACCTGACCTGCTGATTACGAATCAGCTGCTCTACCGGCTGAGCTACACTAGCAAATTGTCCACTTGTGTAGACAACGATAGTATTTTATCAAATACACAGCCTTTTGTCAATAGAAATTCTTTTTTTTTAAGAATTTTCTTTTTGTAAAATTGGATAAAATTTCCTTGTGATTGTGATTCACTAAAATACAACAAAAATATATAAATAGATTATAATAAAAAGTAATGTATTTAAAAAGCTTTTTGTTGAAATAAAGTTTTTATTGAAAAATAGATTAAAAACGGTAAAACATTTTCTAAGGCAGCATGGAACGTATTTCTTTTTGCTTCACAAAAAAATAGTTTTTTACCGCGAACCATATCCACGCAGCAAAGCTATTGCATCGATATTCCTTTGAATATTATTTAGAAAGGATAAGGTGATTTTTTTGACGGAAATTACTTTAGGGAAAAACCTACAGCTATTGAGAAACAAAAGCGGATACACGCAGCTGGAAGTAGCAAATGCGTTGAATATAGATCGGTCCACCTATTCTTACTACGAGCTGGGAAAAACATCGCCAGACGTAAAAACCTTGGTAGCGCTTTCTAAAATATTTGCCGTCTCGATTGACGATCTGGTCAAAGAGAAAGGGAACGAGGCCATGCTGCACGATTCCGGTTTATCTGCCTATAAAACAGCTACGGCGCGAAAAAAGACATCTAATAACAGCCATATTTACGATCTAAAAAAAGAGGAACGCCAGCTTGTCGCCTACTTTCGGGCAGCGGGCAATGAAGAAAAGGAAAAAATAATGGATATGGCGCGGGAATTCTCTATTCAAAACAAATAAAGACCAAAAACCTTCGGGGAGATTGCTTCTCCGAAGGTTTTTTTCATAAAATTATGTGCACTATTCAAATAAAGAAAGACATTCCACCAAATGTATGGTATAATATCCGCAGAGTACTGCAAACGCGGGCGACGAGACTGCGCTTCTCTCCCAGCCGAGCGACCGGAGGGAGCGGGCGCGAAGTGCGTCAAGGCTCAGCCTTGCAGCACAGTATAATGTCCAAAGGCAGCTACAAACGCGGGCATATCAGCCCCAGCCTATCGCTAATCCGGGCGACCGGAGGGAGCGGGCGCGAAATGCGTCAAGGCTCAGCCTTGCAGCACCGAAGAAAAACAGCTGGCTGCTCTTTGTGTACCAAATCACAAACCAGTACATTTTATCAATAACTACAGCCCGGAATTTTATGAAGATTGGGCGGGGACGCTTTTCTTGCAAAGCGTCCCGGGTTCGGAGGTATCCGTTATGAAGTTTGACGCCTTTTCCGCCGGTGTGGATCCGGGCGGGCTTCGAAGCAAAAACGAAATACGCATTCTGCTATGCTATTTACTTTCGTCGGTAGACGCGCAGCTGACGAAAGGAGAAATTGTAGCCATTATGCAGGAAAACAATTTAGCCAATTATTTTGAGGTTGTCGCTGTGCTCTCGGAATTGATCGAAAAGGGCACTATCGCGTATGAACCGGATTCGGGCGTGTGCCGGTCCACCGACGCTTCGCGTATGATCGCCAGCCAGCTCGACAACGTAGTTCCCGCTTCTGTACGGGAGCATGCTGTCGCCGCGGCCGTGCGTCTTTTAGCGCGCTCTCGCCGTGAACAGGAAAACCGCGTGGAGATCCACCCTATCGACCGCGGTTATATGGTGGAATGCCATATCTCGGGCGGAGAAATGGATTTGATGTCCTTTAATCTCTATGTGCCCGATTACCGGCAGGCTCAGCTTGTCAAAGAAAATTTCCACCGGGATCCCCTTGCCGTTTATCAAATGCTTTTAGCGCTTATCACACACAATTATGATTTAGCGGAAGGAATTTTGCGCTCTTCTAAATAAGGGGATCGCCCTCGCGGTCCAGAATAGCGCGCACCCGTGCGACTTCGTTGACGTCGGTATACCAAATAGTATATTCTTTTTGTGCGGGAAGCTCCATGCTCAGACCCATTTTCCGGTAATGCATGGCGCTTTCCCTCGCTTTTTTTCCAGACATACAAAAGGCTTTGGCACCCGTAATGCGGGCAACAAACTCCAGATTTTGGCTGGTAATCCCGCCGCACGCAATAATCTCCATATCTTCGGCCCTAAGCGCAAGCTGGGCAATCAAGCTGCGTCCGTCGTATGCGCTCGACTGCTGACCAGAGGTAAGCAAGGCGTTCATTCCAATCATGCGGGCCTGATCCATGGTTTCGAGCGGATTACAGCAAAAATCGAAAGCGCGGTTAAGCGTGGCGTGCATGGGGCCCATATATGTCATCAGTTCATCCATACGCGGAACGTCGAGTGTGCCGTCAGCGTTTAAAATTCCTACCTGCACACCTTCCGCACCGGCATCGCGGAACATTGCCACATCGTTTTTAAGAATCGCAAATTCAGTGTTTGTGTAGCAAAAATCCCCCAGCCGCGGCCGCAGCAGTACGTGGATCGGGATGTCGATATGGTTTCGGATTTCGTAGAATACGTTGATATCCGGCGTAGTCCCTCCTAAAATCATATTGCTGCACAAAGACAGCCTGTCAGCTCCCCCTTGACTGGCGGCATAAGCGGACTCCACACTGTCTACAAACACTTCTAATATTTTTTTCATTCCCATCTCTCCTTATTCCTTAAGGCTCTCTGCCGAAAGTCTCTCAGCACAGACCCTTTCTTCCCTTTTCAACGCCCCAAAACCACCGGCAGCGGCACGGCAGGCTGAGAGAGATTATAACACCGGCACGCGTCGTACCTCCGCCCGGCTCACAGAGATGCGCTACCACGCCGCCCGCGTTGTAATCTTACTGCCAACATTATATCACGAAATATCGATAAAAAATACATTTTTTGCACCAAAGTGCAATCTTTTCGATAAGAATCAGGAGGAATCAAAATGCCAAAATCGCCGCACGAGGGCCATCGTGAACGCCTGCGCAACCGAATTCTGCGCGAAGGAATCGACCACATGGAGCCTCATATCGTTTTAGAGGCCCTCCTATTTTACGTCTTTCCCCGACAGGATACAAATGAACTGGCTCACGAACTTCTCAACCGCTTTGGATCCCTTTCGGCCATTTTAGAAGCTCCTTACGATGTCTTGAAAAACGTTCCCGGCATAGGTGAAAAATGCGCGTTCTTCCTCAAGCTTCTTCTGGAAGTCTTTCGCAAATATACCGTCGAAAAGACTTTGGAGGATTCGCGTCATTCGCTGTTTACTTCCGATCAGCTTTGCAGCGTCATCCGCCCGAAATTCATCGGGCGCGATACCGAGGTGGTCGTTTTAATGCTTCTCGACAGCCAGTCGCGTCTGCTGTTCTGTGATGTTATCACAGAAGGCAGCGTTTCCTCGGCCGCTGTCTATGTTCGAAAAATCGTATCACTGGCTCTTCAGTACAACGCCAGCTTCGCGGTTCTCTCCCATAACCATCCCAGCGGCAGCCTCATCCCTTCCAGCGGAGATCTTACCGCTACCCGCAAGGTTTTCCGCACCCTCGCAGAAATCGACGTTACCCTCATCGACCACATCGTCGTCACCCAAAACGACTGTTTTTCTCTTGCTGAAAACGGCCTTCTCCCCGATGTATTCGGAGAGCCAGATGAAGACCTGTAATATAAAAAAAGAAACGTCCCCCACCGGAAACGTTTCAGACAGCCCAAAATACAAAAAGCGCCCCCAAGAGCGTCGGGGCGCTTTTTGTATTGCATTTAGAAAAACGGATACGTCCTATCGGCACTGCTTTCTTCGTTTGGATCCGGACCGAGGCTCATCAAAATCGTCACCTGCGCTCCGTACGGAAGCTTGTCTCCCGCCTGATGATCGCGGTAGCCGATAATCTGCCCCTCCGGTATTTCATCGCTGTATTCGTCCTCTTTCACAGGCAAAAATCCTTCTTTGGTTACGGCGCTCGAAGCATCCGACAAACTCATACCGGAAATCTCCGGCAGCATCCTCTGTGAGGCGCCCAAGCTTACCACCACCGTAATGGTAGCCCCCTCTTCCATTCTTCCGCCGGGCATGGGATTTTGAGAGACGATACATCCCTCAGGAACCGTATCGTCAAACTGTTTATCCGAAACCAAAATCTGATACGCCCGCGTTCCGGACGATTCCTCCACCAGTTTTTCATAATCGTCCCCAAGAAAATCGGGAATTTCAATCATGCGCACACTCTCCTCCGGCGAAGAGGGCTGCGGCTCGGGCATGCCTGCCGCTTCCACCACAGAAACGGTTTCCTGCTGCAGCGTTTGCTCCTCTGGCTTTTGCGCAGACGCGGCCAAAAGCGCATACCCCGCCGCGCCGAACACCGCAAGCGCTATTAAAAACGAACACAGCGCCCACACAGCCCCCGGAATCCTGCGGCGCGGCGCAGGAGGCTCTTCTCTGGCAGAGAGCACAGGCGGCTCTTCCCGCTGCCGCTGCTCGCGCACGGGATCCATCGTCATCGTCACGGACGGAGCAGCCGAAAGCTCGTCCCGCAGCCGCTCAAAGGTGGGCGTACGTTTGTCGGGAGCCACTTGCAGCGCGTGCGCCAGCGCCGCCACCACATACTGCGGCAGCTGCCGCAGCGTTGCTGCCGGAACAAGAAGCCTTGTATCCGACCGGCGCTTGAGCGCGTCCGGCGGAAGCTCTCCCGTGAGCGCAAAAAACAGCGAAGCCGCAAGCCCGTACACATCCGTCGTTTCTCCGGGCACATAGTCCAAAACATACTGCTCTATGGCGGCGCAGCCCGCCGCCATTTCCGGCGGAAGATCCGAATCCTGCCGCCGGATTGTATCGATACAGAACCCGGTAAGTTTCATTTTGCCGTCCGGCAGGATGACGAGCGTATCCGGAGAGATACCCAAATGGCTCACTCCAGCGTTGTGAACAATGCCCAAAGCATTGATCACCGGCATAAACAGCCCCCGCGCATCACTCCAGCGCAGACTTCCGCCGCTGCGCTCTACAAAGCGGCGCAGCGAGATACACTCTTTCCATTCCGTTACACGGTAGACGGTATGGTTTTCTTCAAAAATATCGTAAATCTGCTCGATAGCAGACAGCTCCCGCAGGTGAGCCACCTCGCGGGAATACCCCAGAAATTTAGAAAGACATTCGTTAAAGACGATCTCGCTGCCGCCCATCACCCGCAAACTCGCGCCGTCCTCGGCTCTTTCGCAGATCGTCTGCGGAAAGAACTCCCGCAGCTGGATACGGATTTGGATCTTCGTGTCGTATCCGATGTAGGAAAACCCTTCGCCGTTAGATTGTTTTACCCTGCCCACAAGATAGCGCCCCTGCAGCATGGTTCCGTAAGGCAAAGCCCCTGCCGCCTGCGGCGTTTCCAGACGAAAACCACACGACGGACAGATCTCGCCGCCGTTTGTCTGCGTCATACAGTTCATACAAAGATGTTCCAAGTTTTCCATACTTCCCCCCGTCCGATGAAAAAATCCGCTCGAAGCTTACGGCAGCTCCGAGCGATCGCTTTTTCTTATTGTCGCCGGAAAAAAGGGATATTATTCCTCTTCCTCGTCATTGTTGGGATTCTCCCAGTTATGCCACACGTTCTGCACATCGTCGTCGTCTTCGAGATAATCGAGCAGCTTCTGCATTTTCACAGCCGCGTCGGGGTCGGTAATCTCTGTGTATGTGCTGGGAACCATCGCCACATCCGCCGAAACAAAGGTGTACCCTTTTTTCTCCAAATCCTCACAAACGGCCGCAAAATCGTCGGGCTCCGTGTAAACTTCAAACACGTCCTCATCCGCCTGAAAATCGGTAGCGCCGGCCTCAAGGCAGTCTTCCATCACCTTGTCCTCTTCCAGACCCTCGCTCTCAATATCGATAACGCCCTTTTGGGTGAACATAAACGACACGCAGCCGTTGGTGCCCAAATTTCCGCCGAATTTGTCGAAATAGTGGCGCACCGCGCCCGCGGTACGGTTGCGGTTATCGGTCAGCGTTTCTACGATAACGGCGATGCCGCTCGGACCGTATCCTTCGTACGTAATGCTTTCAAACTTTTCCGAATTGCCTTCGCCCGCAGCTTTTTTGATAATCCGCTCGATATTGTCGTTGGGCACATTGTTTGCCTTGGCCTTTGCGATGCAGTCTTTGAGCTTAGAGTTGGAGGCTGGATCAGGGCCACCGCCTTCTTTCACCGCCACCGCAAGCTCACGCCCGATTTTGGTAAAAATTTTCGCTTTCGCGCCGTCGGTTTTTTCTTTTTTCCTTTTAATATTGTTCCATTTTGAATGGCCTGACATAAAAATCCTCCTAAATGTACAAATCTACCCTTTATAATATCATATTTTTTCCTGCATGGCAAGAGCCGAAAGATGGGCCTTGTCAAACATAGCGTTTAATTTTTCTTTTCCCTCGGGCCGGTCGGTATCGGTCCAAAGGACAATTTCGTCGAGCTGGGTATTCATCACCGTAAAGGTCATGCGCAGCTGTTTTTCTATCACCTGCGCTCCAAAAGGATCGCCCGACCCCTGCGTCATCAAAAGCGCCGCTCGTTTCGGCTTGGCGATAGGCGGGCGCAGCCCCAGCGCAAACCGCGCCTCGAAATATCGCTGGAACCTGTCGACTATCGCTTTCAGCGGCGCGGGGAATGTCAGGTTGTACACCGGTGTGGCAAACACCAGCATATCGGCCCGGCGGATCATATCGTCGATTTGATCCATATCGCGCATCGAGCAGCCCTCTTCCCTCTTACAAAAGCCGCACGCGCTGCACGGCGCAATCTCTTCATCATACGCGCTTACGATGTGCAGTTCATACTGGCCCCTGTCGTGAAAGGGCTGCAAAAATGCCCGCAGCAGATGCGCCGTATAGCCGTGGCGGTGCGGAGAGCCGAAAAACACCAGAACATATTTCTTCTCTTTCAGCAAAATCTTCCTCGATTCCTTTGCCCGCCTGTCGTGCGCGCCGTTTTTTCTGCGCCAAGAAAGCGCCCGGCGGGCCGAACCTGCGGCTTTTTACTGAGGACATTTTACCATTGTGCGCTCCGATTGACAAGCCGTTCTCGGCGGAAGCAAAAAAAAATATTTTTTTGCTCTTGATTTTTTGCGCAATATCCGATATAATAAACACTGTTATGTGCCGGTGTGATGGAATTGGCAGACGTAGTGGACTCAAAATCCACCGGTAGCGATACCGTGCCGGTTCGAGTCCGGCCACCGGCACCATAATAAAAACACCGATAAACTTTAGTTTTATCGGTGTTTTTATTTTTTGTGTCTCCAATTCACAGTATAAAAACACACGTTGTTCCCACGATGTCTCCAATGCGCCAACGCTGAAGAAATCCTTTTAAAAAATCTTCCCATTTATTTACAACTATGATAAATAAGCGTGAAATTAGAGAAAGACAGGATACTGCATATGAACTTAAAAAATATAAAGTCGCACCCACTCCTTCAAGTGTTAACTGCTAATGGGGGAAATCCACGTACTCTCGTACTGATTGAGCCGCTGTGGGGGATCCCCTATAACCTCATCGCTCCTTTTACCACTCTTTATATGTATTTGCAAGGAATTAAGGATGTGCAAATCGGTCTCATTCTGTCTGTCACCATGGTAATTCAGGTGGTATTCTCTTTTTTTGGGGGGATTTTATCTGATAAACTGGGACGAAAACTGACCACCATGATGGGAGACTTTTTCGGTTGGTCTCTTGCCTGCCTTGTATGGGCTGTTTCCAATAACTTTTGGCTGTTTTTGGCCGCTGCAATTCTCAACTGTTTCGAACAGATCAACCAAACCGCGTGGTACTGCCTGCTAATTGAAGACGCGAACCCAAAAGATCTGGTCGGCA
>CALWIX010000009.1 GCA_944380825.1 uncultured Clostridia bacterium | reverse complement strand
GTTCTCTCTTGCGTTGTTTAATTTTCAAGGTCCTGAATGCCTTCGCTTCGGAAGTGCTTAGCTATTTTAGCACAGTCTGTGCTGTTTGTCAAGCACTTTTTTCAAGAAATGTTATTTTCTCAAAATTCCTCTGTTTGGAAAGCTTTTTTAGTTTAACACATATTTTTCGATTTGTCAAGCACTATTTTTGCTTTCTTTTGGAAATCTCGGCAGAATCTCGGATTTTTTCCTTCTGCTATCTCCGTTTTTCTCCCTCGTTCCCGACGGCTTTGCTATCATACCACATCTTTCTTTTATTGTCAACATTTTTTTCTAAATATTTTTTGTTTTGCCTACAGAACAAAATTGTATTTTTAATTTTTAAAAAAGTTATTTCAAATAGGATAAAAATTGGTAAAAAAAATGTAAGTAGCTTTTTCCTATGAATCACAGTATAATAAAGATAGAAAATAGCAAAAAGGAGTGAATTTTATGGCAAAATATCGAAAGAGAGGGTATCGCGGGGCTAAACATCGGAAAAGTCAGGGAAAGAAATTTCAATACGCCGCTATTGTATCCGCAGCTGCGCTTTTCCTTGCCGTAACAGGATTTGCTATAACAGCTACTTCAGACGGTATCGAAAACTTTTCTATTTTGCCTGCATATAGAATGGGCGGTACGCTTGGATACGAAGAGGTTATCACCCTTCCTATTTTTTCTGCGGATGAAAAATCAGAAGATGTATCATCTGAATTGTCTATTCCGGAAAAACCTGACTCTACAGATTCCTCCCAGCCGCCAAAAACTCCGGAAACTTCTTCTGCTGCTTCTTCTTCAGATATTCCCGAGTCACAGCCCCCTGCTGAATCTTCTTTGGAACAGCCTACTTCTTCTATTATGGAAGATCCAAAACAAGCATCTGAACCTGAAACGCCGGTTCCTCCCCCTATAGATCCCAATGGTCCGGACTATCAAAAAAGTTATCCTGATATGTTTGTACCGCCGGTGGAAAAAAAGCCGTTTGATTCGAACGATAAGGTATGTTACCTTACATTTGACGATGGTCCTTCCAAATTAACTGACCAAATCCTTGATATTCTTGATGAGTATGGGGTGAAGGCAACCTTCTTTGTGGCGGCGAAGGACGACGAAACGTCAAAACAGCGCCTTGCCGAAATTGCCAGAAGAGGTCATACCATCGGATTACATACTTACACCCACGACTACCGCAAAATTTACGCCTCTGTGGATGCATTCCTCGACGATTTCGCAAAAGAACGGGAGATTATCTACAACGCTACCGGAGAATATCCTACCATATTCCGTTTTCCCGGAGGAAGCGTAAATAGTTATAACAAAAAAACAGCACGAGCTATTATCGATGAAATGACCCGCCGCGGTTATACTTATTACGATTGGAACGTAAGCTCCGGCGATGCAGAATACGGCGCAACGCGCGAATCTATTTACCGCGATACCGTTTCACAGGCAAAAGCTTGCACGAAAGCGATCGTCCTTTGCCACGATACAAACGCCAAGGGAGATACGGTTTCGCAGCTTCCCTCTATCTTGTGGGAACTAAAAAGGAACGGATACCGCTTTGATAAGCTTGATCCCAGTGTGGCTCCTATCAATTTTCCTGTTCCGAAACAGTAATACGTTTATTTCTAATAAACATAAACACCCCGCCTTCCCAAATCATTGGAAAGCGGGGTGCTTTCTATTTTTCTTCTTGGCGTTGTCGGTAATCGGCAAGCAACAGATCTACCATCCTGCCATAACTTTTCACGCCGTCCTCCTGTCGGTTAGCCTTTAAATACGCATCGTTAACCGTCGAAGATATTTCTGAAACCGGACCTTCAAATTGTTTCCAATAGGCGCTGTTTACTGCAAAATCGATCTGGGCACCTTTACAAAGCGTTTGGAAAATTTCATTTCCAAGTTCCGGATCCGCTGAGATTAGCGCATTATTTGTATAAACAAAGGCAAGCATTGCCCCAGAATAGCGAAAATCCGCATACTCACTGTGTCTACATGCCAGATAAGCCAAAAAATTCGCCTCATCTTCACGCATATAACCACGCAGATGGGAAAGCTCATGGCACATTGTGGCAGGGATTGAGTAATCTGGTACATCTACATTCACATTCGCCTCAAACGTAAATGGGAAAAACACACCTGTAATATCACACATTGATAAAAATCTCGAAGCCAGAACAGGTTTTGGGCCACTGTAACCTGACGTAAGCGTAGGATATTCTGCTTCCAGTGTATCGTAAGCTGTCCGAGCGCTTTGTGAAATCTCTTCTATAGGAGAAAAAGAGGATATCATCGCGCCGTTTTCGTCTGTAGAAATTTCTGTATGGGCAAGATTCACCTCTTCGGCAAGCTCTCGACACAGCGCGGTCAGCTCCTCTACCGAGGAATCCCGCAGGGGAAGCCCGCTGATTTGCGCAAACGTATAGCGGTTATAATTGATGCCGCAGCTGATGACAAACAAAAATAAAATGATTCCCACTGCACACGCCGCATTTAAAATTCCACGGCCTAAAATGGAAGCGCGCCTTCCTTTTCCGCAGACAAGTTTTCTAATCCATAGCGCCAAAAGCACTACGACAGCCACTGCGGCTAAAATCACCAATCCCTCTGCCAAGGAAAAGGGAAACAGCCCCGTCACCGCATTCCCTGCGTGGGAAATCCAGCGATAGACCGTTGTGGCGTAGCCCTCGGAAAACATGGGAGAAAGCGCAGAGACAACCGTCAGTACAAGCGCCGCCGGATATGTCAACAAAATCCAACATCGTTTCAATCGGAACAAGCGAGAGTCTCCTTTCAAAAATACTGCCATCCGCTTTTATCCTATTGCGGAAGACTTATCCATGGGTGTACAATTAAGAAAAACAGGATGGGGGCAGAGCTTTATGAAAAAGCGCGAGGGTTGGGCGGATTTGTGCAAATGTATCGGAATCTTTTTTATGGTATGGGGTCACGCAGGAGTATCTACTGAGATGGACGTATATCTTCACTGCTTCCATATGCCTATTTTCTTTTTTCTTTCGGGGTACTGGTTTTCCAGCGAAAAATACAGTTTGAAAGAGTTTTTAAAACGCCGAGCAAAATCACTGCTCATTCCTTATTTCTTTTATGGATTAGTCCTCTGCGCAGCGTGGAATATATACAGCCTGCTTGCCTGTGCACAACAGTTTGTTCCATGGACACAAATTCTGAAAAGCGTATTCCTTTTTAACGCCGATATTTCTCCTTTTGCGGCAGTGCAGTGGTTTTTGACCGCTTTGTTTTTCGCAGAAATTCTATTCTTTCTATTGATACGTCTGCTGCCAAAAAAGAAATGGGCACCTCTCCTTATCGCCGGAGTGACCTCCGCTTTAGGATGGCTCTGGCCGGTATGGAATTGGGGGCGGCTGCCTCTCGCTTTGGACTGCGCTTTGACGGGAACTGCATTTTATGCGCTGGGATATTTCCTCAAAATCTGTCTCAAATTTCCCGTCGACCGTTTTGCTGCCAGCGCTGCAGCCCCTTTTCTTGCAGCAGTACTTCTTGGTTGCGGCGTGGTGCTTTCGAATCTCAACGGATATACCAATATGCGTGTTTTGCTGTACGGAAACTATTTTCTGTACTATCTGTGCGCGCTTTCCACCATACTGGGCATGGCAACGCTTTGCGTATGGATAGAAAAAAGCGGCTTTTGGAAAACCCTTTGGGAAATTTTTTACTGTATGTGGGGAAAAATACCCTTGTAATCCTCATCTTCAATCAAGCCGTGCGCCAAACACTGGAAAATGTTACGCATTTGGCTGAGTGGATCGTCTCTTTGACACCATGGAGATTTTATGGGTACGTGCAGGAGAGGCCGTAGCAGTCATACTCATCTGTACCGCTCTTTCTTATGTTGTCAATCGATTTCTGCCCTTTACCCTCGGCAAAGGGAGAAATTGTAACCGTTTGTCAGTATAATGATTTGCTTTTATTATATCATACCTACGGTGAACAGATCACGAACGCTCCTTCCTGTCGCCCGGCCGGAAGAAAAACGCTGCCGCTCTATCCGCGTTTTTATCTTTCTGCTGATATTATATCATACAGAAGGCTCATGGAAAATATAGTTTACAAATAATCATCTGTTTTCCAAAATTTCTTTGAAAAAACAAACTGCGCCAGTTGAAAGTTGCCGCTTTTATCCAATCATGCTATAATGTCTACAACAAAACAAACATCCTCGCTGCACGCCACATATATAAATGACGAGTTGGTCTGCCGATCATTTCAAAAACAGGAAGGGGGGAACGTTATGCGGCTTTATTTAAAACAACAGGCTGGTTCGAACGGCGAGCTGTTCTATATCTTCGATCTGTTTGGCAATCCGCTGTATACTGTACTGAGCGGTGAAAAAACTTTGACGGGAAAAATGCTTCTGCTCGATCGTGAGGAACGCATCCTTGTAAAAATCTCACGGATTGGTCCGGAAACGTTCTCTCGCTATACCATTCTTGAAAAGGGAAAGCCGTCGGTTCGGTTATATCAAAATATGGCGGGGCTTCAGCCTTTCTACCAACTCTTGGGAATAAACTGGAAATTTCGCGGAAATGTTGCATCGCGTTCGTTTGACATTATTAGGCCTGACGGCTGTGTTGTGATGTCGCATGGGGCGTGCTGGGATCGCGACGGCAACGTCTTTTGTCTTGATATTGCTCAAAATACAGACGTTTTACTGTGTGCTTCTATCAGCGTTATTGTAGACAGCGTCCTTCCTCTGACCACAGCGGCCGCCGTGCCGGTTTCTTAATTTTTTACTGCGTTTCAGAGAGTTTTAAATGCAGTCCGTTATACGCTGTTGGTGATACTGCACTGCCATCACTAATAGTCCGTATAGGAACAAACCGCTCGTATACGTCCGGAAAAACAGACTCCGAACCTATACGAGCGGTTTTGTCTTTTATATCACAAAATTGTAAGATAAAAATCCGAAAAGGTTTCTCTGGATCCCTTGAAACGGGTGTACCAAGGATACACTTTGGGTAGTAATTATTTTAGAAATACGGTAACATTTCCGTTTGGGGAAGAAACCATGCTCCCTTGTTCGGTGTTCTGAATTTGTGCCCCTGCAGACGCCCCGGCAATTTTCTCGATTCCGGAAAGAAGTAAGGTAAATCCCCTACAGTTTCCAATCGTTTTTACCGAAATTTCGTCGCCATGGCGCGTCGCTTGTACCGTATACAGAAGATTCCCGCCATCAGCAAACAATTCGGCGCAGGCGGTATGTCCGTCCGAAAGGCTATACAAAGCAAAGAGCGGCGAATCGGCATAATCGTAATCGGGGCGATCGTCCCGGCTTCCAAAGCAGATCATCGAATTTTCGCGAGCGAAAAGTGGAAAATGGAGGTAATCGTACGTTTCGCGATACCATTTTCCACCCGTTTTTTCTTCTGCGGTGAGAAGATTCGTCCACGTACCCTGCGGCAGATAGTACAGTGCTTCCCCGCGGTTGTTAAAAATAGGCGCGACCAGCAGATTTTCCCCCAGCATATACTGCGTATCTAAAAAGGCGCATACCGGATCCTCCGGGAATTCGAGCAGCATGGGGCGCATCATGGCGATCCCTGTGCGCGAGGTATACACGGCCTGCGCATACAGATAGGGCATCAAACGCAGCTTCAGCCGCGTAAATTTGCGCGTAACTTCCACCGATTCTTCCCCATACAGCCACGGCACCTTATATTCCTTACTGCCGTGATAACGGCTGTGCGACGACAAAAGGCCAAACTGTGTCCAACGGTTGAAAATATCGGCATTGCATCCCTCCTCAAATCCGCCGATGTCGTGGCTCCAATAACCGAACCCACACAGCGACAGGGATAACCCTCCGCGCAGTGACTGCGCCATGGAAGCGTAACTCGAAAGGCAGTCGCCGCCCCAATGCACCGGATACCGCTGTCCCCCAGCTGTAGCCGATCGCGCGAACAGGCACGCCTGCCCTTTGCCAAATCTTTTTTCTAAAACTTCATACACGGCTTGATTATAAAGCTGGGTGTAGTAATTGTGCATTCTATTGGGATCGGAACCGTCAAAATAGGTGATCCCGTACTTAGCGGCCTTTGGGCCGAAGAACGGATCGCTTACCGGGATGCGCTCGCCAAAATCGGTTTTGAAGCAGTCTACTCCCATATCGATTAAATGAGAGAGGTAACTTTGGTACCATTTTACCGCATCCGGATTTGTGAAATCCACAAGCGCCATGCCTGCTTGCCACATATCCCACTGCCAGACGCTTCCGTCTCCCGTTTTGACAAAGTATCCCTTCTGCATACCTTCGCGGAACAGACGCGATTTCTGGCCGATGTAGGGATTGATCCACACGCATATATGAAGACCTTTTTCTTTGATCCGCCGCAGCATTCCTTCGGGATCGGGAAATACATCCTTATCCCACTCGAAACTGCACCACTCGAACCCTTTCATCCAGAAGCAGTCGAAGTGGAAGGTAGTAAGCGGGATGCCGCGCGAGAGCATTCCGTCTATAAACGACAGGACGGTTTCTTCGTCGTAGTTAGTGGTAAAAGAGGTGGTGAGCCACAGACCAAACGTCCACGCCGGCACTAACGCCGGCTTTCCGGAAAGATCGGTGTAACGGGAAATGACCTCTTTGAGGTTCTCTCCCCCAAAAAGAAAGTATTCCATCGATTCTCCCGGCACGCTGAACTGGTTTTTCGTGACGACCTCTGAGGCTACTTCCAACGAAACCCGACTGGGATCGTTGATAAATACACCGTAGCCTTTGCTGCTTACAAAAAACGGGATGTTTTTATACGTCTGCTCGCTGTTTGTACCGCCGTCCTCATTCCACAAATCCACTGTCTGTCCGTTTTTGACGAAGGCGGTAAACCGCTCGCCAAGGCCGTAAATATTTTCTGACACATCCAGCGAAAGCTGTTCGCGCATATACGCTTGTCCTTTATCATTGATAATATGAGCCATCGATTTCGGGCCGGTGGAGGTCAACTCTTTTCCGTTATAAAAATATCGGATCCCCCACTCGCCACACAGACGGATTTCGGCGGAAAGCTTTCCGCTTTGCAGCACGCACACGTCGCCCCTGCGCGTAATTTCAGGGACAAACGGTTCCTCTTCAAGTATAAAATCCGGGCCGCGGCGCAGCTCTCCCATAAAATTCTCGAGCTTTACGGAAATGGTATCGCGGCGCGGTGCACGAACGGTTACTGTCAGCATTCCGGTATTGAGCGTGTCTCCGCGGCTATGGATTCTTTGATAGGGGCCGTAAAGGACGACCTTGTCGGACTGTAAATCAAAATCATAAACCTCGGCCGGCGCTTGAATTTCTACCCCCAGCTTCGTTTTCCACATTCCGTTTGTAAATTTCACAGCAACTCCTCCTACTTCTGTGTGGAAAAAGAAATTTTCCCCTGTCTTTTTCCGTTGGCATAGATAGTTTTACTCGATGATAAAAAATTCCTGCATGAAAATCTGAGAGACTGTAAAGCAAGTCCAACCGTCCTGCACAGAAAAGTCAAGTTCCTTTTGGGTTACGGCGCTTAAGACACGCTGTGGATTCTTTTTGGTTAAAACAGATACCTTGATTCCCAAGACGGGAAGAAACTGCGTAAGGTACGAAGGCTCTTCATCCGCTGCCGACAGGTTTAAAATATGGAGAAGCAGACGATCTTTCTGCTGATACAGCTTGCAGTCGAGATACCCCGGCCCCTCCACATACAGCGGGATCTCTCCCGCTGCCCAGCGAACGGCATTGGCCAGCAGCGCTTTGTGATCCGGATGGCCTATCTCACCGCAGCAGCGATCGACATCTGCGGCAAAATAGACCACGCGGCCGCCAAACCCCGTCTCGCCGGAAAGAATGGCGGGAATGTTTGTCTGCCGCGGCTGCATACAGCAAAGCTCCGGCGGGTAAATGGGGAAGGGAGGGATCCACGTCGCTTCCACGCGGTAATTTTCCCACGTTTCTACCGGGTATAAAATTCCGCCAAAGGGAAGAATCTGTGTATCTCCCAGCCCGG
>CALWIX010000008.1 GCA_944380825.1 uncultured Clostridia bacterium | reverse complement strand
GATTATTACATCGCCACTTCCACCTTCCAGTGGTTTCCCGGCGTACAGATCTACCACTCCCGTGATCTGGCCAACTGGGAGCTTGTCTCCCATCCCCTTACCCGCAAAAGCCAGCTGGATATGTGGGGTACTCCCGATTCCACCGGCGTGTGGGCGCCGTGCCTCTCTTACGCCGACGGGATGTTCTGGCTCATCTATACAAATGTGAAAAATCGTTTTATCACCAAAGACGTGATTAACTATTTGGTCACCGCGCCGGATGTGCGGGGTCCATGGAGCGAGCCTATCGAGCTTAACCGCAGCGGCTTCGACCCCTCTTTGTTCCACGACAGCGACGGGCGCAAGTGGCTCGTGAATATGCGCTGGGGCACTCAGTACGGACGCAATCCCTTCTCGGGAATTTTATTGCAGGAGTATTCCCCCAGCAAGAAAAAGCTTGTGGGCGAAGCGAAAAACATCTTTCTCGGTACCGAAATCCGCCTGACGGAAGCGCCTCACCTCTATTTCCGCGACGGCTGGTATTATTTGATGACGGCCGAAGGCGGTACCGGCTACGATCACGCCGTCACCCTCGCCCGCAGCCGTAAAATCGACGGCCCCTATGAGGTTCATCCGCAAAATCCCATGCTCACCTCCCACGGAACGCAGCTGCAGGAATGCCTGCAAAAAGCGGGACACGGAAGCCTCGTCGAGACGCCGCAGGGACAGTGGTATCTGACACATCTGTGCGGACGCCCGATTCCCGGCACGAACCGCTGCGTTCTCGGCCGCGAGACGGCCATCCAGCGTGTGGAATGGCGCGAGGACGGATGGCTGTATTTGAAAGACGGAGGCAATCGCCCCTTTACGCAGGTTGTGGCGCCGGACGACGCCCAGAGCGATACCCGCCCACAGCAGATGTTCGACGATTTCGGTTCCGATACTCTTGGCATCGACTGGAATACCCTGCGTATTCCGGCCAGCGATCGTCTGCTCTCCCTTTCGGCGCGTCCGGGCTGGCTGCGCCTGTACGGCCGCGACTCTCTGGAATCGGAATTTGAACAAAGTCTCGTGGCCCGCCGTCAGCAGGCTTTCTCCTATGACGCGGAAACGAAGTTGGAATTTGCTCCCGAAAACAGCCTGCAGATGGCCGGACTTGTCTGCTATTACAACACACGCAACTATTATTATCTGCGTGTATCCTTCGACGAGCAAAACGGCAAGTACTGTTTGGGTGTGCTCTCGAGCGAAAACGGCGACAACTCCCACTCTATGGTGCAGGAGAGCAATGTCTATTTCGACAAGCCCCGCGCCGTGGAGCTGCGCGCCGAAGTAAAGCCGCGCTATCTGCAGTTCTATTACCGCTTCGAGGGCGAAGAAAATTGGACCGCCATCGGCCCCGTGTACGATTCCAGCACCCTCTCCGATGATTTTGCCTTCGGCTCCGACTTCGAGTTTACCGGGGCGTTTGTGGGAATTTGCTGTCAGGATTCGATGTACGGCGGCCATCCCGCGGACTTTGACTGGTTCCGCTATACCGAGCACTGAACAATCCTTTCTTTCTTGTCTTGAAAAATCCTCGGATTTCTGTATAATGAAAGCAGTATTCTCTGTGCATAGGCACAGTCTCAAAAGGGAAACTTAAAATGCTAGGAGGAATTGTTTATGGAAAACATCCCCAAATATCTGGACGCCTCGCTGCCGTTTGAGGAGCGTGCGGCGGATCTCGTTTCGCAAATGACGCTCGACGAAAAAGCCAGCCAGCTCACCTACAACGCGGCTGCTGTGCCGCGGCTGGGTATTCCGGAGTATAACTGGTGGAACGAGGCGCTGCACGGCGTGGCCCGCGCCGGCACAGCCACCGTATTCCCGCAGGCCATCGCGCTGGCCGCCATGTTCGACGACGATGAGCTGTTCCACGTTGCCGACATCATCTCTACCGAAGCCCGCGCGAAATACAACGCCTATTCCAGTGAAAACGATCGCGATATTTACAAGGGTCTGACGATGTGGTCCCCGAACGTGAACATCTTCCGCGATCCGCGCTGGGGCCGCGGTCACGAGACGTACGGCGAGGATCCGTACCTGACCTCGCGGCTGGGCGTGGCGTTTGTCAAGGGTTTGCAGGGCGACGATCCCAAATACCTCAAGACGGCCGCCTGTGCCAAGCACTTCGCCGTACACAGCGGTCCGGAGAGCGAGCGCCATGAGTTCGACGCCCGCCCCACCCAGAAGGATCTCTGGGAGACCTATCTGCCCGCCTTTGAGGCCTGCGTCAAAGAGGCAAAGGTAGAGGCCGTGATGGGCGCGTACAACCGCACCCTCGGCGAGCCTTGCTGCGCCAACCACCTGCTCATGGAGGAAATTCTGCGCGGACAGTGGGGATTTAAGGGACATTACGTCTCCGACTGCTGGGCGCTGCTCGATTTCCATGAGCACCACAAGGTTACAAAGACGATCCAAGAGTCGGCGGCACTCGCCCTCAAACGCGGCTGCGACGTCAACTGCGGATCTGTTTATATCCATATTCTTTCCGCGCTGCAGCAGGGCCTTGTCACCGAAGCGGAGATCGATCGCGCCGTTATCCGCCTGATGACCACCCGCATCAAACTCGGTATGTTCGACAAAGTGGAGAAGTATGACTCCATCGGCTACGAGCAGAACGATTCCCCCGAACACCGCGCCGAGAACTTAAAAATTTCGTGCAAGAGCATGACGCTGCTCAAAAACGACGGTGTGCTCCCGCTGTGCAAAGATAAAATCCGCAAAGGCGTGGCCGTCATTGGCCCGAACGCGGACAGCCGCATCATGCTGGCCGGCAACTACCACGGCACCTCTTCGCACTATGTGACGATCCTCGACGGTATCACCGCTTATTTGGGTGACAGCGCCCGCGTCTATTATTCCGAGGGCTGCCATATGTATAAAGACCGCGTGGAACCTTTGGCCTATGCGGGCGACCGCATTGCGGAGGCTGTATTCTGCGCAAAACACAGCGATGTAGCTGTTGTGTGTCTGGGGCTTGATGAGATGATGGAAGGCGAAGAGAGCCACCAGAGCACCGGTTTTGGCGCCGCGGGCGACCGCGAAGCCATTGAGCTGCCGGGTGAGCAGCTCGATCTGCTTAAAGCCGTTCAGGCTACCGGCACCCCCACCATCCTCGTTCTGTGCGCCGGCAGCGCCATGGCACTGGGCTGGGCGCAGGAAAACGTCAATGCAATTGTGGACGCTTGGTATCCGGGCGCCGAGGGCGGCAACGCTGTGGCGAAGCTGCTGTTCGGTGATTTCAGCCCGGCCGGACGCCTGCCGATCACCTTCTACCACTCCACCGACGATCTGCCGGATTTCCACGATTACTCCATGAAGGGCCGCACCTATCGCTATTTGACGGCCGAACCGCTGTATCCGTTCGGCTACGGCCTGTCGTACACAAGCTTTGCATACTCGGATCTGAAGCTGAGCGCCTCTTCCATCGCAAACGGCGACGCCGTTACCGCTTGCGTCAAAGTGCGCAACACCGGCAAGATGGATGGCGACGAGGTAGTCGAGCTGTATATTAAAGACGACGAAGCCAGCGTTGAGGTTCCGCACTTCAGCCTGTGCGGCTTCCAGCGCATCACGCTCAAGGCGGGCGAAGAGAAGGAAGTCTCGCTGACCATCCGTCCTGAGAGCATGCGCATTGTCGACAACGAGGGTAAGCGCTACATCGAGCCGGGCACCTTCACCGTTTATGCCGGCGGCAGTGCTCCCGATGCGCTGAGCGTACGTTTGACCGGCCGTGCGCCGCTTTCCGCTCAGTTCTCCGTTGAGGCGTAACCATGTAAACCGAAGAAAGCTTTTTGCGCCGCGCTGTGGTAAAAAGCTTTCTTGCCGCAAATTTTAAGGGCATTTTTACAAAGAAAGGGAGGGGGCTTCCCCCTCCCTTTTCGGTCCTAGGGTGAAAATTCCAAACAGAGGAGAAACACTATGGAGCTTTTTGAAAATAATCGGGAGCCGGAGAGGGCGCTCCTTGTGGAGCTGGATACCGGCGAATTCGACGCTGCGGCCTCTTTGGACGAACTGTATGAACTGGTGCGCAGCGCCGGCGCCGAGCCGGTGTTGAGCGTCACGCAGAAACGTCCCTCTCCCGAAGCGGCCACCTGCGTTGGCGCGGGGATGATGCGCGAGATTTCTTCCGCCTGCCAGCAAAACGACATCGATCTGCTGGTATTTGACCGAGAACTTTCCCCCACACAGATCCGCAATATTGAGGGGGAAAGCGGTGTGCGTACCATCGACCGCACCATGCTTATTTTAGATATTTTCGCCGCCCGCGCCCGTACCAGCGAGGGCAAGCTCCAAGTGGAACTGGCGCAGCTTAAGTATCTTCTTCCCCGTCTAACCGGTAAAGGCGTAGCACTTTCACGTCTGGGCGGCGGCATCGGTACGCGAGGACCGGGCGAGACAAAGCTCGAAACGGATCGCCGCCATATCCGACGCCGGATCGAAAGCCTTACGGAGCAGCTGTCGCGCGTGGAGAAGCGGCGCGAACAGATTCTGCGCAGGCGGCGTAAAAACGGCATCGTCAGCGTAGCGCTGGTGGGATACACAAACGCCGGAAAAAGCACTTTGATGAACGCGCTGACACAGGCGGGAGTACTGGCAAAGGATATGCTTTTTGCAACACTGGATCCCACGGCCCGCGCCCTCAAGCTTCCCGGCGGCACCAGCGTGATGCTCATCGATACGGTAGGGCTCGTGCGCCGTCTGCCGCATCAGCTCGTCGAGTCGTTTAAATCCACGCTCGAGCAGGCCGCCGAGGCCGACATCATTCTCAATGTATGCGACGCTTCCAGCCCGGAAGCATCGGAACATCTTGAAGTTACCGAAAAACTTCTTGCCGAGCTTGGCTGCAAGGATACTCCTATTATCCCCGTGCTCAACAAATGCGATTTGGTTTTGTCTCCCGACGCGATCCCCGCCGTGCGCGCAGCCGTTCGGATCAGCGCCAAAAACGGAATGGGACTTGATCGCCTGCTGGAGCAGATAGAACACAATCTTCCCGTTCAAACCATGCGCATCGACCTTCTGCTGCCTTTCTCCCAAGCAGCTCTCGCCGCCCGTATTCGCCGGGAGGGGGCCGTCCTTTCGGAAGAGTACACCGAACAGGGCATCCGCATGACGGCTCAGCTCGGTCCAGAGCTTCTGGCTGCCGCCGCTGCTTTTGCTTGCACATCGCCCGCACCTGCCTCCTCCGACCATCCGGCCGGACAGTAAGACATGCCTTTATCATTTATGTCCATTTCTTTAGCACGGCAAATTTTTCCTTGTACATCTCTAAAACACTCTTATGGTTTTGATGTATAACAAACGCCCTCCCCGGAGAAATTCCGGCGGAGGGCGTTTTGCAACAATAATCCATAAAAAATGAGAAAATTTTATTTTTCTTCCCGAACACACTATGATATAATATTTGCAGAAAGATAAAAACGAGGGCGGCGCAGCAGCGATCCTCTCCCAGCAGGGCAACTGGAAGGAGCGTGCGCGATCTGCTCACCGCAGGTGTGATATAATATTCGCAGAAAGACAAAAACACGGGCACTGAAAAAGCACGGCGCGCAGCATGGGGATTAGGAAAAACGGAAACCTGCTTTCCAAAAAAGGTGCAAGACCATACAAATACACAGCGCAGACCGAGCTGCCATGCCCTTTTCGGGGATTTTTGAGAGAACGGCTCTCAACTAAAGGAGGAATTTTGTATGATGCCAAAATGTTACATTCCAGGGTATCCGCGGCCGCAGTTTGTACGGCCGGATTGGATGGAACTCAATGGAGAATGGGATTTCGCCTTCGACGACACCCTTTGCGGCGAAAAGGAAGGCTGGTACCTTAAAGAGACTTTTGATAAAAAGATATGCGTCCCCTTTACCTATGAAACAAAAAGGAGCGGTATCGGAGACGAAACGGTACATCCGGTCGTTTGGTACACCCGCATCGTATCCTTGCCGCAAAATTGGGAGGACGGACGCGTGGTGCTCCACTTAGAGGGCTGCGACTACCTGACGAGGGTTTGGATCAACGGCCGCATGATCGGCGAACACCGCGGCGGCTACGCACGCTTTTCGTTCGACGTCACCCCCCTATTGCAGCCGGGAGAGAACCGCATCACGGTGCGCGCCGCCGACTCTCTCGATCGTCAGCAGCCGCGCGGCAAGCAGCGCTGGCTGGAGAAGAACTTCGGCTGTTGGTATGTGCAGACAACCGGAATCTGGAAACCGGTATGGCTGGAGCATATTCCCTCCGAAAGTATAGAAAGCGTGAAAATCACGCCGGATCTCGGGGGTCAGTCTATCCACCTAGATTTTAAAATTGACGCGCCGCAGTTTGACGGCTCTCTCTCGCTGGAAGCCGCAGTGACATTTGATGGCAGGCCGGTTAACCGCGTCACCGCTGCCGTACTGGCAAATCGTGGAAAGATGGATGTTCCTGTCACCTGTCTGGCGCTGGATGAATGGGGCCTGCGCAAGTGGTCGCCCGAATCGCCGGATCTGTATGATATTTCTTTCCGGCTTTTACGGGAAAACCGCTGCATAGACGAGGTGGGCTCTTATTTCGGCATGCGCGACATCCGCACCGAAAACGGCCGCGTTCTGCTCAACGGCAAGCCTGTGTATCAAAAACTTATCTTGGATCAAGGCTATTGGGAGGACTCCCACCTGACACCGCCCGACGAGCAAGCGCTCATCTGCGAAATTGAAAACCTTCAGGCGATGGGGTTCAACGGCGCGCGCAAACATCAAAAAACGGAGGACGAGCGGTTCGCTTTCTGGTGCGATGTAAAAGGCTTTTTACTGTGGTGTGAGATGCCCTCTGCCTACGAATTCGGCGACGACGAAGTCGAAAACTTTACCCGCGAGTGGATGGAGATTGTCCGCCAAAATTACAACCATCCCGCTATTATCACTTGGACACCGTTTAACGAGTCTTGGGGCGTACCGGACATCCACGCCGACCGCGCCCAACAGCATTTTACCCAGTCGATTTACTATTTGACAAAGGCCTTTGATCCCATGCGTCCCGTTGTCTCCAATGACGGCTGGGAGCATACCACGACCGATCTGCTCACCCTGCACGATTACGAAGAGGACGGCCAAACGTTCCTCGACCGCTATCTTGAGGAAAAAGATGGTATTCTCGGCGGCACGCTCCCTCACAATCACGAGCGGCTGGCCTTTGCCGAGGGATTCCAATATACCGGTCAGCCCGTTTTGCTCACGGAGTACGGCGGCATCGCTTTCACTACTGGAAACGAAGGCTGGGGGTACGGCAACAAAGTGCAGAGCGAGGAAGATTTCCTACACCGTTTGGAAAAGATCACCGATGCCATGAAAGCTGTACCTTATCTTTGCGGCTACTGCTACACGCAGGTCTCCGATGTACAGCAAGAGGTCAACGGCCTGTTCACACCCGATCGCCGTGCGAAGGTAAGCATTTCTGCGCTGCGCCGTATTAACGATAAATAAAAATAAGAAATCCATAATAAAACACGCCGCCATGGCTCGTTATGAACCATGGCGGCGCTTTCGCTTTCCGAAAAAGGGCAAATTTGTAAAACAGAATCGTCTAAAATTTTACAGGAGGCTTTTTCAAAAGCTTACGGGGAAACGGGGCGGCGCCCCTCATAAAACCTCAAAGCCGCGAAGCGGCCTCCAAAAACGGATCAGAGAGGGAATCCTGCTTCCAAATCTGCGATCCCACTTGCTTTACGGCTGCCGTTTTCCACAGTTTCAGGCCCCGGCTCGTTTCTCAAGCCGGGGCTACATTTTTCCGCTAAGCACTCTGCTAGGATACAATAGCGCCGCGCTTGCTTCAGCCGGCCGGCGCTTTTTTCCCCGTTAAGCCAAACGCCCAACGGCGTACAATTAAATAACAGATAAAATGCGCCACAGCCGTAATCCCCCAAGACACCGGATAAGAGATATACAAGCTAAACAGTGTATGCTGCGCTTGGAAAATGGTGAGGATCCAGATAATCCGCAGCAAACATGCACCGGTGAGGGAAACGAGCATCGGCATGATGGAGTACCCCATTCCGCGCAAACTTCCTACAAGCGTATCCATAATACCGCAGAGAAAATAGGTGGTGCAGATGGTTCCCATACGGATGAGTCCATAGCTGACTACTTCCGGGTCGGAGGTATAAATTCCCAACAAGAAATTTCCCAGCAGGTATGCGCCGGTTCCCAGCAAAATACCCACGGCAGCCACCGTGCCGACGCAGCGCACCATAATTTGATCCACCCGCTTATATTTCTGTGCGCCCATATTTTGGCTGGTAAAGCTCAAAGACGTTTGGTAAATAGAGTTCATCGCCGTATATACAAATCCCTCTATGTTGCTGGCAGCCGTGTTTCCTGCCATGACGGTGGAACCGAACGAATTGACCGAGGACTGGATGAGCACATTGGAAATATTAAAAATCACGCCCTGCAGCCCTGCTGGAAGGCCGATGCGCAGCATAGCGATAAGCTTATCGGGATGGATGCGCAGCAGCGACAGGCGCAAATGACACGCTCCTCTGGTGTGAAGCAGACACAGCACGATCATAACCGCCGAAATAAACTGGGAGATTACGGTAGCCGTGGCCACGCCCGCGACACCCATATTAAACACCAGTACAAAAATTAAATTGAAGATGACATTGATAACGCCCGAGATCAGCAAAAAATACAGCGGACGTTTCGTGTCGCCGATAGCCCGCAAAATCGCCGCGCCGAAATTATACACCATAAACGCCGGCATTCCTACAAAATAGATTCTCATATACAGCACGGCTTGATCGATCACGTCATCCGGGGTGCCGGTGAGAACAAGCAGCGGCTGCGCCAGTAAAACGCCCAAAAAGATCATAATCACACCGCCGATGGCGGCCACAAGAATCGAGGTATGTACCGCTTGGCTGGTGTTATGGCGATCGCCGGCGCCATAGTAGCGCGCTACCAGCACGTTCGTGCCGATAGAAAGACCGATAAAAAGGTTCACAATCAAGTTAATCAACGAACCCGTAGAGCCCACCGCCGCCATCGCTGTATTTCCGGCAAACTGTCCGACCACAATAATATCGGCTGCGTTGAATAAAAGCTGCAAAATCCCGGAAAGCATCAGCGGAAGTGCAAACACCAAAATTTTTTTCATCAGGGGGCCGTTGCACATATCCATTTCATACGTTCGTTTCATAAAATTCCTCCCTTATCTGGACTCGTACGTTTTACAAGATAAAAACACAATCGTTTTTTTGCAAAACGTCAAAAAAACAAACCCCCTTTCCGGAAAGTTTCCGTCCCAAACTTTTCCGGTTGAAAATCTTTACATATATTTCTGCTTTATATTATATCAATAAAAAATATATTTTCAAGAAAGATGCTTTAAAATGAACTTCCATTCTTTTTTCTGTATCAAAATGAAACACAAAAGAGCGCAAAAGGACACTTCGTCCTTTTGCGCTCTCTGTATTCTTCCCAGCAGACCTCATTCCCATAAACAACGGCTTGCGGGAATTTTTTTGCCTTTGTCAATTCACACAAACTCAGTCCGCATTTTCTTTTCGCTCAAAATAAGCTTTCGGATAACGGCATACCGGACAGACTTCAGGAACCTTTTTCCCTACATGGATATAACCGCAGTTGCGGCAAATCCAAACCGTCTGATCGCTTTCGTCCTCAAAAACAGTTTTTTGGTCGATAGAGTCAATTAAACGGCGATACCGCTCTTCATGCCTCTTTTCAATCAGCCCGACCAGATTCATTGCGGCTGCAATCTGCAAAAATCCTTCCTGTTTCGCCGTTTCGGCAAATTCTTTGTACATTTCGGTCCATTCGTAATGTTCTCCGCCGGCCGCATCCTGAAGGTTCGCCTTTGTATCCCCAATACTGCCGCCGCGCAGATATTTCAGCCAAAGCTCCGCATGAGCACGCTCGTTGTGCGCCGTCTCTTCAAAGATGGCCGCGATGTGCTGATACCCCTCCCTGCGCGCCTGATCCGCATAAAAGGTGTATTTGTTTCTTGCCTGTGATTCGCCGGCAAAGGCCGCTAAAAGATTCGCTTCCGTCCTGCTCCCTTTGAATTCCATTGTGACATCCCTCCTAAAAATAAAAGATTACTCTTAGTTTGGATGAATCGGGCATATTTATACCCTGCGTCCACGCTTTTCCCGTATAAACGCCCTTGCGCTTCGGGGCCGGACACGATATAATAAGAATCACAAATAAACGATTGGGATTTCTTCCCCGATAAAGGAAAGGTAGACGTAGATTCATGAAGCTTGGAATTGTGGGGCTGCCAAACGTTGGCAAAAGCACCCTTTTTAACGCGTTTACCAATGCGGGCGCGCAGTCCGCGAATTACCCCTTCTGTACGATTGAACCGAATGTCGGCGTAGTGGCCGTACCGGATAAAAGGCTCGATAAGCTTGCCGAGATGTATCATCCGGAGAAATACACCCCCGCTACGATTGAATTTGTCGACATTGCCGGACTGGTGCGCGGCGCGTCAAAGGGTGAAGGGCTGGGCAATAAATTTCTTGCCAACATCCGCGAGGTGGATGCTATCGTCCATGTAGTGCGCTGCTTCGAAAACGATGACATTGTTCATGTAGAGGGGAGCATCGACCCTGCCCGCGACATTGAAACGATCAATGTGGAGCTGATTCTCTCCGATATGGAAGTGCTGGATCGCCGCATTGATAAAACGCAGAAAATGGTGAAAGCCGATAAGAAGTATCAGGCGGATTATGACTTCTTTCAGCGTGTCAAAGAGGCGCTCAACGAAGGCAAGCCGGCACGCAGTGTAGACTGCTCGCCGGAAGAGGCCGAACTGCTTTCGAGTGTTTCACTTCTGACAAATAAGCCCATTATTTATGCCGCCAATATGAGCGAGGACGATTTTAAGGGCGGCGTGGAAAATAATCCGTATTTTCAGACCGTTAAGAAGATTGCAGACTCGGAGCACGCCGGCGTTTTGCCCATTTGTGCGGAAATTGAAGCCGAAATTGCCGGGATGGATCGCGAGGAAAAGGAGCTTTTCCTTTCCGATATGGGCTTAACCGAATCCGGCCTTGACCGGCTGATAAGCGAGTGTTACAGCCTGCTGGGCCTGATTTCGTATTTGACCGCCGGACAGCCCGAAGTGCGCGCTTGGACCATCACCAAGGGGACGAAAGCTCCTCAAGCCGCCGGAAAAATTCATTCGGATTTTGAACGCGGTTTCATTCGCGCGGAAGTTATTTCTTTCGACGATTTGATGAAATGCGGCACCATGGCTATCGCAAAAGAAAAGGGACTTGTGCGCAGCGAAGGCAAAGAATATGTGATGCAAGACGGCGACATCGTCCTGTTCCGCTTCAACGTATAATATTCGGGCGACAGACTGCTTTCATCTTCGCCCATATACCGGCGCGCAGGACTGCTCTCGATCCGCACCTGTGCGGCCGCTGTCCTTTATACCTTTGTGAGATTCCCCCTCAGCACGGGGGAATCTTTTTTCCCCGTCTCTTTCCCACGAGGAAAAAGCGGAGAATTTCATAGGGAGAATCGGTTCATTTTGTTCCCCCTTTCGCCGTGCGATTTTGCCGCTATGGTTCTGCGAAAACAAAGAGGATCCCCCTGCTGCGGCAGGGGGATCCTCTTTGTTTTCAGAAACATCAGCGATACATCTGCATATACTCGCCATGCGCTTGCACAAGTTCGTCGCACATTGCCTTAATATCACGGATGTTCAGCTCGGCGGCGGTGTGCGGATCGAGCATCGCCGCATGATAAATATCCTCGCGGCGCTTCGTAACGGCTGCTTCGATAGTCAGAAACTGCACATTGATGTTTGTCATATTCATAGCCGCCAGATGCGCTGGAAGCCGTCCTACATGGCAGGGGGTGATGCCGCTGCCATCGACAAGGCAGGGAACCTCTACGCAGGCGTCGGAGGGAAGGTTGTCGATAAGGCCTGTGTTGAGCACGTTGCCGCCAATTTTATAAGGGGTATTCGTCACAATCGCTTCCATAATATACGATGCATACTCTTTGCTGCGCTCGTGGGTAATTTTTCCATCGTTGAGAATATCGGCGCGCTCTTTTTCCCAGCCCTCAATCTGACTCACACAGCGGCGCGGATATTCGTCGAGAGGGATTTGGTATTCTTCGATCATTTCGGGGTATTTGCTCTTAATAAACAGCGGATTATATTCAGCGTTATGCTCGCTCGATTCGGTGCAGTAATAGCCGAGACTGTTGATATACTCAAAGCGCACCATATCATTGTGCTTTTCCGCGCGGTTTTTCTCCAAAGCCCGGCGGCGGATTTCGGGGTACAGATCGACGCCGTCTTTATCGTGGATTTTCAGCAGCCACGCCATATGGTTGATTCCCGCGATGAGTTCAGTACGGCCTTCCAGTTTATCCTCCATATTCAGTTCTTTCAGTAAGGTTGACGAACATACCTGCACGCTGTGGCACAATCCTATTGTTTTTACTTTTGTATACCTTTGCATATAGCCGCTTAAAATAGCCATGGGATTGGTATAATTGAGCAGCCAAGCGTTTGGACAAACAGCTTCTATGTCGCGTGCAAACTCCTCCATCACCGGAATCGTACGCAAGCCGCGCATAATTCCGCCGATCCCCAGCGTATCGGCGATCGTTTGGCGAAGGCCGTATTTTTTCGGGATCTCAAAATCGATCACGGTGCAGGGTTCGTATCCGCCGACCTGAATCGCATTGACTACAAAATCAGCCCCCCGCAGCGCCTCCCGGCGGTTTTCTTCACCTAAATATGTTTTAATTGCCGCTTTTCCCCCGTTGATATTGCGGTTAATGGCATCGAGAATAATCTTGGAATCTTCCAAACGCTTTGCGTCGATATCGTACAGAGCGATTTCCGATTCGCACAGCGCAGGCGAACACATACAATCCCCCAGTACATTCCGAGCAAACACGGTGCTGCCAGCTCCCATAAATGTAATTTTTACCATATACTGCTTCCTCCTGTTGCTAAAATGGTGGAAATTGCTTTTTCCCCTTGCAGAATTTCTGAATTTATCATATAATTTTTTCTGAAATACGGATAGAGATTTTGTAGAAAAAAATTGTCAAAATGTTTCAAACGCAAAGAGGGTGTTTTCATGCACGCAAGTCCGTCCGCCGCGCCACTATCTGTCTATTTTTGCGGAACAGAAAAATGCGCGCCAGGACATTTTTTCGGCCCGGCCGTGCGCCAGCATTATCTGATTCATTTCATCCTTCGGGGAAAAGGAATTTACCGAACCGCGCAGCGTGATTTCTCGTTAGCAGGCGGACAGGCGTTTTTGATCCGTCCCGGAGAGACGACTTATTATGAGGCCGACTGCGCCGATCCGTGGGAATATTCTTGGATGGCGTTCGACGGACCCGAGGCGGACCGGCTGCTGGAAGAATACGGACTTTCTCAAAACCTTGTCTGCCGATTTCAGACGGTGGAGCAGATAGAATTCTTTTTTACACGGGCTATCGCGGAATTCGAGAGCGGTCGGTTTTGCTCAGAGAGCATGACCGGCTGGTTTTACCTGATTTATGCCTGCATTCTACGGGAAGCAGATTCTTACGCCGGTTTTTCCGGCGAGGAGCTTTACTTTCGAGCAGCTGTCGCGTACATTCGCAACAACTTTGGGTATCCCGTTTCGGTCATGGATGTGGCGCAGTTTGTGGGGATTGATCGAACTTATTTATATCGGATTTTCCGCAGCCGCTGCGGAAAATCCCCCAAAGAGTATCTCACGCAATATCGTTTAGACGCTGCACGCACCATGCTTCGCAAGAAGGAATATTCCATCACCGAAATTGCCCTTTCCTGCGGTTTTCATGATTCTTCGACTTTCTGCAAATGCTTCCACAAAGAGATGGGATTGTCTCCCCTTGCTTATCGTAAAGCCATTACCGTACAAACTTAAAAGCTGATGGCCAACATCCGCACAGTCCAAAGTGATTCCTGATGCTTTCAGAGAGGCTCTCTGCTTGCTGTATCCTCTCTGTCACCCCGCGGCACCGGCACACCGCAGGTGGTTTACACTTTAGCTGGGCGGCAAGCATCTGTGTAGTCTGCGAAAAAGGACGCAGGCCGCTGCTGTCGAGCGGTCTTGCGGCAAGGAGGAACCATGAAGAATACAAAACAGAGACAGGCCATTGTACGTTTAATGGAACAAAACGAGGGGCCGATGACGGCGGAAATGCTTTACGAAAAATTGCGGGAGTGCTGTCCTACGATTGCTCTGTCTACGGTATACCGCAATTTGGAACGATTCTGCGCGGAAGGTCTCATCCAAAAAGAAAGCTTAAACGATGGAGTCGTACGGTACACGTCCTGCCGGCAGCACGGTCATTATCTTGTATGCACACAATGTGATAAAAGGATTCGGCTGCAAAGCTGCCCTTTGACGGCTGTGGAAGAGGAAATTGCGAAGCAGACCGGTTTCTCTATTGAAGGACATAGTTTGACCATTTACGGTAAATGTCCTGACTGTTTGCGCAAGGCATCTCCTGATTCCTCGGGGAGAAAGACGGAACCATTTTGAGAAAGGAAAGGAATTCCTTTTATGATGAAATACATTATTTTTGATATGGACGGCACGCTGCTTGACTCTATGTACGTTTGGAGACAGGTGGACGAGAATTTTATCCGAAACCACCATATCGAGGCTTCTCCGCAGGAGCTTCACGACATCTTCAAAACCATGACGCTACCGCTCGCCGGCGAATATCTGCACCAAAAATATCTTCCGGAGCTCTCTGCGCAGGACATCTGCCGGGAAATTGACGAAATGGGCTGCCATGAATACCGGTACAATGTCTCCTTGAAGGACGGCGTGCGGGAGGCTTTGTTGCAGTTTTGGCAGGCGGGGATCAAAATGTGTGTGGCGTCGGCCAGCGAACGTGTACACGTCGAGCTGGCGCTGGGCCGCCTTGGAATTTTGGACTTCTTCGAATTCATCCGCACCTGCACAGAAGCGGGTTCCGGCAAAGAAACGCCCGCGATCTTCCACCAATGCGCCAGCCTTTTGGGCGCTGAGGATTTCCATGAGGTTATCGTATTCGACGACGCTTCTCATGCCTTGAAAACCGCTAAAGACGCTGGATTTCTTACGGCTGCGGTATATGATCCTTCTTTCGCTAAAGAAGAAACGTATTTACGCGGCTTGTGCGATTATTACTTTTCCAGTGCACGGGAATGGACTCAAATCCTCTAAAATCACACGAATCTGACCCAATAAAGCCTTTCTGTCACATAAACTTCTTTGAAATGTAATAAAATATATAACCGATTGTCACAATCATTTCACAATCAAATGACATAATAAAATCACAGTAAAAAACAAAAGATACCGGAAGATACCATATTCCGGACTCGATAGAAAGGATGACGGTTATGTATAACCCTTATGAGAATAATAACTCTTATGAAAATAACCAGAACAACACCCCTTATAATGGGCAGCAAAACGACTCTTCAAGCGAGCAAGAAATCCAATCCAATTATAATGCCAGCACGGGTGCTTCGTGGCAAAATCCTGTAGAAGGACAGAATTCCTATACGGTGCCCGGACAGGATCAAAGCCAGCAGACCTCTTGGAACGGCAGCTACTACCATTCCTCTTATCAGCCGGGCAGTTCGCCCCAGGGCGGCTGGAATTATGAACCGCCCAAAGAGAAAAAGCCTATGTCAAAAGGCAAAAAGCTTGTACTGAAGGTTGTGGCCGGCGTACTCGCTTGCTGTGTCGTTTCTGCCGGTACACTGGCGGGCTTTACGTCACTTGTCAACAACGGCGTCATTTCTATCAATACCACCACAAACACGGAACCTTTATTTGTACTCAATAAAATCGATCCGTCCAGCGCTTCTTCCTCCACTACGAAGGTTGTTTCCGGTGAAGAACTGACCGCCGAAGAAGTTGCCCAGAAGATTCTTCCGTCGGTAGTATGCATCCAGAATTATCAGATCAGCAACCGCTATAACTGGACAAACGGCATGTCTACCGAAACGGATGACAGTGATGTGCTTCCGGCGGGCGAGGGCTCCGGAATTATTGCTACGGCCGATGGCTATATCATCACAAACGCTCACGTTATAGACGGTGCGACATCGCTCAAGGTTGTCACCTATGACGGCACTACCTACGAGGCGGAACTTGTCGGCAGTGACAGCATCACGGATCTGGCTGTTATTAAAGTGGATGCAACCGATTTAACCCCGGCAGAGTTCGGTTCTTCCAGCGACCTGCAGGTAGCCGAAGAGGTTATGGCTGTTGGTAACCCGGGCGGTATGGAATTTAGCTCCAGCGTCACGATGGGCTACGTCTCTGCTCTCAACCGCGTGGTACAGGATTCCTCCGGACTGAACATGACGTATATCCAGACGGATGCTGCTATTAACCCCGGCAACTCCGGCGGCGCGCTTGTCAATATGAAGGGGCAGGTTGTAGGAATTAACTCCGCCAAAATTGTAAAAGAAGGCTACGAGGGCCTAGGCTTTGCCATTCCGATTGACGATGCACAGCCAATCATCAGCGATCTGAAGGCTTATGGCTATGTGCGTGACCGTGCCGCGCTGGGTGTGACCGTACAGTATATCGATAGTATTACCGCTCGTTTCAACGGATTGCCCACCGGTATGTATATTGTCGACATCAGCAGCGATTCCGTGCGCAGCGCAGGCATTGAGGACGGCGACGTGATTATGCAGATAGACGGACAGGACATTACTTCCTCCGAAACAGTCACCGCTGTGGTCACCTCTAAAAAACCGGGCGACACCGTCACTTTGGAGATCGGCCGTCCAAGCACCGGCGAGATCTTCAATGCAGAGGTTACTCTTACACAGGTCACCGGCAGCTAATTCCCCGGCTGTGCAGAGAATTATATAGATATAAAAATGCAGGCTTTCCAAAAAATGGAGAGCCTGCATTTTTTTCAGTTTGCAGAAAAGTTTTAAAAGATAACATGAGTATGCGGTGTATAGGCAAGCGTTCCCATTTACGTGTCCGTCTGTTTTCCGGCCGCTTTTGCGGCTTTTTTACTTTACGGCGGCTCTGACCATACCTGTAAGTTTTAAAAAAGCTTATCTAAAATCTTTGCCGTTTTTGACAGTCTCGTTTGACTAGGGTACTCAGTCGGTAACTACGCTGGCACTGATGATGTCTTTCCAGAACGCAAACTTCATCATGCGGGAGCCCTGCGCATCCTTATCACGGCAGTCAAAGGGAAGCCGCTGCTCTTCCAGTTCGTCCAGACGGGCAATCTCTCCCGAAAGATACTGCCGTATGCGATCCTGCGCCGCCAGCAGACGCGCACGCAGTCCGCCGGTACGCTGATCGAATATCTCCAGCCCAAACACTTTGAAATCCGTCAGCCACTGCACACGGTACTGCTGTACAAAGCGATCTAACTTTGCCACTGCCGCGGAAAGTTTATCGTTTGCAATCGTCTCCAGCGCCGCACGATCTTGGGCAAAATACGCTTCGCGCAGTTCTATCCCCAAAGTGCACTTCTCCGCCAAAAGCTCACACAGCGCCTGCTGGGTACGGAAATAGATATTCCACCCCTCATTGCGCAGCGCGCATTCGCTAAGCTGCTGCGCCGCTTGGCGGTAGTAGTCTGCGTACTGGGGCGAAACGTGCCAATCGCACAGACCATATAAAACATCCTGATACAGCAGGTACCGTGTGGGATCTGCCCCGCACAGACCGGGTTTTTCATTATCCGGCGGGAAATTGGGAAGATCCAGCTTTAGAAAATCGCCGTAATCGCCCCCTGTGCACACGGCAAACCGCGGCGCCACATATTCTTCGGCGCCGTTATCGGCATAACAGCACTCCGCCCAGAATTGAAGCGTAGGAAGCACCGTAAACACAGAACACTCCGCGCCGTCGTCACCCCATGTCGTCACAAGCACATCCGAGATCCCGTTCTCTTTGCAGCTTTCGTGAGCAAGCGCACCGGCTGCAAGGCTGTAAGCGTTATTCGGCGCAAAGCCTATCCAGTTCCACGCGCCGCCCGCAAAAGAAACCTCGGGGAACATCTTTTTATGGCTCTTGATCATCTTACTGTACTTTTCTTTTTCCATCGAATAATAATCCCAGTAAACGAGGGAGACATCCTGGGGAATTTTCGCCTTCTCCTGCGCAGAGAGCTCGGCGGCATCGGCATAATACTCACCCTTATTGAGCAGACGATAAAACATATCGCTCCACATCATCGGGCGGTAGCCATAACGACGCACGATCTCCATCACGCGATCCAGATGGGAGAGCATGATCTCCATCCTGTCCTGATAGCCGTGTTTGTCCAGATATTTCCCGAGGCCGAGCATATGCGCTTCGTCCATCCCGATATGAATCCTCCGGCTGGAAAGATTTTCAGCCATGGTTTTCACCATTTCTTCGATGAGCTCATACGTTTCCTCCTCTCCCGCAAGGAGGATATCGCCGCAGTCATGCACATTTTGGAATGCCTTCCAGCGCAGCGGCTGCATCAGATGGGCGAGCGTTTGAATGCTCGGCACAAGTTCTATGGAAAAGATCTTCGCGTATTCATCCATACGGCGCAGCTGCGCGGCGGTATAGCGGCCGCGCTGGTAGCCAAAATACGGATATTTTTCCATCTCGTAAATGTCCTCAATATAAAGCTGTACGCCTGTATATCCCATAAGGGCGAGATGGCGAATCATTTTGCAAAATCCCTCAAAATTCGGTACAGCGTTGCGGGAGCAGTCCCACAAAAGCTCCAGACGGCGGTAAATAGGCGCTTTCGGCGTTTGCGAAAACTCGCCTTGGGCAAGAAGGCTAAGCGCCCGTGCAAACTGCGTATCGTTTTGAATATGCAATACAGCGCCGCTCGGCGTTTTTTCGACAAATAGCCCATTCGGATCATTTACTACGTTTACTGGAAGACCATCCGGCTCAGAAGAAAGCCTCAAAATTCCTTTTGTTTCGTCAAAGGCGCGCCGGAAACGTTCCGGGAGCACATCAAAATTCCATTTCATAAGTCATCCTCCTTTATAAGCTGCGTTTTCACTTCAAATCCTGATGGGGGCTTGGTTTACGCTGCCTTTGCTCTGCGCGCAAAAGCCTCGCCTTGCCACAAATTGGGTACTCTTTCTCAGGCCGCATGGATGGATAGGCGCTTTTTCGCCGCCCCGGGCTGTATTTTGAAAATTTTCCTACAAAAAAGGGGACGCGCCAAATCAGCGCATCCCCCATAAAATACATTCTAACTTTCCCTTTCGTTTCGAATATCCGCAAGACAGCGGATGTGAACCTGCAATCCAGTTTCGTACACAGTGTGCAGCGCTATCGGGAAAGAAATGTTGGGGGCAAGGGCCTCCCATCACCGTTGGTAGAGCAAAGCTCGAACTGTTATCCTTTTATAGCGCCGATCATCATACCCTTTTCAAAGTACTTCTGCACAAATGAATACGCGATAAGCAGCGGTACGGAAGAGACGATAATTACGCTGTACTTAAGCATATTGGCAAGTTTGCGCATCTCAGCCTGCGAAGCAGCATCACCGGCTACCCTGCCGGCGGTAGACTCTGTTTGAATGAGCAGCTCGCGCAGGATAACCTGAAGGGGATAAAGTTTTCTATCCGAAATATAGACCAGCGCATTGAAATAGGAGTTCCACTGCGCCACAGCGTACAGCAGGATCATCACGCTCAAAAGCGCTTTTGAAATTGGAACAGCCACTTTAAAGAAGAACTTGAACTCGTCACACCCGTCAAGGGTGGCGGCCTCGTGTAATTCTTCAGGGACGTTTGCTATCATAAAGCTGCGCGCGATGATGAGATTGTAAGCGCTGACGGCGCTGATAAGCAGCAAAACCGCACGCGTATTGTACAGGCCCAGACCCTTTACAATGAGATAGGTGGGAATTAGACCGCCGCTGAAAAACATTGTAAAGGTGATGAGTTTCATAAACAAACCGCAGCCGGGCATCTCCTTGCGCGAGAGGGCGTAGGCCGCCGCAATGGTGGCGGAAACGCTGATAATCGTGCCGAGGAATGTATTGATCAGAGAGTTGAGATAACCGCTCCAAATATCAGCGTACTGGAAGGTGCGCTCATAACTGCGCAGACTGATCCCCCGCGGAAAGAAGAGGACTTCGCCGTTTGTGACCATGTCTGGGTCGGAAAACGATGCAATAAAGATAAAATACAGCGGATAACAGATCACAAGCAGCACAAAGAGCACAATGATCCAGTTGATAATATCAAATATCTTATCCGCAAAAATCTCACTGCCAAATTCGGACTTTTTCTTCGCCATACTTTCCCCCTCCTTACCAAAGCGAACTGCCGCTGATCTTATTGCTGATCTTATTGACGCTCAGCAGCAGGATCAGGTTGATAACGGAGTTGAAAATATCCACAGCGGTGGAGAAGCCGTACTGGGCCTGCTGGATACCCACCTTATATACATAAGTAGCGATTATCTCTGACTTGCCCAGATTCAGGTCGTTCTGCATGAGGTACGCTTTCTCAAAGCCTAAGCTCATGATCATTCCCACATTCAAAATGAGCATGATGACAACCGTCGGCAAAATATGCGGAATATCGATATGGAACACGCGCTGGAACTTATTGGCGCCATCGACGATGGCCGCCTCGTGCAGCTCCGGACTGACGCCGGAGAGAGCCGCCAGATAGATAATCGAGTTCCAGCCCATCGTCTGCCATACATCGGAGAGGACGTACATCGGACGGAACATGCTCTCCATGTTCAAAAACAGGATGGGCTCGCCGCCGAAAATCTGAATAAACTGATTGACAAGGCCGTCGAGACTGAAGAAGATATTGAGCATACCTACAAGCACGACGGTGGAAATAAAGTACGGCGCATACACAATCAGCTGTGTCGCGCGTTTGAAACGCTGGTTCTTGATGTAGTTCATCACCAGCGCGAGAATGATCGGAATCGGGAAATTCGCCACCAGCTGGAGTACCGCCAGCGTAATGGTATTCGAGAGCAGGCTCACAAAGTTAAAGCCGTTAAAAAAGCGCTCAAAGTTGTCGAGTCCAATCCATTCACTGCCCCAAATTCCGCTGCGCGGCATATAGTTGCGAAATGCGATCTGTATCCCGTACAGCGGCGCGTAACGAAATACGGCGAAATACGCAAGGGCCGGCAGAAGCAGCACATACAGCTGCCATGAGGAAATGATCCGTCTGCCAAGACTTTTGCGATGGACGGTCTGTGCTGTTTTCATAGTCGCAAGCACCCTTTCCTTTCTGTACGATAGCCCTATGCGGAAGTCGTTCGCGCCGCCTGCGGGCAATCAGACTGTTTTATTCCGCCTTGGAGTTATCGTAAGCCCTCTGGTATACAGCAACGTACTCCGCAACGTTCATCTTATCCAAATCGGATTTGAAGGTTTCCCACTCGGCATCCACATCGCCTTCACCGACGATCCACTTCGCCTTATTGTTTTCCACATAGGTGTCGATATCGGTGAAATACTGCGCCACGATCTCCTGATCAGCTTCCGGCAGACGGACAGTGGGGAGATATTCCTCCACGGTGAACGGATCGTAAACCTCATAATACTGCTGTTTCTTGACTCTATCCTCACTCAAATTGAGCTTCTCATAGGTGGAAGCGAGCAGCACGCCCGGGCCATAGAATGCAGGAGCCGTGACATAACGATACGTATCGACAGACTGGCCTTCTGGAACATCCGGGTTGACCGAGTAGGTGCCGTCGCCGTTGTCGATAAGGTTATCGCCGATCTCGCCCCAGTGGACGCGGATAGACATGGTAGCATCAAAGAATTCGTCGGCCCAGCGAATGGTGGCCTCCGGATACTCGTTATCGCAGGTAATCAGAATCTTGCCGCCGTAGAAGCTCAGGCTGTACTTGTTCCAAAGCTGATCGCCGTTGGGCCCTTTGAGCGGAGGCAGGAGGGTATATTCCTCATTAGCGCGATCGGTGCCGCAGAAGGATTCCGGAGCATAAGCGCTGAACACGCCGATGGTGGCGTCTTCGCCCTGATTCTTAGCATAGTACTGAGAAGAATCCTGTGTAAACACTTCCGGATCCAGCAGACCTTCAGCATACAGCTGCGCCTGATACTTAATATAATCCTTGTAGCCGTCCTGGGTGTTAGAGAACACGGCCGTACCGTCTTTAATCATGATGTGCTTGGTGTTATCGACTACGCCGAACGCGCCGGAGAGGGAATAATCGCCTTCATACATGGCGTTCGGAAAATAGGTCAGCGGGATTTCGTCGGCTTTGCCGTTGCCGTTGGGATCCTGCTCTTTGAACGCCTTGAGCACCTGATAGAACTCATCGGTGGTGGTAGGCATTTCG
>CALWIX010000007.1 GCA_944380825.1 uncultured Clostridia bacterium | reverse complement strand
CTGTTTTTCCGCTGCGTACAGCGCCGTCGCAAATCAAAGCGGTTTTCCGTGTATGCGGGCTTCCCGAACACCACCAACAAAGGGCCTGCATCTGCCGTGCGGAAAATCGTACAAAACTCATGCGTCATCCCCTTCAAAAGCGCGCACGCCTTCCTCAAGCGCGCGGTAAAATCCAGAAACCCCCTCCTTTCCATCGGCGTCAAGCCCCTGCATACACTGAAGCGCCTTGAGCCTGTCAAAAAATTTGATTTCCATTCCTCCTCCTTTTGGACGGCGGATCTCAGCCACGCTGAACAAATCCATCTCGTCCAAATCTGCAGCACCTACTTCATCCGAAAACAGCAGCCGCACAGCGTCTTGAATTCCTCCAAAAGCGAGCCGTTCATAGCCGCGCAGCACTTTTTTCGCTGTTTTTGTCATGTCTGGAAAAACCTCCTTTCACTATACCCTCAAAAAACGCCCCAATTTGACCAAAAATGGTCAAGTGTAAAAAAATTTTTTTATTTTTTTTCTTGACAAACACAAATTTACGTTGTATTGTATATATACGGTATATACAGTATAGACACAAGAAAACGAAAAGGCAGGTGATGGAATGGATATTTTTATCAGTAATACGGACGGCAGGCCCATCTACGAGCAAATCGTCCGGCAGATTAAGGAACAAATTCTTTCAGGAAAACTGGAAGAAGGAGAAATGCTGCCCTCCATGCGCCTGCTGGCAAAGGAACTTCGCATCAGCGTCATTACCACGAAGCGCGCCTATGAAGAATTGGAGAAAGAGGGTTTTCTGGTTACAATGACAGGCAAGGGCTGTTTTGTTGCGCGAAAAAATTTGGAGCTTGTGCGGGAAGAACAGCTCCGCCGCGCAGAAGAAGGGCTGCAAGCCGCGGTGGACGCGGCTCGTGTGGGAAATATTACGATGCAAGAATTAATAGAGATGCTGCAAACTTTGTATAGTGCTCTTTGAGAGAGGAAAAGAGGGAGAAAGTATGGCAAACGCATTGGAAATCCGGAACTTGACGAAAAAATATCCGGGATTTTTGCTCGATCACATCACATTTTCGGTTCCCCAGGGAAGTGTGATGGGTTTCATCGGGGAGAATGGCGCAGGCAAAACAACCACAATAAAGCTGATTTTGGAGGCTATCCGCCGCGACGAAGGAGAGATTCGCATCTTTGGAAAGGAGAATCCCGGCAGCGAAGTTCGCAGCGAGATCGCAGCGGTATTTGACGAATGCTGTTTTCCTATTGATTTTCGCCCCAGTGATCTTTCTGCGGTGCTGCGCCGGCTCTATCGGCAGTGGGACGAAACGCTGTACGGACAGTATTTAGAGAAGTTCGAGCTGCCAAAGGGCAAAACGGTGAAGGAGTATTCCCGCGGGATGAAAATGAAGCTGGCAATCGCGTGCGCGCTGTCGCGAAAACCGCGACTTTTGCTGCTGGATGAAGCGACCAGCGGTCTCGATCCCGTTGTGCGCGGCGAAATCCTCGATATTTTCCGAGAATTTATGGAGGACGAAACCCACACGATAGTGTTTTCCACCCACATTACTTCCGATCTTCCGCGCCTAGCCGACGGTATCACCTTCCTACACAAAGGAAAAGTGGTATTCAGCCTGCCGTGTGATAAGATTTTGGAAGAGTACGGTGTGATGCAGCTGCCGCAAGCGCAGCTGCATTCCCTGCAGCCGGAAGACGCTGTATGTGTGCGCCGCGGGATGTTTGGCTGTGAAGCGCTCGTACGTGACAGACGAGCCGCACAGAAAAAATATCCTCGTTTTCCGGTACAGCCCGTTTCACTTGACGACATCATGATCCTTTATACAAAGGGGGAGACTCTATGAGCGGTTTGATTTTAAAAGATTTTCTCAGCCTGCGGCGGTACATCAAAAGTGCGGGGATATTTTTGCTCATTTACAATATCCTATTTATTGCCACAAACCAAACGTCCATTGCCGTGATAGTAACCGTGTACCTTCTGGCGAACCTTCCGATATCCGTCTTTGCCTACGATGAATCGAGCCATTGGGATCTCTATGCGCGATCGCTGCCTCTCTCCCATAAACAGATTGTTCTCTCCCGGTATCTCACAGCAGGGATCTCGCTGGCTGCGGGAATCCTTATAGGAACTGTCATATTCTGTGTGGACATAGCCTTGCATAGTGTTTCGGAGAACGCGGTGGCGGCTGCTGGTACTATTATAGGAACAGCGTTTTCCAGTATGTTTGTGCAGCTCCTTACGATCCCGCTTATCTACCGGTTTGGAGTACAAAGGGGGAGAATCTTTCTGTTAGTAGGTTTTGCCATCCTTTTTGCCGCCGCTGTCGTTTCCGTTCCGTTTTTGAAACTTTGTCTCTCCTATGTCCCAGCGGCAGTGGTAAGCGGGGCGGCTGCCATTTTGATACTTTTGGCAGGTGCTGTCATATCCTATCGCGTTTCCTGTCATATTTATGAAAGAAATTAGAAGGTTAAGTCCGTCAAATCTCAAGCTTTGCAGCCATACAATATAAAAAATCCCCCGATGTAGTACTTTCGTTTTCCTACATCGGGGGATTTTATTTAAGAAGTGTTTTTATGGGGAAGATCCTGTGCAAAGCTGCAACGGAATATTTTAATTTTTGATTTATTGCATAGTAGGCTGCTGCGGTGTCGTTTGAATCTCGCCGCGATCTTCAAGCAGCGTAATCGTAATATCGAACTGCTGCCCGTTGCGGAAAAGGGTGAGCGTGAGCTGATCGCCGGGGCTGTGGGTGCCGAGGATCTGGAACAGCTCATCCATCGTGGAGAGGGATTCCCCATCGACAGCGATGATAATATCGCCGATTTGAGCCTGACCGCTCAAGGGGCTTTCATTTTCGATAGAAGCGATTTCGACACCGCCTCCCGTACCTCCATAGACGGCGTAAGCATCGCGGCCGGTGATGCCCAGACGCGGTCTACCAGAAACATATCCCGATGTCATAAGATCGTCGAGAATCGTTTTGGCCCGTGCCGTGGGAATGGCGAAGTTTAGGCCCTCGTAAGAGACGCCAGAAATTTTTGAAGAGGTAATCCCGACTACCTGCCCATAAGCATTGACAAGGGCGCCGCCCGAGTTGCCGGGGCTAATAGCCGCGTTTGTCTGGATATACGTCATGTTGTCAGAGTTGCTGTAACTGACGGGACGATTAAGCCCAGAGACGATCCCGTTTGTCATCGAGCTGGCGTACTGTACGCTGCTGGGGTTGCCGATGGCATAAACAGTCTCGCCCACTATCAAATCGTCAGAGTTGCCGAACTCGGCGGGTGTTAAGCCAGACGCATCAATTTTGAGCACGGCCAAATCGGTGATCTTGTCGAAGCCGACGATAGCGGCCTCGTACTGATTACCGTCATGCAGCAGCACCGTCACGCTTACATCCAAAGAATCGTTAATCACATGAGAGTTGGTAAAAATATAGCCGTCTTCGGTGGCAATGATGCCGGAACCAATGCCGGAATACATCTGTGTCTGTGTGAGCACACAGACAATGGAGGGCGCGACCTTTTCATACACTTCGGTTGCCTCCAAGCCGTTTCCTTGCGGTTTTGCCTGAAGTGTTATGCCAGAAGAATTAGGGTTGGTAACGTTCCCGCTGGGAGCAGGCGTCGCATTGCCGGAAGGTTCCGGCAACTCCGGCTGCTGCTCTTCGGGCTGTTGATTTCCATCCGGCGGAAGCATCTCGCTGTTAGAGGTAGAAGGTTCAGCGGGCATATTAAACGCGCTCCAAATGGAAGAGACAAATAGACCGATTACAAAGATAACAAGTGCGGCGATTAAAATCCCCATAAACACCTTAAAGCCACGGCTTTTCGGCGGCTTAGGCGCATAAGGAGGATATCCGTTTGTATACGGAGGATAAGGCGGCTGACCGGAATAGGGAGGCTGGCCGTAGGGCGGCTGCTGGGGATAACCCGGTTGGCCCTGTTGACTATGCTGCGGTCCCTGAGGCGGTTGCCATGCTCCGCCGTGCCCGTTGGGCGAATAACCCTGCCACGGTCCGTTTCCTCCCGGATAAGCTCCGGGGGCCTGATAGGGATGCTGCTGACCGGCATAAGGCGGCGGATAAGCACCCGGCTGTCTAGGGGCGCTTCCCTGTCCGGCGGAATATTCCCCCGGCCCCTGCGGCCGATATTCCGGCCTTGCGCCTGTCGGCTGCCCAGGAAAATTTGGCTGCTGTGGGGCCGAGTTTGGTTGTACGCCGGAAAGCGGTTGTTGGGAAGACGACTGGGCCTGTTTGGCAGCAAATGTCTCCCACGGTTTCGGCTCGTAAGAAGGTTGTGGGGGCTGGGGCGTTGCTTCTGGAGCAGAGCCAGTGCCTTGATCCTGTGCAGGTTCCTGCTCTATAGAGGGGGAGTCATCCTTTTCGACGTCCTCCTTGGGGATATCTGCCGTTTCTTGCGCAGCATTCCAATGGTTCTCCGGTTTTTTCTGCTGATGTGGGGAGAAAAATCCCTCCGGTTTTTTCTGTAAGGAAGGAGAATCGTTTTCTCTCCCCTCTTTTTTCTCTTCATCGTTCATGATGCAAAGTGCCTCCCAACGGTGTTATTTTTCATTTTTTGAAATAGATTCGTCCTTAATGGCCTTAGTAGATTCAACTACTGTGATCTTCGGAAGCCAGAATTGGAACTGACAGTATTCATTTTCCACGCTGCTTACGGTAATTTCGCCGTTGTGCAATTTGATGATAGTTTTCACGATATAAAGACCGAGTCCCATACCGGTTTTGTCTTGGCTGCGTGACTTATCCGTCTTATAGAATCTGTCAAAAATAAGCGGTACCTCATCAGCAGGAATCCCCTGCCCGCTATTGCGGATGGCAACCTGAACGCGGTCGGGCAGATCCTGTATGAAAAACCGGATGTATCCGTACGGATTGGTGAACTTCACAGCGTTTTCGATAAGGTTATATAGCACCTGATGGATCATATCGGGATCGCCGTCAATAAATAAGCTGTCCAGATCTTCCAATCCTTGGATCTGAAGATTTTTTTCTTCGATACTTTTTTCAAACGACAGCAAAGCTTCCACAATGGTATGTGCAATATCGAAGCGGCTGGGGCGCAACTTAAGCTCGCCGTTATCAATGCGCGACAAATCGAGCATAGTGCGTACAAGCCGTGAGAGCCGCTTTACCTCCTGCGAAACGATTTTCAGGTAATACGGCTGTTTTTCCGCCGGAATCGTCCCGTCGAGGATACCATCAATAAAACCGGCGATAGTAGTCATAGGCGTTTTCAGCTCGTGAGAGACGTTAGCAATAAAATTACGGCGCACATTCTCGCTGGAAGCGAGGGAGTTGGCCATATGGTTAAACGCCAAAGCGAGCTGTCCTATTTCGTCGTCGGTGTTAGCTTTCACACGGATAGAAAAGTTGCCGCTGCCAAATTCATGAGCAGCTCTCGCCATTTCGCGCAAAGGACGTGCCATACGGTAAGAGAACACCCACACCACAGCAAATGAAACAAGGAAGGTGAGTACGGCCGCAAATAAAAACATTTTAATAATATCGCGCCGGTAACCATCCATTAACTGTACGTCAGAAGCGGCAAACACCGCGCCGATCACGGTGATTTTACCGGAAGCGCTCTGTATAGAGATCGGCACGCCCACAACATAGTGGGGTTTTTGATAAATGCCGCCCAATGTACCCATTCCATCATAGCCTCCGTTCAAGGCCGGCTGTATATATGAACTGGCCACAGCTATGGACTGGTCAGGATTTTCGGCGTTGCCGGAGGAGGAGACAAGCCAGTTGCCGCCACGATCGGTCAAAAAGATGTCAGAGTCGCTCGAGTCGGCAAAAGCCTCCATAAAAGCGGCAAGACGGTTTCCGTCAAGATTATATTGTACGCCGTCGAAGAAAGTATTACTTTCGGCAATCTCTGCCACGCTGCGTGCGTTGCGCAAGAGCAGTTCGCGCTTTTCTGCCTGCCAATACTGTGAAACAACCAAAATCATCACAGTACCCAAACACAAAAAGCTTACAAGGATAATGAGAGAGGTGATGCGTAAATATTTTGAAAATAGGGATTTCTGCATTCTAAACGCCCCCATTTTCATTCTTTTACTTCAAATTTATAGCCAACACCCCATACCGTTTTAAGAGCCCATTTATCCGACACGCCCTCCAGCTTTTCGCGCAAGCGCTTGACATGCACGTCCACCGTGCGGGAATCACCATAGTAATCGAACCCCCATACTTCGTCGAGAAGCTGGTCGCGGGTAAATACGCGGTTTGGATTGCTGGCCAAATGGTAAATAAGCTCCATCTCCTTGGGAGGAGTGTCGATCTGTACGCCGTTGACCTTCAGCTCATAGTTTGTCAGATTGATAGAGAGTTTATCGTATTTGACTTCCTTGATGGTATCATCGGTATTTTTATTTAGACGGCGCAATACAGCCTTAATACGCGCGATAACCTCCTTCGCCTCAAAGGGCTTGACCACATAGTCGTCCGCACCCAGTTCCAGACCCAGCACCTTATCAAATACCTCTCCCTTAGCGGTAAGCATGATGATAGGGCACTGCGACTTTTTGCGGATTTCGCGGCACACCTGCCAGCCGTCCAATTCGGGCAGCATAATGTCCAGCAAAATCAGATCGGGATTTTCCGCGTCGAACAGTTCCAACGCCTTCCGGCCGTCATTGGCGATCACCACATCGAAGCCTTCTTTTTCGATGTAGAGCCGCAACAATTCACAAATATTTTGATCGTCGTCCACAACGAGAATTTTTCCGGATGACATAAAAAAACTACCTCCTTGAAAAAAGGAACAAAGTCCTTACATTATTTTCATTATACCCTGCTTTTTAGGAAAAAGGATGAATTTTTTATAAAAAATACAATTTAAAAGTTTGCGCCATAAAAAAGAAAAATGCTTCTATAGAGATGAAAATGGATAAGGATAACTCCATTTCGCAAAGGAGGGTAAAGTTGATGGAGTCCATTTTTGAAACGAGCCGCATCCCCTAAAAAGAATAAGCCCCGCCCCAGCGATAAAACTGGGACGGAGCTGAAAGGAAGCGAGAAACTCCCTGTTTTACATAATGCTTTTGAGCAATCCGCCTTTTTGAATGATGTTCTGAATAAATGGCGGGAAGGGCTGAGCCTGGTACGTTTTTCCCGTAGTCACGTCTGTAATGACACCCGTGTCGAAGTTAACGTCCACCTCATCTCCGGCAGCAATTTCTCTGGCAGCCTCGTCGCATTCCAAAATAGCGAGACCGATATTGATAGCGTTGCGGTAAAAAATGCGTGCAAAAGTACTGGCGATCACGCAGGAAACACCGCTTGCCTTGATGGCGATGGGTGCGTGTTCGCGGGAAGAACCACATCCAAAGTTCTTTTTCGCCACAATGATGTCGCCGGGCTTAACATTTTTTACAAAATCGCGGTCAATATCCTCCATACAGTGGGAGGCAAGCTCCGCGTGAGAGGATGTGTTGAGGTAGCGAGCGGGGATAATAACGTCGGTGTCTACGTTATCGCCGTATTTATGTACCATACCATGTGCGTTCATAGAAAAAACCTCCTCAAGAAAGCTTAGCGGGATCAGTGATGTATCCGGTCACGGCGCTGGCAGCCGCTACAGCAGGACTGGCGAGATAAACCTCCGATTCCACATGGCCCATACGGCCGACGAAGTTGCGGTTAGTCGTGGAGACAGCACGCTCGCCTTTTGCCAGCACGCCCATATGTCCGCCCAAGCACGGCCCGCAGGTAGGTGTAGAGAAAACGGCCCCAGCTTCGATGAAAATCTCTGCAAGTCCCTCGCGCACCGCCTGAAGATAGATGTCCTGGGTGCCGGGAAGAATGATGCAGCGCACGCCCTTGGCTACCTTGCGGCCCTTAAGGATAGACGCGGCAGTACGCAGATCCTCGATACGGCCGTTGGTGCACGAACCGATGACGCTCTGATCAATTTTAATTTCGCCTACGTCGTCAATGACATGGGTATTTTCGGGCAGATGCGGGAAGGCGACGGTGGGGCGCAGTGAGGAGAGATCGATCGTGACAGTCCTTACGTATTCGGCGTCGGGATCGGCCTGATAAACCTTCGGGGTGCGCAGGAAGCGATCCTTGCAGTAAGCCATTGTAATCTCATCCACCGGGAAAACGCCATTTTTCGCGCCGGCTTCAATAGCCATGTTGGCGATACACAAACGGTCGTCCATCGACAGCGAAGCCACGCCCTCCCCGGTAAATTCCAGAGATTGGTACAACGCGCCGTCCACACCGATTTCCCCGATAAGGTGGAGAATAACGTCCTTACCGCTGACCCATTGAGGCAGCTTGCCGGTGAGCACAACCTGAATGGCGGCTGGAACCTTAAACCAAGCCTTGCCGGTGATCATGCCGGCGGCCATATCGGTAGACCCCACGCCCGTAGAAAAGGCGCCCAATGCGCCGTAGGTACAAGTATGGGAGTCGGCGCCAATGACGCAGTCGCCGGGCCCTACAATTCCCTTTTCCGGCAGCAAGGCGTGTTCTATGCCCATTTGACCTACGTCATAAAAATGAGTGATGTTGTACTTTTCTGCGAAACGGCGTACCTGAAGGCACTGTTCCGCCGCTTTAATATCCTTGTTAGGTGTAAAATGGTCGAGGACAAGCGCGATGCGGTCTTTATCAAACACAGATGTGGCACCGCATTTTTCAAATTCATTAATAGCCACAGGGCTGGTAATATCATTCCCAAGCACAACGTCGAGTTTTGCTTCAATCAGCTGTCCCACTTCCACGTGAGAAAGCCCGGCGTGTGCTGCCAGAATTTTCTGACTCATCGTCATTCCCATGAGAAAAACCTCCTTAAAACCTTGTTTCATGAAAATAGTATGGCACAATTCTTGTCTAAAGAATGTAAAGTATGATACAATTTAAAAAATAAAAGAGGAGAGGAGCGGATAGTATGTATCATCCGTCATGGATTGTGTTGGAGAACGCGCGGCTTCCGAGCGTCTACCGTCAAGGCGAAATGGTGTACCTGCAAGGCACCCAGGCGGATAGATTTTATTATTTAAAATCGGGACGCGTGCGAATTTTTCTGCAATCCGCCGATGGTGCAGAAAAGACGCTGCGGATTTTAGAGCCGGGGAATATTTTTGGGGAAGCTTCCTTTTTTGACGGCTTACCGCGCGTGTCTTCCGCGCGCACACTCGCGAAATCGTATATTGTTCCCATCACGCGTGCGTTGCTGCTGCGCTGTTTTT
>CALWIX010000006.1 GCA_944380825.1 uncultured Clostridia bacterium | reverse complement strand
GATAATTGTAGGTGCGTATTCTCTCAGATCGATCGCCTGTTCCCACTTGAGAACGGCGATTTTCTGCGATCTGCGCATCTTGCTTCTCCTGCTCCATTTGATATAAACGGGAGCGCAGAACTTTAAGCGCTTTGTCTTTATTTTTATATTGGCTGCGTTCATCTTGACACTCTACCACAAGGCCTGTGGGAAGATGTGTGACACGAATGGCCGAAGATGTTTTATTGACCTTTTGGCCTCCTGCACCACTGGCACGGTACGTATCAATTTGAAGATCCGCCGGATTTAATTCCACCTCTACATCTTCCACCTCCGGCATGATCGCTACGGTGGCTGTAGAGGTATGGATCCTTCCCTGCGTCTCCGTTTCGGGAACACGCTGTACCCTGTGAACACCGCTTTCATATTTCAGACGGGAATAAGCACCTTCACCTGTAATCATAAAACAGATTTCTTTATATCCGCCTAATTCTGTCTCGTTGACATTTAGGATCTCTATTTTCCAATTTCTGCGCTCTGCATACATAGTATACATGCGGAACAGCACAGCAGAAAACAGCGCTGCTTCTTCTCCGCCAGCTCCACCTCGGATCTCGACGATAACATTTTTGTTGTCGTTTGGATCTTTAGGAAGAAGCAGAATCTTCAGCTCTTCTGTCGTTTGCTCGATTGCTTTTTTCGCCTCGGCAAGTTCTTCCTCCGCCAAATCACGCAGATCCTTTTCGATTGTGCTGTCCTGTAACAGGGCACGAGCCTCCTGCTCCGATTTGAGAGCGGCGAGGTATTCGCTGTACTTTCCCACAATCGGTTCAAGTCCTTTATACTCCTTCATCAGCTCTGCGTAAGCTTGCGGATCCGACGCAGACATCGGATCGTACATTCTTTGATTTAATTCTTCAAACCGCTTTTGAAATACGGCTAGATTCTCAAACATATTTTTCTAACTTAACTCCTTTCTGTAACAAGCTTTTGAGAAATAAAGAAAAATATGCTACAAAGAATCTCCCATGTTTTCACGAAAAATTTTCTTGATATTCTTTTCACATTTTAGGCGCGGCAACATGACTTCATGTCCGCACCCACAACAGCGGATTTTAAAATCCATTCCCACTCTTAAAACAAGGAACTCCTTGCTTCCACATGGATGGGGCTTTTTCATTTGCAGCACATCTCCTGGACGGACATCCACAGCCAGCACCTCCTTTTTCATTATCAATCTAGAATTATAACACGAAAGAGGCCTTGAAACAAGAGGCACTTCCTCTTTCCACATACAAAATGGATTTTCATACAAACGTGATTTATTCTGGTACTTCTTCTTTGGGAAAATACTTGCCGCACGGAGTGTGTTCCGCTATAATAATGGTATCTTGCCTGCCCGAATTTTTTAGCCTTATTTTTCGGGCAGCTGCCATAATTCTCAGGAAATCGGGTGTTGTTATGACAAAACAGGATATTTTGGAATACCTTCGCAAAAGCGGCGGCTATGTCTCCGGCGAAGAGATCAGCCGGCGTTTCGGTGTATCACGCACGGCCGTTTGGAAAGCCGTCTCGGCCCTGCGGGAAGATGGGTATGAAATTGATTCAGTTACAAAAAAAGGCTACCATCTCACCAGTGCTCCGGACATTCTTACGCAAACAGAGATCTGTCAGGGCCTGAAAACATCTCGGATCGGGACACACATTTTTACATTCGATACTATCGACTCTACAAACGAAGAAGCAAAACGTCAAGGGCAGGCCGGCGCGCCGGATGGGAGCGTTTTTGTGGCCGAACAGCAAACCGGAGGTAAAGGTAGGCTTGGCCGTGTTTGGACTTCTCCCAAAGGAGAGGGGATCTGGTTCTCCATTTTGCTGCGTCCCAAAGATTCGCCGCTGCAAATCTCTAATATTACGCTGCTGGCCGGACTGGCCGTATGCAGGGCGATCCGAAAATTTTCTGGCTGTCCCGCCCTGATTAAATGGCCAAACGATGTGGTAATAGGCTCAAAAAAGGTATGCGGAATTTTGACAGAAATTTCTGCCGAGGTTGATTGTATCCACTACCTTATAATTGGAATTGGAATCAATGCCAATACTCAAAAATTTCCAGAAGAACTATCTGTAAAGGCAACGTCTTTACAGATAGAGACGGGTACTCCCGTTTTACGCGCCAAGCTTCTGCAAGCGGTGCTTGCAGAATTTGAGTTTCTTTACTTGTCCTTTCCCACCGCAAAAGAGCCCGAATTTCTCGATCTTTACCGTTCTCTCTGCGTTTCGTTAAACCGCCGCGTCAGCACTGTACGGCGTGGAAAAGTTATATCTGGCAAGGCAATAGACATTACACCTCAGGGAGAACTGTTTGTACAGATGGACAGCGGTGAAAAGATTTCTATCAACGCAGGAGAGGTAACTGTACAAGGAATTTATGGACAATAATTCTTATTTTTAAACTAAAAGACGTAGGATGGACGCAACACAGTCCGCCATAAAATTCCCCAAATAGGTTTTACATTAAAAACTCCGATCTCTTAATAAAAAGAGATCGGAGTTTTTTACGATGAAATCTTTTTTATTTCCCCTTTTTAAATCCATCTTTCAGCGAGACGGAACGGTTAAATACCAAATGATCGGGACGGCTATCCATATTATCTACACAGAAATAACCCTGTCTCATAAATTGGTACGAGGCGGGAGCTTTTGCGTCTGCAAGGGAAGCCTCTACTTTGCAGTTTGTCAACACCTTCAGCGAATTGGGATTGAGATATTCCATGAAGTCCCCTGCCTCTGGATCCGGTACGGTAAACAGACTGTCATAAAGACGTATTTCTGCATCTAAAGACCCGTTGCCATCTACCCAATGGATCGTACTCTTTACTTTGCGGCCATCCGGTGTATTGCCGCCCCGCGTTTCGGGATCATACTGCGCATAGACCTCTGTAACAACGCCGTTTTCGTCCTTTTTACAGCCGGTGCATTTTACTACATAGGCCGTTTTCAGGCGGACTTCATTTCCCGGGAAAAGCCGGAAATATCCTTTGACCGGCGTCTCCATAAAGTCTTCCCGCTCGATCCACAGCTCACGCGAAAATGTAACGATACGGCTGCCATCTTCTGGACGATTGGGGTTGTTCTCTACCTCGAAGCTTTCGCTCTGTCCTTCTGGATAGTTGGTAATAATAAGTTTGATAGGATCCAGCACAGCCATTACACGCTGCGCGTTTATATTAAGATCCTCTCGCAGGCAATGCTCCAGAAAACTGTATTCTACCGTACTGTTAACTTTAGCTACGCCGATTCGCTCGCAGAAATTACGGATGGAAGCCGGCGTATAGCCGCGGCGGCGCAGGCCGCAAAGCGTCGGCATGCGCGGATCGTCCCAACCGCTGACATATCCGCCCTCTACAAGTGCGCGTAATTTCCGTTTGCTCATTACTGTATTGTTGATGCCAAGACGCGCAAATTCAATCTGACGCGGCTTGGCCGGAAGATCCACATGCTCGATAACCCAATCATACAGTGGACGATGATCCTCAAATTCAAGAGAACACAAAGAGTGCGTGATTCCTTCGATAGCATCTTCAATGGGATGCGCATAGTCATACATGGGATATATACACCACTCGGTTCCTGTGCGATGATGCGCCATGTGGTTAATACGATAAATGACTGGATCCCGCATATTAAAATTACCGGAATGGAGATCAATTTTGGCGCGCAGCGTCATTGCTCCATCCTCGAACTCGCCATTTTTCATACGCTCAAACAGATCCAGACTCTCTTCGATAGGACGATCACGGTAGGGGCTTACGGCGGGATGCGTCAAATCTCCGCGATTTTCACGCATTTGTTCCGGCGTCAGCTCACAGACATAAGCAAACCCATCTCGAATCAGTTTAACAGCCAGCTCATACATCTTCGGAAAATAATCGGATGCGTAATAAAAACGATCCTCCCAAGTAAATCCCAGCCACCGAATATCGTTTTGGATTGCGTCGACATATTCTGTATCTTCTTTGGTAGGATTCGTATCATCCATACGCAGATTGCTGATGCCGCCAAACTTTTCCGCTGTACCAAAATCAATACAGATAGCCTTTGCATGACCGATGTGCAAATAGCCGTTCGGCTCCGGCGGAAAACGAGTATGCACTTTCATTCCGGCAAAACGGCCGCCCGGCGCAATATCCTCCTGAATAAAATCATCTATAAAATTACCGGAGACGACTTCTGTTTCCGGATTTTTCATTTCTTCACTCATTCTTTTTCCTCCTAGTTTCCGCATTGGGGAAGCTGTTTTAGGATTCATCAGCAGCGAGTAGTTTCTCTAGCCCGATTTGCAAACGACGCAGAGATTCCTCTTTTCCCAAAACCGTTAAAATTTCCATGGCACCGCCCGGGGTCACCGTCATGCCAGCCGCCGCGATGCGCACCGGCCAAAGCAGAGTGCCATTTTTCACGCCAAGCTCTTGTGCCAATGCAAGGAGACTGTCGTGAATTTGATCCACCGTCCACTGCGGAATTTTTTCTAAACATCCAATCGCCGCACGCAGCATATCTACCGAGTTTTCTAAATTCGTTTTGCTCTTTTTGTTTACGAACAAATCTTTCTCATATTCGGGAAGCTCTCGGAAGAACGCAATCATTTCAGGGATCTGCGTCAGTTTTGTCACGCGGGGCTGGAGAATCTCTGCGAGGATTTTCCCATTTGGCTCTGTATCTGGGAATACTTCGCGAAAATACGGCATCGCAAGTTCGATGAATTTTTCTTGCGGCAGGGCGCGAATGTATTCACCGTTCATCCATGTCAATTTATCGTAATCGAATACGGCTGGAGACTTGCTGATTCTATCGATCGAGAAATTTTGCACAAGTTCTTCCAAGGAGAAGATCTCCTCATTTCCTTTGGGACACCATCCCAGAAGAGCAATGTAATTGACAACCGTTTCCGGAAGATATCCTTCGCGAATCAAATCCTCAAATCCGGTAGATCCGTGGCGTTTCGAAAGCTTTGAGACGCTCCCATCTTCATTCTTTCCCATAATGAGGGGCAGATGCACATAGGTGGGAATTTCCCATCCAAACGCTTCATATAAAAGGTTGTACTTAGGGGTAGAGGTAAGATACTCACAACCGCGTACAACATGGGTAATTTGCATGAGATGATCGTCAATAACGTTTGCAAAATTATAAGTGGGATAGCCGTCGGATTTGAGCAGAATTTGATCCTCAATCTCTTTATTTTCGATGGTGATTTCACCATAGACAGCATCCACAAAAGTGGTAGAACCTTCTAACGGCATTTTTTGACGGATCACATACGGCGTACCGGCTGCAAGAAGGCGATCTACCTCTTCTTTCGGAAGATTACGACAATGCCTATCATAGCCGCCAAATTCGTCGCCCTCTTTATGCAGCGAATCCAGACGCTCTTTTGTACAGAAACAGTAGTATGCGTGACCCATTTCGACGAGTTTTTCCGCATAATCACGGTAAATATCCCGACGCTCGCTTTGAATATAGGGGCCGTACTCTCCTCCTACATCCGGGCCTTCGTCGTGTTTAAGCCCCACCCGAGCAAGAGTACGATAAATAACGTCCACGGCGCCCTCTACAAGGCGTTCTTGATCGGTATCTTCAATGCGCAGTACGAAATCTCCACCCATAGATTTCGCAATCAAGTATTCATACAAAGCCGTACGCAGATTTCCTACATGCATAAAACCTGTAGGGCTGGGAGCAAATCTCGTTCTCACTCGTTTCGCCTGCATCAGACCAATTCCTTTCTATAATAAGCCCGCGGGCCTTTAATACTGTGTATTGATTTTAATAGCGCGCAAAATATCGACAACGCCTTGAATAGCCTCTGTTCTCTGATCCAAATCATCGAGGATGACAAGCTTTTCGGCCATCTTTTTTTGGATATCCAGAATTGGCTGCACTCTTGATACTGCCAAAGCAGAGATAGACTCATTCAGATGATCGAGCTTTCTTTCTTCCAAATCCAGTGTGTCGGTATGTTTCTCTGCAATCTGCGCTATTGAGGCTAATGTACGGGAAATCTCCTCTGAGGTTTGAGCGATAAAATCATCGCCCTGCTTCAGAACAACTTGTCCTTGTTTAAGCAGCGTTAATTCCTGTTTAAACGAGGCGACATCCTGTCCTAGAATTCCCTGTCCTTTTTCAATGGCAGAAGAATCTTGCTTGAGCGTTGTCAGAAGCTGTTTCATATCTGTCTGCGATTGGGAAAGGCCAGAAAGATCCTGCTTCATACCAAGCTGCTCTTGATGTACAGCACCAATTTCCTGCTTTTGATCGGAACACGCCTGTTTGATAACAGAGAGATCCTGTCGGTGTGCTTGGAGATCCTGCTGCAACCCTACTACCGCTTGCGTACAGTTGGCAATCTCCTTTTGCGAAACACTGTGTTCCTGCCGAAGGTTTGCAATTCCCGTCTTCAGCTCTAGGATGGACTGTTTAATTTCGTTGATATTCTGGCTTTCTAAAACCTGATCGCGGCGAATCAGAGAGATCTCTTGTTTTGCCGCGGCGAGATCCTGACGCGCACGGGCTAAATCCTGACGGATCGGCTCGAATTTTCTGTCGATCATAGCTTCGATCGCTTGTAATAAGGAACTTTCACTCATGTCCACACCTCCTTTGACTATTATAAACGCTTCCCTCCAGCGTTTCAAGTTTTTCTAAATTTTCAAACAATATCGAGATATGTCTTCCTTGTCGGTGCGGGGAAATCTTTCGAAAGAAGGACCATATCTTCCTGTGTCAGTGAGATACGCAAGCTATCTACCAGCTCTTTGACATGACAGGCACTGCCGGAACGCGGAATAGCGATGGTATTCTCCTGATACAAAACGAAAGCTAAAAGGATCTGAATGGGAGATGCGCCATATTTTTCAGCCGTCTTTTTCACACTGGAGCTGCTGAGAAGACCGCGGCGAAGGCGGCCGCCCTGTGCCAGAGGACAATATGTCATAACAGGCATCTTCCGCCGCTGTGTCCATGGAAGAAGATCATACTCGATCCCTCGGGAGCCAAGATGATACAACACTTGATTCAAGGCACAGTTCTTACCGTTTTTAACAGATTCCAGTTCTTCCATGTCATCGGTATCAAGATTAGAAACACCCCAAGCACGGATCTTTCCCTGCGCTTTTAGTTCTTCCATACATTCTACCGTTTCTGAAAACGGCACACTTCCTCGCCAATGAAGAAGATAGACATCGAGATACTCTGTGTTCAGGCGGCGCAAGCTGTTTTCGCAGCTTTTGAAAATTTGGTTTCTTCCCGCATTGTGTGGGTAGACTTTCGAAACGATTTGGAGTTTCGAGCGATCATAAGGTTTTATCGCTTTCCCCAAAAGGCGTTCGGCGCCACCATTTCCGTACATTTCAGCTGTATCAAACAGCGTGACACCCATCTCGATCCCGGTACGAAGGGCTTCCAGTTCATCGATTTCCTTCCGGGCATTTTCTCCAAGATACCAGGTTCCCAATCCAAATCTGGGAAGCTCTATTCCTGCTGTCTTCAACGTTTCCATTTTCATCGATCCTTTCTCTCCTTTTGGGAACCCAAGTGTACACTTTCTGCGGCAGCGTCTATTGGGATCCTCCCCCGTTTATATTGGAGTTTTTCTTTTTCAATACATTTTAGTATAGCACGCCTTCCCTGATTGCGCAACGAAAATATCGGGTTTTTCCCTTACCATAGGAATAACAAAAAGCCTCCGGAAATCCGAAGGCTTTTGCTAAGGAAATAATCAAAGCGTCAGAGTGTGTTTTACACGATCGCGTTCTTCCGCACGTTTAGCGTTATTGAAGCGATCCGTAGTGCCAACAAGATAGCCGGTGATTCTGCGAATGCGATCGAAGGGCTGGGGCTCCAGCTTATAACTGAGATTTACATAATCGCCATCCACTTCAATTTGCAGGGACTCGATTTGCCGGTTATCGTTTTTTTCGCGGATATATTTAATATATTCGTCAATTTCTTTTCTGTCAAGGGTACCACCAAGTACAGTTACATTCTCCATAGAAAGACATCTCCTCTACAAATATATAGGTTCCTTTGTTTTAATAATACCATATATTGTATAGAGTGTCAATATAGAACACTAAATTAGACTAGAATTTTCTTAAATGATATCATCAGCCGATTAGCAGGAAAGTTCCCGACAAAGTTTTTCGGCAAAAGCAGACAAATCTTCGGAGTTTTCATCTCCAATAAAGCGGATTTTGTCTCCTTTTTGGATTCCAAGCGTTAACACACCGAGCAGGCTTTCAGCTGAGCAGATTTTTTTTTCGTCCGGCTTTTCAATAGAAAGAATTTTTCCCGAACGAGAGAGTCGGCTGAGCGTCCATGCGTTGTGTCCGTAAAAATCGCAAGGGGCCTTAATTTCAAATTGTGTCATAGAATTCATAACATACCTCACTTGTCTG
>CALWIX010000005.1 GCA_944380825.1 uncultured Clostridia bacterium | reverse complement strand
TTATGTGAAGATCCCGGCGGCAGCCGAAACATTCCCGATGTCCCAGGAAGACAATCTTCCGGCCGCAGCGGAAACACTGCCGATGCCGCAGGAAGAGAAGATCCCAGCAGCAGCGGAAACAGTACCGATGCCGCAGGAAGAGAAGATCCCGCCGGCAGAGGAAACAGTGCCGATGCCGCAGGAAGAGAAGATTCCGCCGGCAGCGGGGACAATCCCAATGCCGCAGGAAGAGAAGATTCCACCAGCAGCGGGGACAATCCCAATGCCGCAGAAAGAGAAGATTCCGCCAGCAGCGGGGACAATCCCAATGCCGCAGGAAGAGAAAATCCCAGCAGCGGAAACGATCCCCATGCCGCAAAAAGAGAAGATTCCGGCAGGAAACCCCAGCGTGCAAGAAATGACAGCCTGCCCAAGCTGCGGTGCGCCTTGTGAAAAAAGTCAGCGGTTCTGTACGCGCTGCGGGACACGCTTGAGGGAGGACAGAACATGATTGTGGCAATCGTGATTTTGATTGTAGGAATCCTGACGGCCGTTGTTTCCGTCCTGCTGCGAAAAAAACTGGGACAAGGCTGGATGGTTTCGATAATGGCCGCAGGACTTTTGATAGCTTTTTGCGGCGGATGGTTTACAGTTAGCGGGATTGGGCAGCAAAGAGAGATACGCGAAAATATTTTTCTTGGTCTGCAATATTTAAAAGACGGTCAAAACGATTCCGCTGCGTTTTACTTCAAAAAGGCAGGAAATCAAGATAGCTTTGCGGTATCTTCAGCGAAATGCCTTTTAGAAGCAGCGCGAGGTAATGACTTGAACGCGCGTCTGAATTTAGACAGCGCCCGTTCCATGGCACGGTCAAGCGAGGCGGAAGAACTCGTGGCCGTGATGGAAGCAATAGAAGGGCAGGATACCCAGCAGATTTCAGTGGCGGCAGCCGAAAAGCTGGAAGAACTTCTCGGAATTTCTGCGGATCGCCAAAAAGAGCTGGAGTTTTTTGTGCAGGCGGAGTCAGACGGCATTTGGGATGCTTCGGAGCTTGCCAGTGCAGGAATCGATGAAAATACGGTAGATCGTTTAAACGTCAGCCGCCTTTTGGCTATGGGTTCTTATCAGGAAGCCGTGTCTACGGCAGCAGCTTTGGCGGATCGCCAGCCGAATGAAGAGAACCGTCTGCTTTTGGCGGAGGCCGTGGGCGAAAGCGCCTATAACGATGTCATCCTTACGGACTACGATTTTCAGACATCCGATTTGGATGCGTCCGCTTCGCCCCAAGACGGCGGTTCCGCCGCGCAGGAGCGCAGCGAGCTGCAGCAGCAGCGCAAAGAGTTGGAGAGCGATCTGGAAATTTTACAGATGACTTCCTCCGGTGCTTCCCAAGAAGAAGCGAAGGAGATAGATGCCCAGAAGCTGGAACTTACGGAAGAGATCGAACAGCTGCAAAATCGGGAAGATAAGCTTTTTGTCTACCGTGCGTTTAATGCGATTGCAGACCTCCATTCCCTTAAAGCGCAGATCGTGCGTGCGCGGCTCTATTTTGCGCTGGAGGATCATGACAAAGCGGTGGAAACGCTCCTTGCGTCCGCCGGTTCTATCCAAGCAAAATTGACGCCCGACCGAACGCTGGCAAATCAGCTTTCTGTGGTGGAGAAGGTGTATTCCAGCGGCTCGGATGTATCCATTCAAGCGGGCGGAGAGTTTGAAGACGCTATGGTACAGCTTTTGTCATCGCCGTTTTCCGATCTGATGTATGTCAGCCAAAACCGCATTACGCAGGATTTTGCGCAGAAAATCGTCACCGATCAAAAGGTTTACAGCGGCGATCTGTTTGTTACGCGGCTCGATACCTCTGCCTTTCCGCAGATTTGCGCCACTCTCTCGGGAGAAGAAGAAGTACTGCAAAAAATTGTGGAAAAACAAGAAGTTTCCGCGCGGGATACGCGTGCCGAAATAGAGTATACGGCTGTCATTGAGGAACAGTCGATCTCGAATATCTGTGTGGTAGTGGATCGCAGCGGCAGCATGGGAGGCGATCCCATGGCGGATCTTAAAGCCGCGCTGGAAGAATTTTTCCGCAGTGCAAATGACAATATGTTCATCTCTTTGGTTGCGTTTGATAATGTGGGCCAGCAGCTGACGGAGATGACAACAGATAAAACGGAACTTCTGACAAAGCTCGGTTCCATTTCGGCAAACGGCGGTACGAATATTACCGATGGTATCCGTGAAGGCATCTCATCAATGGAAAATTCCGGCGGTGTAATGCTTTTGATGACAGATGGCCAGAGCGACGTCGACTTTTCGGTGGTAGAAGAAGCAGCGGCCTGCGGCATCATAATTCATACAATCGGCTTTGGCGGTGTTGATGACGCGCTTTTGGAGCGAATTGCGCAGGAAACCGGAGGCCAGTACATCCGTGCCGATTCTTCCTCGGAGCTTTCCAATGTATATTCCAGCCTCCAGCAGGTGATCGGAAATGTGTTGACGTTAGAGTATACGGCACCGTCTCCGGAGACGGTAGAAAACCGGTATTTCTTCCTAAAAGTTGGCGACACTTCTGTGCGTAAGGAGTATTTCTTAACAGATGAAAAGCCTCAAAATATGCCGCAGCTATACCAAGCTAATCCAGCGCTGATAGATCCGCAGAATTTGGAGGACCGACTGTCTTGGAACGGCGAATATTCCTTCGAATTTTCCGGAGAAAATTTGCAGCAAGTGACGCAGATTTCCATTGGCGGATATCCGGCGCAGATCAGCGGGCAGGATGAATCTTGGCTTCGAGCGGTCGTGACCTCCCCGCTGCCGCAGGGCTGGCAGACGGTCGAAATTACCTTAGAGGACGGCTCCCAGCAGTCTTACGATCGCCTTTTGGTTGTCGGACCTGTATCTTATTACGAGAATCTCCGCCTTGGCAGCCTGACCGTTCTTTCTGCCAGAGGTGTAGTGCTTGACGATGATACGCTCGTTCTGTCGGGTCCGCTGAATATTGTAGAGAATCGTTCCACTGAGGGTTCTACCCTTTCGCTGCAAGCTTCTGGAACGCTCATCTTTCCGTGGAAGCCGCTGCCGCAGGAGAATGGAATCACGATTTTGCCCGATACGATCGATCTCGGGGATCAAGGAACGATTACAGGATGGGGACAAATTTTCCTCAACGGTGACGACGGTGCTTATGAAAGCGGCGTTCCCACGCAGATCCTTAAAGGAGAAATCCAAATCGAGTGCACACCAGAGCAGTCGAAGCTGATCCAAAATATACAGGAGGAGTGATGTGTCGATGAATGCACTGAAAATCAAAAAGGGTCCCATCCTTCTCCCATTGCTTGCGCTCGTTGTAGTTTTAACAGGCTATACGGTTCTCAATTTTCAAGGAGTGTCCGCGGCCGAGAGTGTTTCGGTGGGCCAGCAATATCTTAATGAAATGGATTACGGTGGAGCCATTGCTGCCTTTACGAAGGCCATCGAGATCGATCCCACCAGCCGTGAAGCACATCTCGGTCTGGCGCGAGCCTATGTCGGTTCCGAAAACGGAGATCTTGCCCAAGAGCTTTTAGAGGATATGGTCTATACCGATACCCCTGACGAAGAAGCTGCCCAAGAGCTTATCGAGCTGTTTGAAAACGAAGGAGATCTAGTCCCCGCCATGCAGGTAGTACAGACGATGCTCGATTCCACCGACAGCGATACCTACTACCAGTGGCGCGAGGAACTGCTCGCCCAGTTGGCCGAAAAGCCGCGTTCTCTGGCTTTTGGTACGGATCAGCAGATCCTCATCCAGCAGGGCGAGGTTCTTAGCCGCGGCAGCAATGCGCTAGGACAGCTCGGTTTATCTCCCGCCTTAGTAGAAGAATCGCAAAGATTCCTTTCGGCGGGATATGAATCGGGCACGCCGCTGAAAGCGTCCTGTGCCGGACGTACATCGTTTATTATCAACGAATCGGGTGAGTTATGGGCGGCTGGAGAAAACCGCTGGGGACAGCTGGGTGCCGGTTATAGCGAGGCGGTTCCGCAAGACGGCTGGCAGCAAATCTCCACCCCGGGACCGGTGGCCGACGCCGCGGGGACGACCGGCCGGCTTCTTGTTTTATTGACAGACGGTTCTTTGTGGACTGCCGGCGCAGGCTACTCGCAGCAGTTCCAACAGCTCACGCAGTTCCCGGTTGCTGTGGGAATTTCTTCCTCGCAGCAGATTGTCGCGGTGCTCACAGCGAAGGGAGATCTGTATCAAAGCACATTTGATAACCCACAGCAGTGGAGCAGAGTAGGAGTAAATGTAAAGAGCTTCCATGTTTTAGGTGATACTGCATGCTGGGTAACCCAGGATAATAAAATTTCTACCTCATGGGGCGAACCGGGCGGAATTGCGGATAGCTGGTATGATCCGCAAACGGGCGAATATATGCCGGCATTTTCTATTGCCGACGTAGTAGTCATGCCGAGCCGCATACTTCTTACCGATGAGCAGGGGATGCTTTATGAGATGCCGGGCGACGGCTCCATAGAAGAAGTTTCGCTTCAAGCACCGGTAAGTTCCCTTTACACGCAAGGAGAGTCGGCGGTGCTGGAGCTCTCTGACGGATCCATTGCGATTTGGCAAGATGACGGTGTCCTGCCGGAATTTTTCACGAACTAAAAACAGTACAGCCGGCTGCTTTCCCAAATGGAGAGTAGCCGGCATGCTTTTTCCGCAGCCAAGCACTGTAACAGAAATGGGGATAAGAAAGGGGAAAGAAGATTCTACTATGAAATACAAAGTCGATTTGCATACTCACACCACCGCTTCCGACGGCCAGTATTCTCCTGCAAAGTTAGTAGAAAAAGCGGAGGCGGTGGGGATACAATGCCTTGCCGTAACCGATCATGATACCATCGGCGGCGTGGATGAAGCTATCCGTGCGGGCAAGGAGAGAGGGATCCTTGTTCTGGGAGGGATAGAATTCTCCGCCAGAGAGGATCGCAATATGCACATCCTTGGCCTAGGGATTCATACCGATTCCGCCATGCTGTGCTCCCTGTGCGAAAAAATGCGTCGAAGCAGGGAAGAACGCAAATACCGTATCGACCGCTATCTGAAAGAAAAGGGCGTGGGAATTCCTTTGGAAGAGGTAGAGAAACTGGCGGCGGGCGGCGTGCCGGGCCGGCCGCATTTTGCGCGTGTATTATGGAAACATGGGTTTGTCACATCGGTAACGGAAGCTTTTCAGCTTTATCTTGATACCGCTGAGTACCAGAAAATCGAGCGGTACAAAGCGGACGCCGCCGAGTGTATCAACGCCATTCATGACGCCGGCGGCCGGGCGGTTTTGGCGCATCCATATCAGCTGGGATATTCCGACGAAAGGCTCGCAGCGACGCTGTGCTGGCTGAAAGAGAAGGGACTCGATGGGCTGGAGTGCTACTACCCGGAGCATACGGCGGAGATGGTAAAAAAATATCTGACGTTTGCCCAAAAATACGGCCTATACGTATCGGCAGGAAGCGATTTTCACGGCGAGTTGGTACAGCCCGCAAGGAAGCTTACCCCAGTTTTGCTGTCGGTGGATTGGCTGCTTTCCTAAGAAGAATTTTGTCATCTGAAGAGGCTTAGATTTTTATTCCGCTAAAAATAATTTTTGAGTACAAAAAAGGACCCGTTGCCTGTAAAGAAACAGGCGGCGAGTCCTTTTTGTATTCTCTGAACGAAAATATTCTCTTTTTTACATTTCATGTATATCCTTAAAAACGCCTTTTCTATCTTGTCGCTCTCTGCCTTTATGGTTTAAAAAGGATATGGCGGATGGTATAGATTATTTGATTTGAACGATGGCGGCATCTTTTCCCTCTACTGTAACAGAAAGGGTATGATCATCCCAAACGGTGATTTCCTTTCCGCGCAGAAGTTCTCCCTTTTCAAGGCCATCCGACAAATATACCTGTATGTTCTGAGAGTAGGGGGCAAAATTTAAAATCCAAAGAAAGACGTCATCTTTTTCCTTCCAAAACCGCACCGTTACATGGCTGTTATATGGGATGGCGGCTCTGGGGCGTCGTCCGCCCTCCGAGAGAAGGGACGCAAACCATCTGCGTGTAGATTCGTCCGGTGCATGAAAATAGCCGTATCCCGTCATAGATCCTACAACAATCGCGGTTCCTTTCCCATAAATATTTTTGACCGACGCGATAGAGCCGTCCGCATAATGTCCCATCGCCCTTCCGCACGTTAACCGATAGCTTTGGCGGTATACGCCGGCTTTGATCTGGCCTCGTGTCGAGTCAATGACTACCGTTTTGTTCCCGTCCGGACCGAGATGAACTGCCTGCTGCACACAGCCGAAAACCTCGTCGAACCCGCGGTTTAGCTGACGCTCCATTGCATGGCCGCTGTCGTTGAAATATCCGAAACATCCCTCACTAATGAGTGTTCCGCCCTGTTTAATCCATGATTGTAAGGCCTGTACGTCTGCATCGGAGATCCCAACAGGATACGGCAAATAAAGCATGCTGTATTTTTGAATTTGACTCATTCGGACAATATCCGCCTGTATTCCGGAATCCAGAAAAGCCTGATAAGCGCCTTTCAGGCACTGTGCATAAATATCGGTGTCGCCGTAAAGAGCGTAGCAAAGGGCTTGGGCATCCTCCAAGAGCAGAAGCCCGATTTCCCCCTGTATAGGGTGGGCTTTCCACAGGTTACGGCAAGCGTCCTGCCGGCTCCATTTTGCCAAATCTGCCACCATCTGCGAGCGTCCGGTACGGCTGCCGTCGGGAGCATACCAGCCGTACGCGTGGAAAAGGTGGCCGTCTAAAAGAGGTCTATACCGCGGGTTGATGTAAGCGCTTGCGCCCGTGGCCAAGCTCATCATCGCGTCCAAACGGATATTTTCAGGTACAGCCATTTCGTCCTTTTCGGGCTGATAGTCGGTTTTGTCGCTGCGGTGCTCCCACGTTCCGTCCCCAACGGCCTCAGCCCGCCAGAACTCCTTTGAGCCGCTGGCGGAGCGGATCATATCGCCCCCCATCATGGTGTGGCAGTTGTTAGCGTACCAAAGGGTATATCCGAAAATATCTACATTCTTGCTGTACCGCCAGTCATCTCCGCAGCAGGTAGCAATATCGCTGTGCGCCTTTGCGTTGCCGTGCGCAATCATTTTGTGGAGGGGATCGGCCTTTCGCAGCACAGCAATGCGAAAATTCAGCCATTTTTCTTGGTTATCGTTCTGAAACCGGATGGCGTCGAAAAATTCCGGATGCGGACCGTTCATCCGGGGAAGCCGAATCTGAGACCAATCGGTATAGCTGTACCGGCGCCACGCTTCCCCCAGCGCCTGCAGCGTGCCGTATTTTTCCTTCAGCCATTGCTGAAACGCCCGTTCCGTTTCGGGACAATAGCATATCTGGTCAGCAGAGTAGAGAGAGCATTCATTCCAAATGTCGTAGCCATACACGCCCGCCATGTCTTTATAATGCTCGCCCAGAGCGGTCAAAAAGCGTGCCACCGCCTTGCTGGTTTCGGGATGATCCATACAAATGGCGTTGTTTCCGCCAGCCATAGAGCTGTCGTTCATACTGTTCCATCTTGGCTGCCCCTGCCGGTTTTGGCTTCTTGCCTGCGGATACTGTGCATAAAACCATTCTGGGGCAAGCGTCGACATTTCTGCGATCACCGTCTTAATGCCGTACTTTTGTCCCAATTCCACCTGACGATCGTACGGCTCCCAGTTATAGACCCCCGGCGCTACTTCAATGGCGCCCCAGACAAACCAATGCCGGAACATGGTAATTCCGTCCTCGGCAGCTCTTTGATAATCCCTCTCCCAGTCGCTCTCCGCCGGAGCGGAACGTCGGTAATACACCGCCCCGAAGTCGATGGAATCGTTAGCATCCTTTCTCATAAAAACATCCTCCTAAAAATAAGCGTTCTTTTGGTTGTGCGAGTCCAGCGCTTTTGTAAATTTGAAAGAAGAAAGAGAATCTCTTTCTTAAAAAGGTTTTTAGGCCATTCCCACTTACAGATCGTTTCACAAAGAAGAAGACAGCGAGGCGGGATCGGTTCCGCCTTGTTCGGATGAGTAGCCCGATTGAAATTCCCGCGGAGAACACCCCATCCTTTTTTTGAAGACCTTGCTGAAATAATGCTGGTTATGAAATCCCACCAACTCAGCGACGTCTTTTATTTTGTATCCCGGCTTGCGCAGCAGTTTTCGCGCCTGTTCCAGCCTGATTTCGATGAGATAATCCTGAAAAGTGGTTTTCATCACATCGCGGAACAAAAAACTGAGGTAGCAATAATTGATGTTTTGCTGTTCAGATAGTTCGCGCAGGGAAATCTCTTTGGAGAAATTCTGTTGGATATAGCGGCAGACATACTCTACCGTTTTTAGATGAAAATCCTCAGCGGTAATGCTTTTTTGAGCCGTAAGGATAAGATCCTGAAAAATTTCTTTTAAAAAGTCGACAAAATCCCAGATAGAAGAAAAAACATAGATTTCTCGTGGCCAACCGCTGAACCAGTTGAGTCCGCAGTCCACATTTTCGCCGATAAGAATAAGAATACATAGGTAGAGACTTTGCAGAGAATCGTAGCTGATATGCTCTTTGTCCATTTCCAGATACATCGATTCCAGCGACTTGCAGGCAAGGGTGGAGTCCTGATGCTTTAGGGCGCAGGTCAAGTCAGAAAGGATATTTCTGGAGAGAGGCTGGGCAACATGATAAGGCGCAATATCTGCGCTGCGAATTTGGTCCTTTCTGTGGCAGAGCAGACGGTGCTTCATATTGTGCATCGATTGTTTCTGGGCCTGACGCATGTCAGGAAGGATATCACTTATGCCAAAGGTATACTGGTAGACAGAAATATTTTCAAATCGTTCCGTCAAAAGGCGGGTAAGTGAATCCGTTAAAGAGCTGCTTGCCCAATCCCCCTTTTCGGGAGGAACACAGAGAAAGAAAATAAACTCACCGCGCAGTATTTCATAATAGATACTGTTTTTTCCCAGTACAAAGGCGGGGAGATCCTTTCGCAGCCATTCGCACAGCGATTCAATCGGGAGGTTAAAGCAGGCGTCCAAATAGAGATAGACGCTTACAAATTGAAAACTCGAAGAAAAATCGGAGAAGAGGATTTTAAAATTGGGCGAAGGCTGCTCCTGCATTTCCTGGACCAGCGCGTAAAATTCTTTGCATTTGCGCACGCTCTCCAAAAGGCCGAGCGCGTGGCAGCTTTGATCTTCCTTGCTGATAAGCTGAATGCACTTATCCAAGGCTTTATACAAAGCAGGCGCGTCGACTGGCTTGAGAATATAGTCGACGATACCTATCTGAATAGCCTCCTGTGCGTAAGAAAATTCATTATACCCGCTGATAATAATGATTTTGATGCCCGGGATTCGTTTAATCAACCTCCGACTCAATTCCAGCCCATTGACGTCGTCCATGCGTATATCGCAGATGGCGATATTGGGTATAATCTTCTCTGCTTTAAGCAAAGCGTCCGAAGCGTTTTGTGCGTAGTCGATGGATTCAAAATGCAGCCCGCTTTTTTTCAGCTTGCTTACAATTCCCAAACACGTCCATTCCTCATCGTCCACAACCAGTGCTCGCAGAATCATCCCTTTTGCCTCCTTCCTGAAGGGGCAGCTCAATTACGATATGCGTCCCTTTTCCATAATCAGAAAATAGATTTAGTCCGTATTCTTTTCCACAACAATTCGCAATGCGTTTTTGTACGTTGCTGATCCCAATCGAATCGGAATTGAGAATGGGATCCTCCTGTTGGGAGGCGAGCAGCAGCTTTTCGCGCAATTCAAGGAGCTTGGAATGCTCAATCCCACGTCCGTTATCGATGACATGAATCCGAATTTTGTCGTCTTGGCGCTCGCCGGTGATGTAAATACAGCTGTCCGCCGAATGGCTGGGAAAGCCGTGCAAAATGGCATTCTCGACAAGAGGCTGCAAAATAAATTTCGGTACGGGTACGTCGTAAATATCCGGGGCGATAGAAATTGTAAAGTGTAGATGATTGCGGAACCGGATTCGTTCAATAGAAAAATAACATTCCAGATGCGCGATTTCATCCTTAAGGGGCACAAAATTTTCCGGCTCCAAATTATACCGGAACATCTGGGCCAAAGAGGTAGCGATAATCTGCACCTCGGGAGTATCGCGGATTTCGGCAATAGATTCGATGGTTTGCAGGGTGTTGTAAAGAAAATGCGGGTTAATCTGGTATTTTAAGTTTTGCAGCTGGGCCGATTTAAGAAGAATTTGTTGGTTATAAACGTTTGTAATCAGGGCGTTGATCTTTGTAACCATTTTATTGAACCCATGATACACGTTGCGCATATCGTCGTCGTGGCAGATGGATTCGTCCAACTGTACCTGAAATTCCCCTTTACCAATGCGGGACATGCCGAAGGTTAGCTGCTTGAGAGGAAATAAAATTTTTCGAAATACCATCACAATCAGCAGTCCCAAAGTACAAAGAAGAAGAAGAGAAAGGATCAGAATGGGCTCGAGTGTACGGAAAAAGGTAGAGAAGAAATAGGAACTGTTTTGTTCAATGACGATTTGAAATCCGGCGTTTTCTAAGTTTTTCACCATCGTTTCTCCCGAAATAGAAAGCTCGCTGCTCTTCATGCCGTTTTCTTCGCTGTTGGTAGAAGCAATTACTTTTCCCTCGCCGTCTAAAAGACGGATAGCGCTGACAGGTCCTTCTTGATTATTACTGCTGATAGTTTTCAGGTTTTCTTCTAAAAGAGACTGAAAATCCCGGCAATCGGCATAAACGACTACATAGGCCACCACTTCCTGATTGGTAATATCCTTTAGGGGGCGAATGATCATAAAAGGTCTAAAATCTCTGTAAAACTGTTGCTGCAAATGGTTGGGAGAAACGAGAAAAAGGCTGCGGTCATCAATGCTTTCTTTATGGGAAAGCAGCCATAGATCCTGAAATAAGTTGATCTTTCCGGATTGCAGAAAAACATTGTCTCGAAACAAGACGTTTCCCTGTGCGTCATAAAAACAGGCGAAAAAAAGGCTGTCAGTGATGGTGAGCGTATTGATAATATAACTGAGCGTAGCAGAGTCGTTTTGATAAGCTTGGGCATCATAGCCGTCTTTTTGGCATCTTATCAAAATTTCTTGCGTTTCTACATGGCTGATAAGCATGCGGTTTGCTCGGTTAGCGTTGCTGATGATGTTTTCAACGCCTAAATTTAAGTTGTGCAGCAGGTTTTCTAAATACGTCTTATTTTCTTCCTGAAGAAGGGAATAGATTTTGGTACCAAGGATGCTTCCTACGATTATGGCTATCAAAAACACAGCGCTCAGGCAAAGAGAAGTGACCTTAAAAATAATAGTATTTTTAGTAATATGTCGAAGAAAGCGTAAATTTTTGCGTCTTTGTATATGTTTCATACAATTCTCCCCAAGCCTTGAATAGAATACAACAAAATTATTATAGCAAATAATTGGGCTATGTCCAATGACAGAAAATTTTTTATGTCTAAAAAAGAAACAAAAAACTACACAAATTTCTGTTTTTAATCTAAACAAAAGGACGTTTTTCTTCCAAAATTTAAAAATAAGGAACATTTTTATTGTATACATTTTACATTTTAAAACAAAAAAATGGTTAAATTACCGATTTTTTTCAGACTAATTAAAAAATCTACACAAAAATGCAAAAGAAAGTTTCTTTATTTTAGTAAGTAAGCGTAGTATACTTTTTCTAGAAATAATTCATAAAAATTTTGAAAAGAAGGGTGGAACATTATGGATTTAAGCAAGTTGAAACGAAAAGACGTGATAAAAAAAGAAATCTCGTATATCAGCTTGTATTTGCCGGCGCTAATTCTTTTTCTGATCTTTGTAATATGGCCGTTGATTCAAGCGGTGTGGGTCAGCCTGACCGATTGGGACGGTATCTCCAACGAATATAATTTTCAAGGGCTGACAAATTACTTCACGTTTTTTGAAGATACCTATGTGCTCCACAGTACAATCGCAACTTTTAAATATACCATAACTGTTACGATTGTCCAAAACCTCGTAGCGCTTGTGCTGGCGCTGGCATTAAACAACCAGTTTCGCAGCAGAGATCTGCTCAGAACGGTCTTTTTTCTTCCCTCTTTGCTCAGCCCGCTTGTAGTGGGATACATATGGAGCTTCCTATTCTGCGATCCCCTTATGAAGTTTGGCAAGATGATCCATTGGGACGTGCTGGGGAATAACATTTTGGGAAACCCGGATTGGGCCATTTTTGCAGCAGCGTTTGTTACCGTGTGGCGCAGCGCCGGATGGACCATGATGATTTACCTTGCCGGCCTGCAAAACGTGCCGCAGGAGCTTCGCGAAGCCGCGGCGATTGATGGAGCAGGAACATGGAGACAGCTCAAGAGCATTGTGCTCCCGTTGCTGGCTCCCACCTTTACCATCAATTTTATTCTGGTGTTCGAGCGAAGCCTAAAGGATTTCGATTCCATCTTTGCTCTGACAAACGGAGGCCCCGGCGATTCCACACTGACCCTTGCTCTAAATATTTACAGAGAGTCCTTCTTCTATTCCCGTGGCAGCTATGGAACGACAATCGGCGTAGCTTTATTTGTTGTAATGGTCGTTCTCACACTCATCCAGCTAAAATTCTTTACGAAAGGGGAGGAAAAGATTGAGTAATTTCCATTCTATTTGTGTGCGGCGCTGGAAGATCTGGCTTTTAGCTGTTATTATGATAGCAATTGCCGTCGTGTTTTGTATTCCGCTGTACAGCGTGATTGTCATTTCATTTAAAACAAGCAGAGAATTGATTTATACTCCTCTTGCCCTGCCGGAATCGTTTTATCTGGAAAACTTTTTCAGTGCATGGGAAAAACTGAACCTCGGCACGGTTTACAAAAACAGTATTATTGTTTCCATGGGAGCGGTTGTTTTTAGAGTGCTGTTTGCGGCAATGGCATCTTTCACACTGGCAAAACATAAAAACAAATTCAATCGTTTTTTGTATCTGCTGTTTCTTTCCGGCATGATGATCCCCATTTATACGGTACTGGTGCCGCTGCTTCGCCTTATTAAAGATTTGGGGCTTATCAATTCCCACTTTGGTCTGATTGTAGTCTATATTGCCATGGGCATGCCGTTCGCTATCTTCATGCTCACCGGATTTGTAAAAAGTATTCCCAACGAGCTGATAGAAGCGGGGATCATCGATGGATGCTCCGTATACCGGATCTTCTGGGTGATTGTGTTCCCCTTGATCAAGCCTGCCGTAACCACTCTTTTCATTCTGGATTTTCTGGGTGTATGGAACGATTTCCTTCTGCCAATGCTCACACTTTCTTCCAACGCACTGAAAACGGTTCCGGTAGCCATGTATAATTTTTACGGTGAATATGGTTCCCGCTGGGAAATGACTTTTGCAGGATACAGTCTTGCAATCATACCCGTGCTAATTATTTGTTTGCTTTTGCAGAAAAACATTGTCAATGGGATTATGGTAGGGGCTGTCAAGGGATGAAGCCTTTTACGAAAAAACATAGGAGGAGCGTTTATGAACAAAATTCCGATGCAGCTGCCGTATGGAGCGGTGTATTTCCGAAAATCCAATCCACCGAAAGAAGATTGGGAGAGAGATTACCGGCAAGCGTCTGAAGATGGCTATAATATTTTTCGCCACTGGTTTATGTGGGGATCGATTGAGACAGCGCGCGGGGTATACGACTGGGAGGATTTTGACCGGCAGATGGATCTTGCCGCCCAATATGGCATAAAAACGATTATCGCAGAGATAACCACCTGTGTTCCGGAATGGGTCTTTACCCAATATCCCGAAGCCCTCTGCGAAACGCAGGAGGGGCACAAAGCGACCAGCCAGATGGGCGTAAGCTCCGCCGTGGGAGGCTTTTATGAGGGAGTGTGCTTAGATACGCCGGTAGGAAAAGAGCTGATACAAAGTTTTCTAACCGCGTTGGCTTCCCGATATAAAGATCATCCCGCACTGCTGGGATACGATGTTTGGAACGAGTGTAATTATTCCCACAGCTACTGCTTCTGTGAAGACACAAAACAGGCCTATCGAGCATGGCTGAAAAAGAAATATGGCGATATAGACGCCCTGCGAAAAGCTTGGTACCGATATAGCCTTTCAGGGTGGGAAGATGTCCAGCCGCCGGCAAAGCTGGAGCTGTATCCGGAATGTTTCGACTGGCTGAATTTCCGTAAAGAAAATGCGTACAGCCACATGAAGTGGAAACTGGATCTTCTGCGCAGCATCGATCCGAACTGCCTGCTCACCGCGCACGGTACGGCGCAGAGTCTTGAAAATATGGCGCTGGGCGGTTCGGACGAATGGATGGCGGCAGAGCATATAGAAGTGTATGGCCTGACCTTTGTGCAAAGCCGCAAAGGAAATGAGCCCTATAAACAATTTTCGGCCGTGGATCTTACACGCTCTGGTGCAAACGGAAAGCCCTTCTGGCACGCGGAGTCCGCGGCTGGCCCCCTTTGGTATCAGCCGCAGGTGGTAGGGCGCAGTCGTGAGGATGGGCGCATCACCGAACCAGAGGATATTCGCCAGTGGAATTTGACCAGCTTGGCCTGCGGAGCCCGAGGAATTATCTGCCCGCGTTGGCGTCCTCTTCTGGACGGTCCGCTCTTCGGCGCTTTCGGCGGATATGGAATGGACGGTCTGCCTACAGACCGCTCCCGAATGGCGGAAAAGATTGCGCACTGGGCCAATGATCCTCAGCAAAAAGAGCTGCTGGCTGCCCAGCCGATTGGTGGCGAAATAGGAATTGTGATCGTTCCCGGAACGCAGACAGCTACCTTCCTTTTGTCGAGCTTCGGTGCACAGAATCATTATAAAGATGCTGTTATGGGAGCGTACCGTGCGTTCTTCGATCTGGGGTTCCAGCCGGATTTTGTCCACATCGATCAAATCGATCGTTACGAAAAGCTGTATCTACCGCTGCCGATTCAGCTGGGCGACAGCGAGATTGAAAAGCTGACGCGTTGGGTAGAAAAGGGAGGGATCTTATTCAGCGAAGGCTGCCCCGGATACTTCAATGATTTAGGAAAAGTGCGCGTTGGACGCGAAGGGGATAAACTTGAGCAGCTGTTTGGCGTAGTACAAAAAGATGTGGAATTCACCCCCGATCTTTTGGAAAATGAGATTTTGGAATTGGATGGAAGAAAAATGTACGCCGGCGAATACCTTCAGGATTATGTAGTCCGCACCGCTTCTCCTCTAGCGCACAATGCAGACGGCAAACTTTTATTGGTGTCGAATGCGTTTGGGAAAGGCCGTGTGTTCTTAATGGGAACAAGTCCGGCACTGGGATATAGCTGCCACAGCGATTGTCTAGGCCAGAACCAGTTCTTTGCATGGGCAGCGCAGGCGATGAATTTGCGCGCGTTTGCAAAGTGTTCTAATCCTTATATAAAAGCCCGGCTGCAAAAAGACGGAGATAAGGTCTATCTTTGGATTATCAATTCCTCTCGTCAAACGCAGCATGGCTGGATTTCGCTGTCCGATTCGCTGCAGGATAGGAAGGCGGGAAAAATATATTGGGCCGGCGGTCAGATACAGTCCGGTTCCTATGGCTTAGAAGTATCTTTAAATGGGAGGGATGCATTAGTTGTGCAATTAAGGAAAGAATAATGACGTGAATAGAGAAAAGGAGGAGTAAAAAATGAAACGATGGATCGCAATGCTGATGATTTCCTGTATGGTGTTAGGTGCACTCAATGGATGCAGTCAAAATTCGGAGGAAACAAACGAAAGCAATAGTACCCCAAGCACATCCGAAAGCAGCAGTGCAGGCGGAAGCGGAGAGAACGTCACACTTCAGTACATGACCTTGGCAGACGGCAAGATTTTGGAGGCAGAGCAGCATATTATTGATAACTATATTGCCGATAATGGCCATGTAAATGTAGAAGTTACCTCTGTACCGGCCGTGGATACCTTTATTACGACGCTGAAAGCCAAATTTGCGGCGGGCGAAGAACCGGATATGTACCTTTTCCAAGGCGGCACCCGTGTGCGCGAATTTGCTTCCGCAGGACTTCTGAAAGATCTTACGGATGAACCCTATATGGCGGAATACGTGGCAGAGTCGGATAAGCCGTTTAACTCGTTCGATGGGAAAATTTATGGTGTTCCGATGCGTTACGAATATAAT
>CALWIX010000004.1 GCA_944380825.1 uncultured Clostridia bacterium | reverse complement strand
AACAATACGGATCACGCTCGCTCTCTTCCGACGCCTGAGCGCCAAACAGTTTCCACACCCGCAACGCTTCTTCCGGCGTAATTCCGAACCGGCTGAGGTATAAAATCACCTCCCGAACACCATACGTCTGGCGAATTTCCTGCGCAATTTCCAACGCTTTTTTCTGGCTGATTCCCTTAATGGTGGCAAGCCGCTCCGGCTCTTTTTCCAAAATATCCATGGTGTTTTCGCCAAATGCACTTACAATTTTTTGCGCAATGGCTGCACCGATTCCCTTAATTGCTCCGGAAGATAGGTATTTCAAAACGGCTTCAGCCGTCGCTGGCTTAAACCGTTCAAACGTCTGTACCTTAAACTGCTTTCCGAATGTGGCATGCATTGACCATGTGCCGATTACCCGAAGATCTTCTCCTACACCCACAAACGGCATGGTTCCCACTACCGAGACAAGTTCCTGACCGTTATTCAACTCTAAAATAGTGAAATTATTTTTTTCGTTTCGAAATACAACCTGTTCCACCGTTCCGGACATCTCGAAAAGCTGTTCCTCCTGCACGAAAACGCCCCCGTCCTGCCGGTCCGGAATCCTCCGGACCGGCTCCTTTCTTGTTATAAGTATATTACATTCTCTCTTTATTTGCAAATTCCTTCTCAAAAAACCCGACCAGATCTCCACTTTCACAAAGTTTTACCGCCGGATGACAAGATGAAAAAAGTTGGATAGACTTTTTTTGATCCTCTGTAAAATTTTCTCCCGGAATACAAACAATCCATCTTCTTCCCCTACCGCCAAACCAATGAAAACGTTCTTGCACACATCGCAAAATATATTCCGTGTCCCTTGTATCTCCGTCCATTTTTAATAGGAGGGCTGCGTCCCCTTTAAAGTCCGGACGCAAAAGCCACGAAAAAAAGTCCCTCACTAATTCCGCCACCCCAACAATAGCCAAAAGGACGATTAGGATCCGACAAATCATTTCCAGCAAAATGTCACCCCCTTTTTTTAATATATGCAGTCGCAAGCGAATGGGTTTGAAACAAAACGATTTCTCAAAAAGATCCTTCTCTAAGCACGCTGTCAAACTGTCGAAAATAAAAAGTTTTGTAACAAAGGGAGCAAAGATTGCATTACACGTGAAAAATTTCCATATGAAAAAGGGCCGCAAAAAGCGACCCTAAAAAGGCAAGTGGACAGAGAGCCAATCCACAATATTGAAATTCTGTCATGCTTTGTACTTTATTTTTTTATGTTTTATATCTTACTGACTTTCTCTTCTATGATAGATTATTCCACCGAATGATTTAAAGCCTTTTTCAAAGCGTCTACACGGTCTGTTTTTTCCCAAGAAACATCCAGATCCTCGCGTCCCATGTGTCCATAAGCGGCAAGTTGACGGTAAATAGGACGGCACAGATCCAGTGTACGAATAATTGCTGCCGGACGCAAATCAAAGACCTTACGCACCGCTGCTGCAAGTTCTTCCCCAGTATATGGCGATGTTCCGAAAGGATCTACCAAAACCGACACCGGATGCGCTACGCCGATGGCATAGGCAAGCTGTACCTCGCAGCGCTTAGCTAAACCAGCTGCTACAATATTTTTGGCCACATATCTTGCCGCATACGCTGCGGAACGATCTACCTTTGTAGGATCTTTCCCAGAAAACGCACCGCCGCCATGGCGACCCATTCCGCCATAAGTATCTACGATAATCTTACGACCTGTCAGGCCACTGTCTCCTACAGGACCGCCCACAACGAACCGTCCGGTGGGATTAATATAATATTTTGTATTTTCATCCAGAAATTCCTTTGGAAGGATCGGTTGGATCACATGCTGCAACACATCGGCACGGATCTGCTCGAGAGAAGCCTCTTTCTTATGTTGTGTAGAAACTACCACAGCGTCAATACGTTTCGGGACACCGTTATCATACTCTACTGTAACCTGTGTTTTTCCATCCGGAAGCAAGTAAGGAATTGTTCCATCTTTGCGCACGCAGGCAAGACGTTTGGCCAGACGGTGTGCCAGAGAGATCGCCAAAGGCATCAGTTCGGGTGTTTCATCGCAGGCATAGCCAAACATCATGCCCTGATCTCCTGCACCGATACGATCATCGGCATCAGAACCTCCATTTTTCATTTCAAGAGATTCATTCACACCCATTGCAATATCCGGAGACTGCATATCAATCGACGTCAAAACGGCGCAGGTATTTCCGTTAAATCCGGCATCGGCAGTATTATATCCAATATCACACAGCACATTTCTCGCCACAGACGCTATATCTACATAACATTCTGTCGAGATCTCCCCCATCACATGGATCATGCCGGTTGTGGCCGTCACTTCGCAGGCAACATGGGCATTCGGATCATTTCTTAAAATTTCATCCAAAACAGCGTCTGAAATTTGATCACAAATTTTATCAGGATGTCCTTCTGTTACAGACTCTGAAGTAAAAAAATATTTTGACATAATGTTCCTCCTTTAACAAACAAAAAGCCGTTCGGAAAAAACCGGACGGCATCAACTACCTCATCTTTCGGTTTTCCCGCAGGATTTGGCACCTTACATAAGCAGGTTGCCGGGCATCAATGGGCCTGTTCCCTCCGCCACTCTTGATAAGGAAATATTCAATTTATTAAAACTAATTATACTACTGTTTGGGTGGAAAATCTATGGGCAGATTCCCGAATTTTTTTTCACATATACACCATTTTTAAGCAGCATGGATAATCCTTCTGTTTTTCTGAAAAAAGGGCTGAAGTGCTTTAAAAAGGATTGCTGCAATAAAACTATTCAGTGCAGCTTTAAGCAGATTAAACGGGATAATTCCCGGCAAAAGCATTGCATCAACCACTTCTTTCGGTGTACCATAGACATTTACGGTAAAGATATAATTCATAGGAATCATCAAAAGTGTCATAGCCAAGGTTCCGAGCGCCATGCCAATCACAGCGTCCTTAAATCTTTTCTTTTTCCGATAGAACATACCTGTCAAAACAACCAGAGCACCCGATGCCACCACATGCATTAACATACCGACCCAACCGTCTCCCGCAAAAAAGAACGCTTGAATTACCGAGACAATAAACAACACGATCATTCCCGGAACAACACCAAATAATAGTGTAGCGATCAGGATCGGCGCATCTGCCATATCATACTTTAGAAATTCCATCGAAGGCACAAGTGGGATACGTACAAAAGCGACTAATACAATCGCGATCGCGGAAAGCATCGCTAGCTGTACCATTCGTAGAACATTGTTTGAAGACTCAGCTGTTTTCATAAAAATACACCCCTTTTGGCCGCCAACGAAACGCAAAAATCCCGCAGCATAAAAATGCTACGGGACAAAATAAGCGCATATTGCGCCGTTCTTCTTTCATCCGGACTTTAACCGTCGGCTCTGGAATCAACACCAGCATCAACCTAAAAGGCTCGTGGGCTCGTCGGAATATACCGCATCACCACCGGTGGGGACTTTCACCCCGCCCCGAAGACAGCTTTATTTAAAATATTACAATTGCATTATAGCATTCGAGCGCATAATTGTCAATACAATCTGCAACGACTTATTAACAAGAAAAGCTCCCTGCCAAACGGCAGGGAGCTTACAGTTACAGGAAATAAATTAGCTGTTGATCTTTGTAACAACGCCAGAACCAACAGTACGGCCACCTTCACGAATAGCGAAACGGAGACCTTCTTCAATAGCGATAGGAGTGATGAGCTCAACGTCCATCTCTACATTATCACCAGGCATGCACATCTCGGTGCCTTCCGGCAGAGAGATAACACCGGTAACGTCAGTAGTTCTGAAGAAGAACTGCGGACGATAGTTGGTGAAGAAAGGAGTATGACGGCCACCCTCATCTTTGGTCAGAACGTAAACCTGGCCATGGAACTTCGTGTGCGGATGAATGGTGCCCGGCTTTGCAAGAACCTGTCCACGCTCGATCTCGTTTCTCTGAATACCACGGAGCAGAACACCGATGTTATCGCCAGCCTCAGCATAGTCCAGAAGCTTTCTGAACATCTCAATACCGGTAACAACCGTCTTCTTCTTCTCGTCGCTCAGACCAACAATCTCAACTTCTTCGCTCATCTTCAGCTGGCCGCGCTCCACTCTACCAGTAGCAACGGTGCCACGTCCGGTGATGGTGAACACGTCCTCAACAGGCATAAGGAACGGCTGATCAGAAGTACGCTGCGGAGTCGGAATATATTCATCAACAGCCTTCATGAGTTCATGAATGCAAGCATATTCAGGAGCATTCGGATCCTTAGAATCGGATTCCAGAACCTTCAGAGCGGAACCACGGATAATCGGAGTATCGTCTCCCGGGAACTCATATTCATTGAGCAGATCGCGAACTTCCATCTCGACGAGATCGAGAAGTTCTTCATCATCAACCTGATCAACTTTGTTCATGAAAACAACGATATACGGCACGCCAACCTGACGGGCAAGCAGGATGTGCTCTCTGGTCTGCGGCATCGGGCCGTCAGCAGCAGAAACAACAAGGATAGCGCCATCCATCTGAGCAGCACCGGTGATCATGTTCTTTACATAGTCAGCATGGCCAGGGCAGTCAACGTGTGCGTAATGTCTCTTCTCGGTCT
>CALWIX010000003.1 GCA_944380825.1 uncultured Clostridia bacterium | reverse complement strand
TACTCCCCTTTATCGTGACTTTATCGCAGCCGTTCGGGAGGGCCGCGATCCGCTTGTCAGCGGTACGGAAGGCATTAAAGGCATGAAGATCATTCTTGCCGCTTATAAAGCCCAAAAGACGGGACTGCCGGTTCGGTATGACGATTTGGAATTTGCCTCTACAGATATGACGAATGCGGATGTCCGCTATTCCCGGTAAGGGAGGGAATAAGGGTTGAAGATAGTCACGATTGTGGGAGCGAGGCCGCAGTTCATTAAAGCGGCTGTTGTTTCCGCGGCTTTTTCAGGAAAAGCGGAGGAAATCCTTGTCCATACAGGACAACATTACGATCGCAATATGTCCGACGTATTTTTTGAAGAGCTGCGTATTCCGCACCCGAAATATAATCTCGGCGTAGGTTCTGGAACGCACGGCCATCAGACAGGCGAAATGCTGGCAAAAATCGAGGACGTGCTGCTGGAAGAAAAGCCGGATGTTGTGCTTGTGTATGGCGATACAAATTCCACCTTGGCAGGCGCTTTGGCTGCCTCTAAAATTCACATTCCGGTAGCGCATGTAGAAGCGGGCCTGCGCTCGTACAATATGCGCATGCCGGAAGAGCAGAACCGTGTGCTGACGGACCACATCTCCCGGTGGCTGTTCTGTCCTACGCAGACAGCTGTCGATAACCTGAGCAAAGAGGGTGTTGTGGACGGCGTTTCGGTAACAGGCGACGTCATGCTCGATTCGGTTCTGCATTTTTTGAAAATTGCGCGAGAGAATCCGGAAAAATGTAAGATTTTTGAGACGCTTGGCATAACACCGAAACAATACCGTTTGGCCACGCTCCACCGAGCAGAGACGACAGAGGGCGGACTGCCGGCCGTTGTGAAAATATTCCGCGCTTTCGAACAGCTTCCGCAGCGTGTTGTAATTCCCATCCATCCGCGCACCCGCGGCCTTGCCGAACAGGCTTTGCAGCAGGAAGGTTTCCGAAACATCCAACTTATCGACCCGGTAGGCTATCTGGAAATGCTCCTGCTTACCAGCAATGCCTGCCAAGTGCTTACCGACTCTGGCGGACTTCAGAAAGAAAGCTGGTTTATGGAGGTTCCATGTATCACACTGCGCGGTGAAACCGAGTGGGTAGAAACGCTCGAGGGCGGTTGGAATGTGCTCTCTACCTTGGAGACAGAAGATATTGTGCAAAAAGCGCTTTATACGCATCCCAATCCGGCAGCGCGCGGAAAAATGCCTTTTGGCGACGGTCATGCATCGGAAAAAATTGTAGAAGTTCTTGTGAGGTAAGCTGGAAATGAATATTATTTTGATTAATCATTATGCTGGTTCCAACCGTCACGGAATGGAGTACCGACCCTATTTCATGGCCAAGCGATGGGTACAGGCAGGCCATCAGGTGACAATTGTCGCAGCTTCGTTTTCTCATCTGCGCAGCCTCAATCCCGATATGGAGGGGAAACCCACACGTGAAGAGATGATCGACGGTGTCCGATATTTCTGGATTCGCTGTCCGGAATATAAGGGCAACGGCATGGGACGCATCCGCAATATGCTCACCTTTTTGGCGGGTCTTTATCGTTATCAAGCACAGATCACCGCCCAAGGCAAGCCAGATGCCGTCATAGCCTCATCGACCTATCCGCTGGATATTTATCCGGCGCGTCATATCGCGAAGAAGAACGGGGCTAAATTGATTTACGAGGTGCACGATCTCTGGCCGCTTAGTCCCATGGAGCTCGGCGGCATGAGCCCGCATCATCCGTATATTATGCTGATGCAGGCAGCAGAAAATTACTGCTATAAATACAGCGACGCTGTCGTTTCCATCTTGCCCTGTGCAAAGGAACATATGGTGGAACATGGTATGGCACCGGAGAAATTTGTGTGTATTCCAAACGGCATCGTAAAAGAGGACTGGGAAGCGCCCATCGATCCCGAGAAGACGCCCTATCACGATTTGCTCAGCCAGTTTCACCGCGAGGGATATTTTCTTATCGGCTATACGGGAGCTCACGGAATTGCCAATGCGCTGGACAGCTTTATCGAGGCCGGTGGGATGCTGAAGGATAAAAAGATTAAGCTAATCCTTGTAGGACAAGGTCCAGAGCGCGACAGACTGATGCAGAAGGTAGTGGATCTAGGGCTGAAAAATACAGTGGAGCTGTTGTCAGCAGTTAAAAGAAGTGATGTTCCCGCATTGCTTTCCCAGATGGACGCTTTGTATGTCGGCTTACAGCGTCAGCCTCTGTTTCGTTTTGGAGTAAGTCCCAATAAACTTATGGACTATATGATGGCCTCTAAACCGGTAATCTTCGCAATCGAAGCAGGAAACGATATGGTCAAGGATGCGGGCTGCGGCATTTCTGTCCCGCCGGAAGATAGTACAGCCATTGCTAAGGCGGCGATGGAGCTTTCTTCCACTGATCCCGAAAAGCTTGTGGAGATGGGAAAGCGCGGCCACGAATATATTTTGAAAAATCACGAATACCAAATTCTTTCCGATCGTTTTCTCGAGGTTCTCTCCCGCTAGGTTCCGAAGGATCGTGAGAAGCCGGAAAGCGTAGGGGAGGGATTTTTGATGATAGCGATTATCGATTATGGCGCAGGAAATCTGCGCAGTGTGGAAAAGGCATTTGATTTTCTTGGGTGCAGCACGAAGATTGTGCAGAAGGCAGAGGATCTTCTGCGGGCCGACGGCGCAGTGCTGCCGGGTGTCGGTGCATTTGGAGATGCGGTAGAATGTTTAGAGAAAGCCGGACTGATGGATGCTATCCGAGAATTTGCGGCAAGCGGCAAACCGTTTTTAGGAATCTGCCTTGGTTTCCAGCTTTTATTTGAGGAGAGTGAAGAGTCTCCCGGAAAGCGTGGGCTGGGAATTTTTAAAGGAAAAATCTGCCGGATTCCTGCAGGAGAAGGCTTAAAAATTCCCCATATGGGTTGGAATTCTCTCAAAATAAAGGATTCCAGCGGGCTATATGGCGCCATTACAGGAGAGCCGTATGTGTATTTTGTCCATTCTTATTATCTGCACGCACAAGATCCTCGAATCGTCTCGGCACAAACGGAATATGGCGTGACAATCGACGCGTCTGTTCGGCAGGGAAATATTCACGGCGTACAGTTCCATCCGGAAAAGAGCGGCCGTGTCGGCCTGAAAATGCTGGAAAACTTTGTAAGTCTGGTAGAAGCTCCGGAAAGGGGGATGGATCGGTAATGTATGCGAAACGAGTAATCCCTTGTTTGGATGTAAAAGATGGCAGGGTTGTCAAAGGAACAAGCTTTGTCAATCTGCGAGATGCAGGTGATCCGGTACAGGCTGCTATCGAATATGATCGTCAGGGTGCAGATGAGCTGGTGTTTCTCGATATTACGGCATCGGCCCAGGGGCGCGGGACGATCGTGCAGATGGTTGAACAGGTCGCAAGTCATATCTTCATTCCCTTTACGGTGGGAGGAGGCATCCGTACGGTAGAAGATTTTACCATACTTCTTCGAGCGGGCGCTGATAAAGTGTCGGTCAATTCGGCGGCGCTGAAAAATCCGCAGCTGATTACAGAAGCAGCCCATAAATTCGGCAGCCAGTGCGTCGTGTGTGCCATCGACGCCAAACGTAGGCCCCAAGGCGGATGGACGGTATATCTCAACGGCGGACGTGTCGATACAGGACGTGACGCGCTGGAATGGGCGAAAGAGGCCGAGCGTCTTGGTGCGGGTGAAATTTTGCTTACCAGTATGGACTGCGACGGCGTGAAGGAGGGCTATGATCTGGAACTGACGCGCGCTATTTCCGAAAACGCGGGAATCCCAGTGATCGCCTCGGGCGGCGCAGGCGCTTTGGAGCATTTTTACGATGCGTTCACAGTAGGGAAAGCGGACGCCGTGCTGGCGGCTTCACTGTTCCATTTTGGAGAAATTGCGATTCCGGATTTGAAAAAATATCTTGCCGGCCGTGGTATTCCGGTTCGGACGGTGTGATAGGAGGAGAAAGTCTGTATGAATATCCCAAACGGCGCCGCGCTGATTTTACAACGGCTGGAGCACAGTGGCTTTGATGCCTACGTGGTGGGTGGTTGCGTACGTGACACCCTGCTTGGCCTGCAGCCGAACGATTGGGATATTTGTACGGCGGCCCGTCCAGACCAGATTATGGAATGTTTTCGGCAGTTCCGTGTGCTCGAGACAGGATTGCGTCATGGTACCGTTACAGTGCTTATCGACGGCCAGCCGTTTGAGGTGACGACGTTTCGGGTAGAAGGGACATATACCGACAGACGCCATCCGGACAGTGTCGAGTTTGTCGGAAATGTAGAAAGCGATTTGGCACGCCGCGATTTTACCATAAACGCTATGGCGTATTCGCCGTCCCATGGACTGATCGATTGTTTTGGTGGACAAGACGATCTGCGCCATGGGCTAATCCGCTGTGTGGGAGAGCCGGATAGACGTTTCAGTGAGGATGCTTTGCGTCTGATGCGGGCCTTGCGGTTTGCCTCCTGCTATGGATTTCGCGTAGAAGAAAGCACGGCGCGCAGCGTGCATAAAAATAAGGCGCTTCTCAAGGAAATTGCCTCCGAGCGTATTCGTGTGGAGCTGGAGAAGCTGTTGAGCGGCGTACAGGCTCAGTCTCTTCTGCGCGAGTTTTCCGACGTTATTTTTACCATAATTCCGGAACTTGCCCCCATGGAAGGTTTTGATCAAAAAAATCCTCACCATATCTATACGGCATGGGAGCATACGCTTCATGCTGTGGCAGCGGCACAAGGAACTCTTCCACGGCTGTGTTTGCTTCTTCATGACATAGCAAAGCCGGTTTGTTGTACACAAGACAGCGCCGGTGTGCGTCATTTTATCGGACATCCAGAAAAAGGCGCGCAGATGGCAGAGCAGATTCTGCGCCGTCTGCGCTTTGATACAGAGACGATTCATCGAACGGTAGAGATTATCCGTCTGCATGATTGTAAAATGGGTGAGGGAAAACCGGCTGTCCGTCGCTGGTTAAACCGAATGGGGGAGGAAATGCTTCGATTGCTTTTGCAAGTAAAAGAAGCGGACGCACGAGCACAGGCTCCTGCTTATATAAAAGAAAATTTAGCGACAATTTTTAAGATTTCTCAGCTTTTGGAGGAAATTTTGAAGGAGAAATCCTGTTTTTGCCTCAAAGATCTTGAGGTAAAAGGCGATGATTTAGTCCAACTCGGAATTCCTCCTGGCCCCAAACTGGGAGAGATTCTAAATATGCTGCTGCAAAAAGTGATGGAAGATCAAATTTCTAATGAGCGCAGCGTTTTGCTGGATGAAGCGAAAGTGCTTTGGAAAAAGGATATACTTTCTTCAAAAACATAAAAACACGGCTTCAAACGAATTTTAATGTTTGAAGCCGTGTTTTAATTTTTAAAATAAAATTTAACAAAAAACGGGATAGAAATCTCTGTGTTTCCTAATTGATTTAAGACATCAACTCTGAAATAGTGCGCATAATTTCGTCATGGCACCCTCCACATCCTGTGGAGCAATGTGTAATTCTTTGTACATCGGCAAACGCATCCTCCACCTGAGAGAAAGTTTTGCATTGATGCAAAGCGTTTTCTACATCGGCATAAGTAACCTTTTTGCAGTGACAGATTTCGTAGTTTTCTTTCATTTCGCTCATGGTGATCTCTCCTTCTAGGAACGAATCGAAGCATCTACACGGCAAAAGCCGCAAAAATGCAGGAAAGCGTCTTTTTCTTTATTATAGCACATTGCCCCAAACTTGACAAGAGCAGCCGCCCTTTGTGGTCAAATGTTTAGGCGGCGGAGAAAGAAGCTTCGTTCTTACGGTAAGCAAGATAAGAGATAAGAAAATTGATAAACCATCCAATAGGTACGGCGTACCACACCCAGCCGATTCCGAAAAGAGGAGCTAGTGTAACGGCTACCGCGACGCGAAGCGCTAAATTGATGAGATTTGCAGCCGTGAATGGCAGCATATGCCCCGAGCCGCGCAAGATACCATCGGCCGTCATTTTTAAACCGATCAAAGCGAAGAACCAGCCGATAAAACGTAGGTAGCTTGTTCCCGTTTCTATAGCTAGTACTGTGCCATCGTCCCCCAAAAATAGCGACATTACCGACGAATGGCATAGCTGTAATGCCACACACAGGATTACGGCGAAAATTGCCACCAACGTTGCCGAAGCGCGAAATCCCTGTTTAATACGATCGCCGCGTTTGGCCCCAAGATTTTGAGCCGTATAGGTAGACATCGCGTTGCCCATAGCAGACATCGGTACAACACAGATGCTTTCTACGCGCATTCCTGCCGAGAATCCGGCAAGCATTTCTACGCCAAAACTGTTTACCACCGATTGTACCAGCATCATACCGATGGATACGGTGGATTGCTGCAAGATGGACGGCAGAGCAATGGAGGTCATCTGACGCAGCTCCCCTAATGCAAACAGCCGTTGTTTGCCGCTTTGGTACGAGCGCAGTTCCCGCAGAAACAGAAGGAAGGATATTACCGCAGAGATTCCTTGGGCAATCAATGTTGCCCATGCTGCTCCGGCAACACCTAGATGGAGCGTACCCACCATAAACAGATCCAAAAGCACGTTAAAGATCGAAGAAAAAATGAGCAGATAAAGAGGAATACGCGATCGTCCCAGCGCGTTAAACATAGCAGAAAGCACGTTATACAGAAATAAAAATGGTAGCCCAGTAAAATAGATATTCAGATATTCTACTGCTGTGTCAAGAATATCCAAAGGTGTGTTAAGCAAGCGCATAATCTGCTGGGAACACAGAAGGCCGACACCGCCCAGCAAAATGCTTATTGCAAGAAACGACAGCAGAGCCGTGGAGACAGAAAGCTTCATTTTTTCATAATCTCTGGCACCGAAATAACGGCTCGTCACCACCGAAGCACCCACACCTCCGCCAATGGCGATAGAAATAAACACGTTTGTCAGCGAATAAGAGGCTCCCACGGCCGCTAAAGCGCTTTCGCCGACAAACCTGCCCACTACTACCGAGTCGGCCATATTATAGAACTGCTGAAAAAGGTTTCCAAGCATCATCGGCAGAGCAAAGGTAAACAAAGCCCGTATCGGCTTTTGATGGATCAGGTATTCCTTATCCAAAGCAGATCATCCTTTCTGACATTTCTTTGTTCCGAGCGTGACGCGATCGAGGTTGTTGAAATCCTGTACGGTTTCAACGTGATCCATACGAGCCTCCTGCCATAAAGTTTTCACAGCAGGCCCCTGCGTTTCGCCTGTCTCTACAGCAGCAATGCCGCCGCCAGAAAGGAAAGGAATCCAAAGCTTTGCGATAGCCTTGTAAAAGTCAAGACCGTCCGTACCGCCGTTAAGGGCAGTGGACGGTTCCCATCGAACCTCTGCCTGAAGTCCTTCCATCTCTCTAGATGTGACATAAGGCGGATTAGAAACGATCAGATCGAATCCCTGCGCTGCTTCGAGCTTTTTCGCAGCAAGGGCAGGGGAGGAAGCATCAAGCACATCAAGCACAATAGGCTGTACATTCCATTTTTTGGTGCGGCGGATATTTTCCCGCAGGTAATACATCGCCTGTGGATACAGCTCTGCACACAGAACCTGTGCATCCGGAATAAGCTGCGAAATGCCAAGACCGACAGCTCCGCTTCCCGCACAGAGATCGATTACCAGAGGTGCCCTTTTAGGGTTTTCCCAGTGTGTGCGTGCCTTTTTTAGCGCTTCAGCAGCCGTATAAACAAGCAATTCTGTCTCTTCGCGAGGAATGAGAACTCCCTCGCCCACGAGCAGTGAGAAATCCATAAACTCCCATTGCCCCAAAAGATATTGCAGCGGTTCGTGAGCGGCACGCCGGCGGATAAGTCCTTGAAACCGATCCAGACCACAGCCGCAGTCCTCTCCACCTCGCAGAATCAGCGACTGCCTGTCCAGCCCAAATACGTGTTGAAACAGCCGTATCGCGTCGTAAGAAGCTGTCTCAATGCCGGCCTTTTCCAATGTAGTACGGCCGCGGTGATAGGCCTCTTGAAACGTCATCGCAGAATATCCTCCCCATTCTCCGGAATAACGGCTTTCATTGCCTCGATCGCCACTTCGATCATGCTGTCGTCAGGTTCCTTTGTGGTCAAATGCTGCATCCACATTCCCGGGGCAGAAATAATGCGTGTAACAAGATTATCATGGCGGCCGCAGATACGGATAAGTTCATATCCAATTCCCACTACAAGCGGCAAGCATAGAAGTTTTGCCACTGTGCGCAGAATGGGATTGGTAAACGGGATAAAGAATCCGACGATAATGCCGATAAGCAGCATCAAGATCATAAAGCTGGTTCCGCAGCGAGGATGAAAACGCCGGTAGCCGCGGATGTTCTCCACTGTTAGTTCCTTTTCATTTTCGTAGCAGAAAATAGTTTTGTGTTCCGCTCCATGGTATTGAAATACACGGCGAATATCAGGCAGGCGCGCGCACAGCACAATATATCCCACAAAAATAGCAATGCGCATAATTCCCTCAATAACGGCGCGCCACGGTTCCATGGTAGGAACAGCATACTGCTTGACAAGATTAAAAATCCAAGTCGGCAGAAAAAAGAAAAGGCCAATAGCTAAGACAACCCCTAAAACCGTCGCGATTCCCATGATAACTTTCATCAAGTTATCACCAAAAGTGCGCTCCATCCATAGATCAAATTTAGAAGGTTCCTCATTCTCTTCATCTTCCAAGCCGGATTTTTCGGCCGAATAGTTGAGCGCCTGAAAGCCTGCCGACAAAGAATCGATAAGGCCGGCAATCCCACGAAGGATTGGTAAGCCAAAAATAGGATATTTGTCTTTAAGATATTTAGTATCTTGAATTTCAGTCGAGATAGTTCCGTCTGGCAAACGCACCGAAATAGCGGTTTTTTTAGGGCCGCGCATCATAATTCCTTCGATGAGGGCTTGCCCTCCAATCGATGTAATTTTTTTTGTTTTTTCTTGTCTCATCCGTCAATTCCTTTCTTCCTTTGGGTGGGGACCGGTGATGGGGGGTGTATCCTTGGCAGTATTTGGATCAATGGTAGGAATAATAATAGTTACAGATGTTCCAATCCCTTCGCGGCTTTCAATTTCAAGACTTCCGCAATGGAGCGCCATAATCTCATCCGCCAGAGCCAGCCCAATACCGGAACCGCGGATCGTCTGATTTGCCTTGTAAAATTTCTTTTTTACGTTTGGCAGGTGTTCGGCCGGAATGCCGCAGCCGTTATCGCTGATGATAACCCGGATGTAGCCGTCCGATTCTCCCGCAGAGATGTGGATAACCCCACCGGATTGAGTATATTTCAAAGCGTTGTCAATGATGTTGACGAACACCTGACGCAAACGGTTGATGTCGCCGAGCACAGGGGAGAGCATAGAGGGTTCTTCATAAACCAGCGTTTTACCTTCAGAAGCAGCGCGATCGGTAAACATATAGACTGCCTCTCCCAGTTCTGCAAGAATATCAATTTTATCCATAGTAAGCGTCATACGACCGCTCTGCATCCGCGAGAAATCGAGGAGTTCTTCCACGATGCCGGAAAGACGTTCTGATTCTCGAATAATAACGCCCATTCCCTTATTAAAAGTTTCAGGGTCGGTGTCGCCCATCTCCTGCATCGTTTCCGCCCAGCCTTTAATGGCCGTTAGAGGTGTGCGCAGTTCATGAGAGACAGAAGAGATGAAGTCGTTTTTCATTCGTTCCGCTGCCCCCAATTCCACAGCCATGTCGTTGATAGTGTGGCAAAGCTGGCCGATTTCATCCTCGCTGGAATTTTCAATCCGGGCGTTAAAGTCTCCCTGAGCGATCTGTCGTGCCGTAGCACCGATCTGCTGGATAGGTACAACGATGGACTTAATAAAATAAGAGCCTGATATGATCATAAACATGATGATCAGAAATCCGGCAAGAAGCAGTGCTCCGATAATGGAAGCGATCTGCTTATCAGCTTCCTCCAGAGAAACCACGTAACGAATAGCACCCAGATAGCTGCCTTTTTGGCTGCGGATTACCCGCGTGACAGCCATGACTTTTTCGCCGCTGAGAAGGTTGCCGATCCACTCTCCTTCCTCTTGATTGCTGGAGAGGGCCTGCTGATAATCAGGCATAGGTTGGTTTTCATCCGGTGGAAAGCCAGTGGAGGTGATGACTACGTTGCCGGAAAAATTCAGCACCATCGTCTCCATAATTTCCTTGCTGGAGGAATTTTCCACATAGCTGCGTGCCATAGTACTGAATTCCTGCGGCGTCATATTTTGATAGCTTGGAAAAATGCTGTTGAGTTCTCCGGCACGTCCGTAGATCGTGGAGCGGATCATATTATAAATATATCCCTGAACCACGAACGAGAGGGTAATGATCAAAGTGATCAAGACAATTAAAATAATACCTAGGCTATTAAAAATCCAGCGGCGAGCAATACCTTCTTTGCGAATGGTGCCCATAAACCGGTTTAATAGATGGTTGTGAAATAAAATCATGCTTCCCATTTATATCCAAGGCCCCACACGGTGACGATATGCTTCGGATTAGATGGATCATCCTCTACCTTCATGCGCAGACGTCGAATGTTAACATCCACGATTTTTTCTTCGCCGTAGTATGCCTCCCCCCAAACATGTTTGAGAATTTTTGTGCGATCGAGAGCTGTGCCCGGGTTAGAGAAAAAATACTCCATAATTTGAAATTCCACCTGTGTCAGTTCAATAGGTTTGCCTCGCTTCATTAGAGCGCGGCTGCGCAGGTTAAGAGAAAATTCCCCGGAACGGATCTCTTCCTTAAAGTTGTTATCCATACGCATCTCGGCAATGGCCACACGTCGGTAAATAGCATCTACGCGCGCCACCAGTTCGCTGGGGCTAAAAGGTTTAGTGACATAGTCATCTGCCCCCATCATTAAGCCTGTTACCTTATCCATTTCCTGTGTACGCGCTGTAAGCATAATAATCCCAATAGAACCACTTTTTTTGCGTAGTTGTTGGCATACCGCAAGACCGTCATAAGCGCCGGGCATCATAATGTCGAGAATTGCCACATCAAAGTTTCCGTTTTCTTTCTCATAGATTTCCAATGCCTCTTCGCCGTTGGAAGCTTCAAAGCACTCATACCCGGCACGTTTGAGATTGATTACCACAAATTCGCGAATCGTTTGTTCATCCTCCGCTACAAGAATCCGTTTCAAAAGAAAATCCCCCTTTCCAAAAATAACGCAGGTTCACTATTCCTGCGGATAAAGAAGTTCAAAGCCGTTTGCAACATCTTCAAGGCTCAGTGCCAGAGCATTTTCCGGTACAGGCACCGATGCTGTATAGACCATGCCGTCGCTTCTTTTAATTTCAGTAACCCCCTCAGATTCACCAGTTTTATTCCAATTTTCTTCGCTAAACACCTGAATCCGCAACAAAGCCGCGCCCATAGCGCCGTTGCCTACAGCGTCAGAGGGGATCCACTCATAGAAGGTGAGGGTAGAATGTTCCGCATCAGCTTGTGTTGTTACCTTTTCACGCCACATATCCGGAATAACGAAAGAATATCCATCCCGTAAATTGACAACCATGCCGACAACACGCTCGAGCATATTTTCTCGATTGTCATAACGGTGCCAGTTTGTAATATAGCAGGTGTCGTCAGAAGCAGGAGCCGTGTAACCGGGAAGTGGATTGACAATGGGAATTTCGATAATTCCATCATCATTAATATCCTGTGAAGTTACGGCGGTAAAACGCCGCATATAGTTTGCGGAAAGTGTATTGGGATCATAAAAAGGCGTTTGCAGAATTTTATTTTCATTATCCCAATAAAGCAATTCCGTTACATAGGAGGTACCCGTTCCAGAGCTCTTCATTCCATCAAGCACGACACCTAGCTCATATTCGTTAATAAGCCCCGCACAGATGCCAATATAGTGAGAAACCGTGGCGTCTAGATTGGCAGCGCCCATAGTTTCGGGAACACCCTCTCGGATCCGGATGAGCCTTGCCGTAGCTTGTTGTTTCGTAGAAGAGATTGTTGCTGTAAAGATTTCATCCCCGCCATCACCGTCAAAGTCCATGACAATCATTTCACTGTATGCAAGGTTCAGTGGTGTTTCCACAACGCTGCCGTTCTGTACTGCATAAACGCAGATGTTGCTGGCACTGTTGACAGCGTTCCCCCAGCCGATAATAGCCTCATCCCGTCCGTCGCCATTAATATCTCCAAAACATACCTGATCTACCTGTGTAGCTTGACTCGTGTAAGAACCGATTTCACTCCAATTTCCTTGCTCCATTCCGATAAACATAACGGTAATTCCCGTATCAGAAAGTCCCTGATAAAGCACCATGGCTTCTTCTATTCCATCCCCGGTGAGGTCATCCATAACGATCGAAGATCGATGTTTTCCTCGATAGGGATATTGTAGTTTATAGCTGCCAACCTTTGCATCGAGAACCTCATGGATCTCCTGCTTTTCTCCCGTAGGGCGCGGCGGGCGCATCAAACTTTGCAGATCCATCCCCATCCCGCCGCTGCATCCGGTTGTCAGCAGGCACATCAAAAGGCATAAAACCGCTATTTTCAGCCTCACGGCCTCACTTCCTTTGCTCGATGATTGTCGTCTGTTTTTAATTTATTATACTCGTACAGCTGCCCTATCAAAGTGCAGACAGAATAAATTGATGTCAGTTTCTATTTTCCCTTGACAAACCCAAAATCATTTTTATTATAGCATTCTTATGTAAAAAAATATAGTATCAATTATGTAAATTATTTTCTAATAGAAAATAACATGATAAAAACAAAAGCTTCCATCGTACTTTTGAAAATCATCTGTAAGCAGAGTATGTATAAAAGAAAATTTTGACAAAAAAGGACCGCAAAAGCGGCCCTGATTTTTTATAGGAAAAAGTGCTTAAGTTGAGAGAAAAGATAATCTAAACAGTAAAGAGGAGAAATCAGTTCTTTATAGGAAGATGGAATAGGCGGATTGCATTTTCAGAAAAGATGAGATCCAGTGAAGGAGAGGGGAGATGGGCCTTTTGTATGAACTGTATCTCTAAAGCCGAGCTGCTCCAAGGGCAGTCGCTGCCAAAGAGAATATGGTCAACACCCTTTTTTAAAACGATCCGAGAGAACTGTTCCACACTACAAAATTGTGCACACATAGCGGTGTCGAGATAAACGTTGTCAAGATCTGTCAAGAATTCTTCAGACTCATCGTACCGCTTCATGCCGCCCAAATGGGCTGCGATTATTGTTAGCTTGGGAAATAGTTTCGCCACCTTTGCCACAAGAGCCGGAGGGGCGTGTACAAAATCCGGAGAAAGGGGATCCCAGCCTGTGTGGAACACAATAGGAATATTTAGTTGTGCCGCTGCGTCATAGATAGGGAAAAGGCGTTCTTCATCAATTTGGAAGTTTTGATAATCTGGGTGAAGTTTGAGTCCATAAAGTTTTAACTGTGAGAATCGTTCCAGTTCGGCTGCGGCGTCAGGGGCATCTGGATGAACGGTGCCTAAGCAGAATACCGAGCGGTGATCTTGTGTAGCGCAGGCCCACTCATTGATTGTTTTTTGTTGCTTAGGCTTCGTAGCGACGCTCAAAGCAAGTACTGCATCGACATTCCAAAGCTTCATTTTTTCTTTCGTGTCTGCCAGCGTTCCATTAGTATAATAGGGCATACGGCTGATTTGCGCGAGACGCGTGATAGCTTTTTCTGCAATAGAGTCGGTAAAAATATGGACGTGGGCGTCAATGATCATGCATAAAACACCTGCCTGTTTCAAAATGAAAATAAAGAAAGGTGGAATGCATTTCTGCATTCCACCTGAATTTTGTCCAGAATCAATCGCTGCTGAACGGCAGCAGAGCAAGATGACGTGCACGTTTAATAGCAACCGTCAGCTCACGCTGATGACGTGCGCAAGTGCCAGTTACTCTGCGAGGCAGAATCTTGCCTCTCTCAGAGATAAAGCGACGCAGTTTTGCAACGTCCTTGTAATCGATCGCATCAATTTTATCTACGCAGAAATTGCAAACCTTTTTACGACCTTTGCGGCCGCGGCGGTTTTCTCTTTCCGGTCTTTCATTTCTTTCGGCCATGGCTAAAATTCCTCCTTTTCAAATCGCGTCTTTTCTAACAAAAAGCGCGAAGAAATTATCTCTGAATGTAGAAGAAATCAGAACGGCAAATCGTCGTCCATCGGGATTTCTTCAAAATCTCCCTGCGACCCGCTGCTATAGGCAGGGGCGGGTTCGGCTGCTGGTTCCGGACGCGCATTGTAGGACGGCGCGCCGTTAGCATTTTGATAATTTTGGTAAGAACCTGTACCTGCAGATTCGCGCTTGCTTTCGGTAAAGGAGACATTATCGGCAACGATCTCAGTGGCCTTGCGTTTGTTTCCTTGACTGTCGGTATAAGTACGAGTCTGAAGGGAACCATTAAGCGCAATCATCTGGCCTTTATGAAAATACTTGCAGACAAATTCCGCTGTGTTACGCCAAGCAACCACATCAATGAAATCGGTGGTACGCTCGCCGTTTGCGGAAGATTTACTGACATAAGAACGATCTACAGCCACTGTAAAACTGGTTACCGCAGTATCAGAGGGTGTATGGCGAAGTTCTGGGTCGGCTACAAGTCTTCCCATAATAACAACCGTATTGATCATATCCAGTCATCTCCTTTGCGAAACTTATTCCGCGTCGGCAGCCTTGGGCGCTTCCGCAGCTTTTTTGACCTTACGGACCTTAGCCTTGGGAGCTTCTTTTTTCACAATCAGAGCGCGAAGGACGCCGTCGGTGATCTTATAGATTCTGTCCAGCTCAGCCGTAAATTCAGGACGGCTCGTGAAGCTGATGAGCGTGTAATAACCCTCGGACTCCTTGTTGATCAGGTAAGCAAGACGGCGCTTGCCCCACTCGTCAACGGCGTCGATGGTACCGTTAGCTGCAATCAGATCCTTGAACTTCTGGACGTTTGCTGCGATGCCATCCTCACCCAATTTGGTGGAAAGGATAAACACAGTTTCATAGGAATTTTTGATTTCTGACATGGTGTGCACCTCCTTTTGGACTTTGGCCCCGGAACCTTGTCCGGAGCAAGGAATCATATCTCTGACACGATTTTTCTAAATCGGTCAAACAAAATTTATTATATCATTTGGCCTTGTTGGAGTCAAGAGAAAAAAGAAGATTTTTCAAAAAATCTCGTGTATTTATACCCAATAAATACATAATGGATAGTTTGAAAAGATTTATAGAGTTTTGGCGATTTCTTTTAAATACTCACGGAATTCTTCACCGATCTGCGGATGGTTTAGCGCGACTTCTACCTGAGCCTGCATAATACCTAGTTTATTTCCCATGTCGTACCGCTTGCCGGTAAAGTCGACAGCAATCATTCCGCTGGAACGGGCAAGTTCACGCATAGCATCGGTCAGTTGGATTTCACCGCCGGCTCCAGGCTGGGTACGATCCAAAATATCAAAAATTTCAGGTGTGAGTACACAACGACCCAGAATGGAATAAAGCGACAACACGTTTTCCGGAGCGGGTTTCTCCACCATATCTGTGCAGTGAAAGAGGTTGTCGCGGATGGGTTCTACCTTCAAGGAACTGTATTTTTGAATGGCCTGCGGGGAAACCTGTTTGACGCCGAGCACGCCTTTGCCGAATTCCTCATAGGCACGTATAAGCTGACCGCAGGCTGGATCTTGACCAATGATTACATCGTCGCCATATAAAACGGCAAACGGTTCATTTCCGACGAACGAACGAGCACAACTTACAGCATGGCCAAGTCCGCGCGTCTCTTTTTGACGTACAAAATAGAAGTTTGCCAGATGTGCAATGTCGACCACCTCGTGGTAGACGGCTCGTTTTTCCTCACTGCCGGAGAGACGCGCCTCAAGCTCCGGGACGCGGTCGAAATGATCTTCAATGAGTCCTTTTCCGCGGTTTGTAATGATTAAAATATCAGTAATACCAGAGCGCACAGCTTCTTCCACAATATATTGGATAGCCGGCTTATCCACAATAGGGAGCATCTCCTTGGGCATTGATTTTGTAGCTGGAAGCACACGGGTTCCCAGACCGGCAGCCGGAATAACAGCTTTTGTAACCTTCAAAATTATACTCTCCTTTTTAAAATTATAAAAATCTTGGCAGCCAGTTAAGCAGCATATAGCAGATCAACAGGCAGATAGTAATTGCCATGTTGACACCGCCCTGCGACTGGAGGCGGCTGTTGTAGTCCTCTGGTTGAGAGGATTCCATTTGGATTTTCTTTGTCAGACGGATACAGTGATTACAATATAATTTATTCCCCTGAATCCCGCAAAAAATTTGTAGACCAAATTGGATTAAAGAGGTGATCATTGGCAAGGAAACGAGAAAAATGTCTCCAGCCGAATAAGTGGTAAGAATCTCTGCCGCCTGAAGCGATTGATAGTAATTAGGCGTAGTACGTAGAATATCAACGCCGATCTGCGAGAAAATATCCTGCATAAGGGGAATAGAATAATTTAGGGTCACAACCGTGTTGATAATGTAAAGCAGGAGTAGAATCCCAGTGATAATACCTCCCAGTTTATACATCTTACGGTAAAGCATCCATCCGCCAGCAAACAGGAACGCGCAGAAATTGAATCGCCCGCGCCGAAATCTTTTATAGTTGAAAAACACCGGTATATAGTACGGGGTGTTGTTCTGTACCAAACGAGCTAAGTCTCCGGCGGGTACGCCATCAAGAGTGTCGGCAGGACTGACGCCGCCCATCGGATCAAACATCGTCGGAATTTGCTGGCCTCTTGGTGCATTTTGTCTCGGATCAGTATAGTTTGGCGGCGGATAAGAGCCCCAACCAAAGGGCCCCTGATTTTGCTGTGGAGCGTTCATCTCTTCCGGGGAGCGGTAGCGTCCCTGCTGATAAGCACTGTTTGCATGTTGCTGCGGGGTTCCGCTGAGCGGATAGCCGCAGCTGTTGCAGAACAGGGAGGAGTGAGGATT
>CALWIX010000002.1 GCA_944380825.1 uncultured Clostridia bacterium | reverse complement strand
GTATCCGGTTCAAAATGAATTTACCGTTTTTGCCAATGCCAAAGACATCCTGGATCTGCTGAAATCTTTCCCGGAAGGGAAGCTGTCAGTCCGCGATAGTATGCTGACGCTCAGTGCCGGGAAAACGCGGATGAATCGGGCGCTACCGCCCAGCATCCCCGAACCGGTATTCCCGGAATTTCCGGCAGAAGGGCTTTCCGGGCTCCCGCAAAACGTCTTTGAAAATGCCGCTCTTGCCGCCTACGCTGCCGCCCAATCGGCACACGAAGACTCCACGGAAAGAGTAAGTATTTTGCTGACGCATGGCCGTGTTTCCATCACCGCGACAAACGGCCAGATCGCTGCTTGTGTAGAATCGCCGGCAGATTATACCGGCAACGGGGCTGAAGAATATCTCCTCCACCCTCGCGTGATAACGGCACTGGCGCCGCTTTCAATCAAAGAAGACGCGCCGGAAATCCTGATCGGCAGCGACGGCCACCGGTATCTATTGCGATTTGGAGAGTATGAGATTACCGTCAGCATCCCCAGTTGTGCTTCCAGGCGTTCCAGCATAGATGCCGTTATAAAGGCTCTTTCCCCAACACCATGCCTAGATGCCGTTATCGACGCATCCAGCTTGACGCTGTTCCTGGAGCGCGCAAAACTTCTGGACAGCAGCGCCAGAAAACAACCGGTATTCCTGTCCGCTGATAGCAGCAAAGGCTGTGTGGAAGCGCACTATGAAACCGGTCTTGGAAACATTGAGGATGTGCTTCCCGCCCAAACCGGCGGCAGCCTTCCGAAAGCGGTAGTTGCCATAAGCCCCCGAAACCTTTCTGAAGTTTGCTCCCATCTTCAGCTTCCTGTTATGCAGATGAAGATTTACGGCCCGAGTTCCCCTTTGGTCGTAACGGAGCTTGCAGGGAAAAGCAAGATTACCCATATCGCCCTCCCCATAGTGGTAAAGCAGGGCGCTTCTGAGGATGATCTACCATTTAACGTCAACGATTGGGACGAATAAGCCAATCGAAAAAGCCGCCTCTGTGCGGCTTTTTTTGTTGCGCAAATATGCGCTTTTCAAAAAATTAAAATTAGGGCCCTCATTTCTGCAAATTTCGGTCGTAAATTTCATTTTTTTTACTATATACATTATGAAAGGATTTTATGCTGGAGAAGAGGTGAAACAAAATTGAGCGAATTACGCTTTAAATCCTGGGATCCGTTGACCGGTGGCGTGAACAGCGCCTACTTGTTTCGGGCGGCGCGTCTGATCCGGGAAGTTGGCGGAAAAAGGGATCTGCTATACTGGATGTCTTTAGACGGGGAATGCGAAACCGGGGAATTTCATACGCTCACGGAGCCTTTGCATGACGAAGTGTTCGGAACTGAAGTAGCATTCCCCTATAAGTTTGACCCCACCTACTGCCCCTATCGGCTGAGCGAACTTCAGGATATGAACACACCTGAGAATATCGCCGTCTGCCACAAGGGAGATCTATTTGCCCCCTGGGTGCCGAGTTCTGTGATCTATGAGGTTTTGAACGCTGCCGCTTCGGCGCCGCTTCATCAGTATTTCTTTCTGACGCGGTTCCCCGAGAGGTATCTGGAATTCCCGATGAAAAGCCCCAATTCCATCTATGGCGTATGGATTGACCGTCAGGGCCAGCTTCAACGGCTTTTGCAAACAGAGGTCCCCGATGTGCGTTACCTGGTCATGGAGCCGATGCGAAGCCGCATTGACCTGGAACAGTATCTGAAGGCTTCTCCGTACAAACCGGAATGGATGCTGTTGGGGACAGGCAGATTAAGGTACAGAAAACTGATCCGGCCGGAATGGCTTTCTGAAATTGCCGAGACATGCCGGCGGCACAGAATACCGCTCTACATGAAAAAGCCTCTCCATGCTCTGGCGGGAAATCACTTCACACAGGAAATCAATCCAACACTTTTTTGGTAATTTTAGGAGGACGTTATGATGTCGATTATCACCAACCAGCCTGAACCCATCACAACCGTCATTGGCTGTGACAGCGGTAATAAGCTCGTAAAAACTGCCAGCTCTATTACTTTGGCGGGAATCCAGAAGTTGCCGAACCGTCCGGCCGTCGCGCCGCCTGACCCCATGGATCTGCTGCTGATCAATGGGCAGTATTATGTCGTAAGCAACAAGCGGCTGGCCTACGAACGGGACAAGAGCATCAACGAGAACCATCTCTATCTCACCTTGATCGCTGTAGCCAAGGAAATGCAGGCCCGCCACATGAACCCCACCAGCAAAATTGTCCTGGCCGTAGGCCTGCCTCCCGGACACATGGCCAGCGCTAAGCTGGCCCAGACTTATCGGGATTACTTTCTCAAAGATGGCGGCGTTTACCGCTTCCAGTGCGGCGGTGTCAGCCATCAGATCACTATCAGCGATGTGATCGTCTGCCCCCAGGCGTATTCCATTCTGTTGACCCTTTCCCCTGAGATTATCCGGCAGCCCAGTATCCATGTAGTCGATATTGGTGGTGGCACCGTGGATACCGTCCATCTGGTGAACGGCCGCCCCGATCCCAATATGTCTTCTTTGGATATGGGCGTTATCCCGATGTATAACAGCATCCAGCTGCGGCTTCAGAACGAATTCGGCCGGCGGATCACAGAGGATCAGATCGACGACATTATCAAGGGCAAGCCTGGTTTCTTCAAACCGGAGCATGTGCGGGTTGTAATGGAAGTGGCTGAAGCCCATGTGAAGGCTATCTTTGACGAATACCGAGAAGCCGGGGAAGACTGGATGTCCAGCTATGTGGTCTTCTGCGGAGGCGGTTCGATCCTGCTCAAGCCCTTTATTGAGAAATATGCCGCAGAAAGCACTGGCAGCTATGTGGTTGTCAATGACCTGAAAGCGAACGCAAAAGGCTTTGAGACGTTTGCACGCACTCTGCTGAAAGGTCAGAAGTAAAGGAGTGAGACACTTTGAGCGAGACACTTCAGGCGCAAAAAATAAATATCGGCTTCAAGCCGCTTGGTGTCAATCCGGCTCATGACATAGTTTACAGTGTCTTAAAATCCCTGCCGCGTGGCGGAGCCAGAGACTTGATCGTACAGGCCGTTATAGAATTCCTCCAAAATCATGCGGGAGAAACGATTTCGGTGTCTGGAAAACGAAGCTACATCTTCGTCGGCGACTATTCAAGTTACAATATCCCTACCACTGAAAAAACGGGAAAGCCGAAAAATGAGGATTCAGAACCGCCTATTGTGGTACAGCCCAAACCGGAGCCGTCAGAAACTTCGGAATCTGCAGCACAGGAGGATGTTTCGGCACCTCCTTCTGAGCCAGCTGAAGACAATCACCCCGAGCCGGAAAACTTCACAGAGCTGGATGAAGACACATTAAACAGTTTGGTTTTTGGGTTCTTCACAAACGAGTAGCCAAGTTGTTTCATAACGGAAAACAGGTAAGCATCTTTTGATAGAATGCTTACCTGTTTTTTTAACCTTTATCTTTTTGATTCTGGAGCGCCCGCTCAACAGCCGCTTGCACAGCCTCACGCCTTTCCTCTATCATCTTTTTCTCTTCTGCGGTCACGAGCATAACAATGGTCCTGTCTTTCAGCGACTCGTTATTGACTGGAGGGAGAATGATTTGCTCGCGTGGGTAATCATCGGGAAATTCCTCATTTTGTGCGCGCTTCAAAAGGCTGGTCAGGTCTTCCAGGGAAACGCCAAGCCCCTGGCAGATGGGGCCGAGATCTGTCAGATAAAGTTCTTCCAAGGCTCCTTTATTCAGGCGGTTCATAATTCGGTAATATGGCACACCAACCTGTTTGCACAAAGAAAGCAGAGTCGTGTGATTATTCCTGAGCAAAGAAAAAAATACTTCTTTCTCTGAAAGCGACATAAAAACCCCTTCTTTGAAAATCTATCCGGTTTCATTATAACAGAATTATATAGTTACTTCAAGCGAAAACACGGCTGTTTTTTAATTAAATAACAAAATTTTAGTTGAATTTTATATTTATAATTTTGCGAATATAGGGTTTTAATTTAACAGATTGCGAGATTTGCAATAGTTGACATTTCTGCTAATACGCTATAAAATCGTATTTACAAGGAGTTCTCCTTTTTATTACGGGTTTTGGATGCCAAAAAATTTAATTTTTTTAGAAAATTAGATTTTGTAAATTTGCAAAAATTTGTTGCGATTCCCAAGGCGTCCAAAGGCTTGAAACGGGAGGCTTATATGACAAGAAAAGTTGATTTTGACAAGTATTTTTATAAGACGATCATAAAGGTCGCAGTCATCCAGGGATACACGCTCAAAGAACTGGCGCTGATCTGTGATGTAAAAGCCGACACTCTCTCACGCCGTTTGCAGAAAAGTGATGGCAGCAACTTAACAATGCAAGACTGCCTGATTCTCATGGATACTCTGGCGCCTCATTTGACGCTGGATGAGCTTTTCCCCGAAGCATCTATGGAAGCTGCACGGGAAATGGCATTGCAAGATACATCCCTATAAATATCGCTATCAGCCTCTTTTAGGGGGTTGG
>CALWIX010000001.1 GCA_944380825.1 uncultured Clostridia bacterium | reverse complement strand
GGACTTACTGTACTAATCGTTCCCTCCAGCGGTGTACCCGACGCGGCTGACACTGTACCCTGAACGCTATCCCCTTTCTGCAGGCGATTGATAAGCTGTTCTGAAACACCAAAACGTAAGGTAACTTTACTGGTATCAATAATGGTAAACGGCGCACCCGTTGCGGTAGAAAGCAAGGTGTTTTCCGTCACAGTACAAGCCGACACCACACCGGAAATGGGAGATGTTATAGATGCATCCTCTATAGATTTCTGCGCGGAAGCAATTTGGGCTTCAACGGCTTCCTTTTGTGCCTGCGCCGCTTTTAATCCATCGCTGGCCTGCTGTCTATTTTCTTCCGGCATTTGATTCGTAATCAGCTCCAGCGCTTCTTGCGCTTGGGTATTGGCAATTTCCGCCTGTTTTAGACCCATCTCGATCTGATCCATTTCTGACTTAGAAAGAATTCCTGCCTCATAAAGTTTCTTATTATTTTCATATGTTGTGCGTGTATTCTCCAAAGCCAAAGCAGCCTGCTGTGCCGAAGCCTGCGCGCTGAGAATCTGGCTTTGCATAGCGGCTCCGTCTACTAGGTTCAAAGCCGTTTGAGCCGAGCCTACACCGGCGTCAGCGGCAGCAAGCTGCGCATTAAGGACTCTTAAATTATCTTCGAGAGACTCTGTGTCCATTTCAAACAGAACATCTCCCTCTTTAACCTCATCCCCCACATCAAAATAGACCGATTTCACCGTTCCTTGTAGGGTGCTAAATACATTCACCTCTTTATTAGGGCTTACACGTCCCGAATAGGTATACGAAGTAGAAATATTTCCTATCTCCACCTGCTGCACCTCTACAGCGGTTGCAGTCTCCTGATCCGTTTGAGAAAGCGAGGCAGTTTGATTCCCCTGAGGTAGCTGTGAACAACCTGTCATCATACAAAAAGCAGCCAGAATACAACCGGCAAATAAAATTTTCATCTGTGCCATACGTTTAAGCCGCTTTTTGTTTTGAGGGATCTTCGTTTTGCATTTCTTTGCTATTTTTTGTTTTATAAACATAAATTGACCCCTTCCTATTGGCTAAAGCTGAAAAAAATCTTAAAAAAGTTTAACACGCTTAACTATTATAAATTTCTTTGTTTTAAAATGCTATGAAAAAAATGTAAATTTTATTTTTGTTTTTGAAGCAAGCCCATTGCGCCGTAAATTATATGATACAATACATAAAATGCGTTGTATAGCCAACAAATCGCATGAATATTCTCTAATAGAAAATGGTTAAGAGAGTTTATAAAGGATAAACTATCACATATAAATTCCCCTCTGGGGTTTTAATGTTAAGTTATACCTTAAAATTTTCACAACCATAAAAACGCAGCAGGACAAAACTATATTTCCCGCTGCGTTTCTATTTTTATATTTTACTCTGTTTCTTCCAAATGATTTTCCATCTTGATAGCCCTTTTCCTCTGTACAGAAAGCAACAACGCCGCTGCGATGTTAGTAACTCCGTCGGCTATCATAACGCTGTAGGTAAAGATAAGCCGGAATTCATTATTCGGGAACGATGCAAGAAGAATTGCCATCGACATCCCAGCCATAGCAACTGAAACAAGCAGAAGAATCCACCATTGGGAAGATTTTAGACGAAGAAGAGCCATGGAATACTGCATTTTGACAAGACTGTCAAAAATCATACTTACAGCAAGAATTTGAGAAAAAGCATAAGCAAAATCCACTGTTTTTATAACGGCAAACAGTCCTATTAAAAATTCCGCTGCACCAATAGAGAGACCCGCACTGTCAGGATCCTGATAAGATTGCCGTACAAAATACCATGCAGCATTTACAGCGCCTAAGATCATCAGAAAAATACCGATGGCATAACAGAAATCTTCCAGCTGCATCGATGGGAAGATCAACAACACTACCCCGGCAATAATATAACATGCAGAGGCGCACAGTAACCAAACCCGAATATTCATTTTGCCTTCTTTTCTATTCATCATGCCTCCACCTTTCCGCAAAAGGCTCCTTCTTTATTTTACCAAAATCCCGCCTAATCTATTTGCCTTATGAGAAATATCTTATCTTTTTAGGCATTGTTCGCACTAAGGCAAAGATGCTTTATTAGAGGAAACTTGAAATGTTTCTCCAAAGAATATCACTTTCACTAGACTACATTGATTGCAAATATCTCCAAAGCGTGGTACGGCTGATTCCAAGGCGTGCAGCTGTGCGCACCTGATTCATCCCTTCATCTTGGAATACAGCAGCAATAATTTCTTTTTCCATATCTGCAAGCGTCTTACCCGGCACAATATCAATAAACCGCTTAATGGCAGGTTCTTCTGAAAGAAAAGGAGCAATTTCCCTTTTGGTCAAATATAAACCCGTGCTTATTTCTGCCGCGTGACTGAGAATTCTCTCCAATTGGACAAAATTTCCCTCCCAAGGATATTCTTCAATCAAGTGGAAGGCCTGTTTATCCAACCCAACAATTTGGCGTCCAAATTTTTCGTTGATCTTTCCGATAATTAAGATAGAAAGACTGCGCAAATCTTCTTTTCTTTGCCGCAGTGAGGGAATACAAGAACGCACAGGAGAAATCGTATGGTAGAGATCTTCCCGGAATTTCCCGCGCTCCACAAGATTTTCCAAGTCTGTTTCACACGAAAATAAAAGAAAACGATTTTGGATTTGCGGATACCATGACAGCAGTATTTCTTGTAAATTGGATGGAAGTAAATCCAGACGTCTAAAGTACAATGTATATTCCGACAGATTCAAAAAACACGGATGTGTACCTTTGACTACCTCTGTTAATATAGCAGAAGAAATCTGCCCGCAATTAACACAGATCATGGGGGAATCTTCGCTATGAACACTGCATAAAATGGAAGCCAACGTATTCTTTCCCGTACCCGGTTCCCCTTCTAATAAAATAGGAGTGCCTGTTTTTGCCAACAACCGGAGCCGATCCATTTGTTCTTGTAAAGAACGATTTTCTGTACAGAACATTCCGCAGGGAACTTTTTTTAGATCGGAAGCACAAAGAATTTCCAGCCCTTCCATTTGCGGTGTATCTGCTTCTTTACAGAAAAAGACGGCCGTATTTTTTTCTAAGGGCTTTCCAACAACGTGAAAGTGCTTGTCCTGTAAATCTACAATTCCAAAATATTCGTCGCTGCGCAGGACGGATTCAGTAAGTTCGGAGAGCTTTTCTTTTAAAGCAGAAAGTTCATCAAGCCGTTTGTCAACAAAAATTTGCTCACCGGTTCCGTCGTATGCTGCGGCAGGCATAGGAGACTGCCGCATAATTTTTTCCAAAAACACAGCACGTTTTTGGCCTGCGCGGATATATTTTACATATCTTCCCGCTTGTTCTAAAGAGGCCTGCACGCTCTCCATTCCGGAGGTCAAAAGAATTGAACCAAGCCCCAGTTTTTCCGCATGAGTAACAGTGATTGTATCTCCAATTACGGTAGTAATCCCGCGGCTTTGCAAATCTTTTAAAATATCCGTTACTTCATCAAAATTTTCTAGCGTATGGATCTCCATATCTTCTTCGAGCAACTCACAAATAGAACGGCATCCATGGGTGATTGATTCAAACCCCAGAATAGCCTTTTTTCCAAAATAGTTCTGCGCAAGCCGGATTGTGCGAAGAATATCATATCCAGAAACGCCAATACTGACAACTGGAATATTTACATTCTTCTGAAGCATTTCAGCGGTACCACCACGGGAAAGAATCACTTCATACCCGTCAGAAATAGCGCGTTTTGCTTTGCAAATACAATCTGTACGGTTTCCAAATTCCACTGAAATTTCATATTCAGGATATTGGTTTGCCGCTTTTAAAATAAGCTGACGCAATCCTTCATAAGGAGTGATTGCTTTTATTCTGATTTTATCGTTCATAGATTAACTCCAAGCCTGTGGATTGACCGCATTGTAAGGAATTTTTCCCTCTAATGCGGAAATAATCCCGGAAAGGCCCTCTGCAGCCATTGCACTACGAGCCTCCCGCACACAACTGCCAACATGTGGGGTAAGCACAACATTAGGAAGCTCGGCGAGTTCTGGCGTCACTTCAGGTTCAAATTCAAACACATCGATTGCTGCACTGCGTAGAATACCTTTTTTTACAGCTGCGGCCAACGCACGTTCGTCCATCACCGGCCCTCGTGCCATATTGATAAAATAGGCGGTCGGCTTCATTTTCTGGAATGCCTGCGCATCAAAAAGATGATGATTTTCCTTTCGATAAGGAATGTGACAGGACACCACATCGGCCTGACGCAGAAGCTCCTCAAACGGGCGATACCACATATCCAGCCGGCGTTGTTCCGATTCTTCCGGCGCATGGGTGGTATAGAAAATAATTTTCATTCCGAGGGCCTGCGCCATTTGAGCAACCGCCCTTCCAATCCTGCCAAATCCGACGACACCCAATGTTTTCCCTTCCAGCAGCATATCCCGATGCAGGAACATAGCGTTTCTTCCACATAGATGTGTTTGGCGAAGTTCCCTATCGTAAAGAGGAATGCTACGAGCCACCGCAAACATCATCGCAATAGTATGTTCTGCTGTCACACGCGTGACGCTATCGGGAGTGTTGATAACCAGTTTCCCTTTTTGTGTAGCATACTCCACATCCACATTGTTGTACCCTACTCCAAAATTTCCAATCACCCGGGCTTCACCGGTTCGGTCTATAAGATCTCTTCCGCATGAAAGTCCCCCTATACAGTAAAAAGCATCGCAATCTGCAGCCCCTTGGTTGATCTCTTCCGCAGAAAATGAAGCTTCCTCCTCTTGGGGACAAATTATCTCATATTTTCCAAGATAAGGAGACAGACACTCCTCAGGAATCCATCTTGTAATGAATATTTTTTTCATAAAATTTCCTCCTTAATAATTGCGTCAAATCGTTCCCACTATAAAGCTCTCTTACACACGTACCGCAAGAGAACGCCTCCATACATTGGATTTTGTATAAAGCCAGCCCAGTGGAACCGAAACCGACGGCGCTATCATACAAGCCCAATATACTCCGGAAAGTCCAAAGAAATGGTTCAGCGTTATCGCGAGAACCACGCGGAACAAAATACAATTCACAAAGGAACTCGACATAGCAAATAATGTATGTCCTGCACCAATGGCCAGCGCATGATACACAAAAAAGATGGCGTAGAATATTTGTCCTATAATCTCGATACGCAAATTTCTGATAGCTGCTTCCTGCACGGTAGGATCACCAGTAAAAACAGCGACAAGCTGCGGCGCAAAAAGTTCTACTATCAAGATCATAATTACAGCCATAAGCACTGTGATTTTCATCGCTGTATACATCACTTCTTTCGCACGATCGTAAAGTCTTGCACCCAGCGTTTGAGCGATCATGGTAGCAGCTCCGCTGGACATTGCGCTGATGAAAAGCTGACAAAAATCTTTTATTTTTACACTTACTCCATTTCCGGCTGAGACATCTACGCCATAGCTGTTAATAAGAAAAGTTACTACAAGCCACGAGATACCGCCAATGGTATGCTGCAGGGAACTGGGAACGCCCAACTTAAAAATGGTTTTTAATTCTGATATATGTATTTTTAAATTTTCAAAACAGATCTGGAAAATTCCGTTGTGGCGCAGAAGAAAAATCAGTGCCAGACAAAAAGATAAGCCCTGTGATAAAACTGTTGCCAGAGCCGCTCCGCCGACACCCATTTTTGTCGCTCCCACAAAAATAAGATCCAATACAACATTTACGGAAGCGGAAACCGCAATAAAATGAAGCGGCTTTTGCGAGTTGCCGATGGCACGCAACACTGCACTGAAAGCATTGTAACCAAAAATAAACGGCATTCCAAAGGCACATATTTTCAAATATATCTGCGCATCATCGATAGCAGGCGCACCGAGTCCAGCAAGAATTATACGAGAAAACAAAAAAATAATTGCAAATCCTAAAATGCCGAGCACCATACTGGCTGTAATTAGCGTACCTGTTGCACGGCGGCGGCCTTCTGTTTCACCAGCACCATAGTATTGCCCAATTAAAATGTTTCCGCCTACTGTAATGCCGATAGCAATCTGTGTAGCAATATTCATAATCTGGCTGGCATTATTAAGGGCCGAAATTCCTGTGTTTCCCACAAAATGTCCCGTAATGATCATGTCAGCCATGCTATAAAGCGCTTGCAAAACGCTGGTTGTAACCATTGGAATAGCATAGCGCACCAACTGGCGAGCCGCATTTCCCTGCGTCAGATCCGTTTCAATTCTCTTTTCACGGGATAACAGCAAACCCATTCCTCCCAATATCCATCAAATTTTGATATTGGTCCATTTGCCGCGGCGGAAACGGATCCATGTTAAGATAAAACGCATCACCTGATCGAAGGCAAGACCAAGCCATGCACCAAATAAACCGAGCGCCAACGGATAGCAGAACAGCCACCCACAGAACGGCCGAATAAACGCTACGCTGATAAGGGAAACAAATGCTGTGTACCGGGTGTCTCCCGCACCGCGCAGACAGCCGGAAAAGATTACCTGCGTAATCTGGAAGAATACAACTACCGTGAGAAGATCCATAATCATTTGGCCGTAGTCGAGTATTTCCACTTCGCTTGAAAACAGCCGAAATATGTAACGACCTAATGTAACAAAAATAACGGACATAACGCATGCAAAAAAGAGTCCTATTCTCTGACACACACCACCATAGATCTTTGCCAAATCCGGACGGTTAGCACCAAGACTTTGACCCACAAGCGCGACAGCCGCCACAGAGAGGCCGTCGCCTAAGGAGAATGAAAGACTCATGATATTCATTCCCACTTGATGTGCCGCAAAAGCTGTGGTGCCTAAATTTGCAACAATGATCGCATATGTTAAGAACCCGATACGCAGAAAAATCTGCTCGGCAAGCGTGCTTGATCCAATATTGAGAATAGCGGACATTGTCGCTCGATCAAAATGGAGGCGGGGGTAAATAAGCAGGCATAGGAAACTATCCTTATGGCGTAGAACGGAATACAGGCTCATTCCAAAGGCAAACACAGTTCCTATTACGGTAGCAATGGCCGCTCCTCTAACACCAAGGCGCGGAAATCCCAAATTTCCTCCGATGAGAAGATAGTTAAAAATAATGTTTACACCATTGGAAACAAGATTTGTTTTCAGCGCAATTTTCGTGTTTCCCGCACCGCGCTGGGCGGCGTTGATCACAAGAGACATGACGTTAAAGAAAAGTCCCCCCATAATGATTCGGAAATATGCAACAGCATCGTCATGTGTATCCTCAGCAGAACCAGCCATTCGAAGAATGGGATCGGCAAATATAACACAGGCAATACTCACAATTACCGTTAACACAAGAACAATCATGATCGACTGAACCAGTACACGGTTGGCATTTTCTCGATCGTCCTGTCCCTTTCTGCGAGCCACGAGGGCCGAAACAGCAACATTTAACGAAAGAAAGATGGCAAGACCGATAAACTTCGGCTGCGTCGTCAAACCTACCGCAGCGATAGCCACTGTACCTAACGTACTAACCATAATAGTATCTATAAAGCCTACAAGACTGACAAGAAAAGATTCTAAAATTGAAGGCCACGCAATCCGGATCGTCTTTATAAAAATCTCCTTTTTAGGCGGAATCTCCCCTAAAGATGGTTGGCCTCGCAGAATCCTGTTAATATTCAAAAGTTCCATTTCCTAACATCCCCGTTTTTATTGGATTTTTTGACATTTCCTCCCCTGTTCGGACCATTTTCCGAATCGCCAGAGCCACTTTTGCAACACAACTCCTCTTGCTGTTTTCAAAATTCAACACAACCCCTTTCCAAACCCAAAAAACTGTTCCAAAAAATTTTCATTTGTTTTTTCCATTATACACGATCTTTCCACAACATGCAAATATTACCGGTTAATTTGATTAAATTTTATTCATATTCCTATAGACCTTTTCATCTTTCAATTAATAAACGTTTCATTTATTTTTTAGAAAGATCTATTTAAAGTGTTTCAAAACGAATCAAATGCATTTATATATTTTAAAAATATATAAAATTATCGATTGTTTTTCAATTTATTTGATATAAAAATATATTCCCATTTTTTACAATAGAAATATACGATTAAGCCTAAAGATAACTAAAAAGGAAGCACACTCAAAAATGAATTTCAGTGTGCTTCCTTTTCTATGCGGAAAATAGGAATTTCTGCGCGGACAATACGCCTTCTTCTTACAGATGGAACCCCGAAGGAGCCCCCAGATCAAAATCCGAGATGTAGAACCTCATAGTTTCCCCTGTTTTAGAGCAATGATAGTTAGCATTATCACCACCGTGTAAGCAACACACAATATTACTACAATAATCGGGACAATAATTTCTGCCGCTGAGCTTGCCCCCGAGTATCCATCGCTAAGTATTTTGATCAGCCCACTAATTAAGATATATTTATAACATTAAAAAACTCCGCCTTGATGGAAACGACTATCTCAGAGCTGAAAAAACTAGACGAAAGTGACGTCTCTTTAATTTTGTTGTATATCCGCCGTTTACTTGAAGAACCGAAGTAATTTTATCCTTCTGCTTTCTAAAAAATAGGGTCATGGAACGGTGAAACTTCGTTCCATGACCCTGTTTTTTCTGTGATTATTTTACAACAATATTGACCAGTTTACCGGGAACATAGATCTCCTTGACGACTGTCTTACCAGAAATTTCGTCTGCAATCTTTTGCTCCGATTTTGCCAGCGCGATCGCATCGTCCTTAGAAATATCTGCGGCCACTTCGGTACGCATACGCACTTTGCCGTTAACTTGAAGCACGATCTCCACTGTTTCATCCTTGCATTTGGCTTCGTCGTACTCCGGCCACTGACTCTGGCACACCATTCCCTCAAAGCCCAGATTGCTCCAGACTTCTTCTGTGATATGAGGAGCAAAGGGATTGAGCAGGATCGTAAAGATACGCAGTTCTTCTTTTGTTATGGAACCAACCGCCGTGATGTCATTGATCAAAGACATCAATGCAGCAATAGCAGTGTTGAATTTCAGCGTTTCGGTATCTTCACTGACCTTCTTAATCGTCTTATGGAACGCAGATTCCAGCTTTTTGCTCATACCGTCGCCCTTGACGCAGTCCTGAAGGTTCCAATACCGCTCAAGGAATCGGCGGCAGCCGCGCACACTCTCGGTTTTCCACGGGGCGGCCTTTTCAAAATCGCCGATAAACATCTCATAAAGACGCATTGTATCAGCGCCGTACTCGTTCACCACGTCGTCGGGATTTACTACGTTGCCGCGCGACTTGCTCATCTTTTCGCCGTTCGCACCGAGGATCATGCCATGGCTGGTGCGCTTAGCATACGGTTCTGGCGTAGGAACCTTGCCAATATCGTAGAGGAATTTGTGCCAGAAACGACTGTACAACAGATGCAGCGTTGTATGCTCCATGCCTCCATTATACCAGTCGACAGGAGACCAATAGTTGAGCGCCTCTTGACTTGCAAATTCTTTATCGTTATGCGGATCCATATAACGCAGGAAATACCACGAGGAACCAGCCCACTGAGGCATCGTATCTGTTTCACGTTTAGCCGGGCCGCCGCAGTGCGGGCAGGTGGTGTTTACCCAGTCGGTCATGTGGGCAAGCGGAGATTCTCCGTTGTCTGTCGGCTCGTAGGATTTCACATTTGGAAGACGCAGCGGGAGATCTTCTTCCGGAATCGGCACATAGCCGCACTTCTCACAGTAAACGAGCGGGATAGGCTCGCCCCAATACCGCTGGCGAGAGAACACCCAGTCACGCAGCTTGTAATTTACCTTCGCTTTCGCGATGCCTTTTTCCTCCAGATAAGAAATAATTTTCTTTTTGGCTTCCTCTACACTCAAACCATCAAGGATACCGGAGTTAACCATGACACCCGTTTCACAGTCTGTAAAAGCTTCCTTCTCCACATCTCCGCCCTTGACAACCTCAACAATCGGCAGTCCAAACTTCTTCGCAAAATCCCAGTCGCGGGTATCGTGAGCCGGAACTGCCATGATAGCACCCGTTCCGTAAGAAACAAGAACATAGTCGGAGATAAAAATAGGAATATCCTTTCCTGTTACAGGATTTATAGCGTTAACACCTTCAAGACGTACACCTGTTTTATCCTTGACAACTTCGGTACGCTCAAAGTCGGATTTTTTCGAAGCCTCTTCCTGATAGGCACGAACCTCACTCAAATTTTTGAGCTGATCCGCCCACTTCTCAATACAGGGATGCTCCGGAGAAATAACCATATCGGTTGCGCCGTAGAGCGTGTCGGGACGAGTAGTATAAACTGTCAGCTTATCGCCGGCACTTGTCTCAAAATCGACTTCCGCACCCGTAGAACGGCCAATCCAGTTTTTCTGCTGTGCCTTGACCCGTTCCGGATAATCGACAAGATCCAAATCGTCGATCAAGCGCTGGGCATACTCTGTAATCTTAAGCATCCACTGGGATTTCACACGGCGGACCACTTCACTCCCACAGCGTTCGCACACGCCATTGACAACCTCTTCGTTCGCAAGCACGCATTTACAGGAGGTACACCAGTTAACGGCCATTTCTTTTTTATAGGCAAGGCCATGTTTAAAAAGCTGGAGGAAAATCCATTGCGTCCATTTATAGTAATCGGGATCGGTGGTGTTAATTTCGCGAGACCAGTCAAAAGAAATACCCAGAGACTGGATTTGCTGTTTAAAACGCGCAATATTTTTCTTCGTCACCTCAGCCGGATGGACATGGTTTTTGATAGCATAGTTTTCGGTAGGAAGGCCAAAAGCGTCCCAGCCGATGGGATAGAGCACATTATAGCCCTGAAGCCGGCGCTTGCGCGCTACAATATCGAGCGCTGTGTATGGACGGGGATGACCAACATGCAGCCCTTGTCCCGAAGGATATGGTAATTCTACCAGCGCGTAATACTTGGGTTTTTCATTCGTATTAGAGGCATGAAAAACGCCGGATTCCTCCCATTTATCCTGCCATTTCTTTTCAATTTGTTTCGGTTCGTATTTCACGGGATAGCTTCCTCCTAGCAGTAATCCGTCTGTTTTTCATGACGGATCACATTGTGAATTTATATCAGAAAGGCGCACGGCAGACTGTCCAAAGTGCGCCCACATCCTGCTTTTAATCTTGATCGGCGTGCTGTAAAAAGTCCATATTTTCTTCCTTTCCGTCTACCCACAGGCGGTCCAGATCGTAAAATGTGCGCGATTCCTCCGTAAAAATATGGACTACAATGTTGCCGTAGTCGAGAAGGATCCACGAATTGGAACGATAGCCTTCTACATGAGAAACCTTTACGCCTTCCTGTTCCAGTTGGTATTCTACTTCATCGGCAAGAGCCTTTACATGGGTACCGCTCGTTCCAGTTGCCAACACAAAATAGTCCGCCAAAATAGAGATGTCACGAATACCAATAATTTTTAAATGAAGGGCTTTTTTGGCATTCATTGCCTGCGCTGCCCTTTTCGCTAACGCAAGAGAATCGGGAAACATCCTTTCAATTCCTCCTTATTGTCCTTCCAAAGTCATGAGGAAATCTCCTCAGCTATGCAAAAGAATTTCGTTATATGCGGCAAGCGCGTCGGGATGAATCGTTTTCCGACGTCCTGCCAAATCGCGGATCGTATAGCAAAGCCCTTCTAAAATAGCCTGCCTCAAATCCTTTTCTACAAGTTTTTTCAGTTCTGCCGCACCATCAAAATCCCGTTCTGCCGAAGTAAAATCGGCGATAAAGATGATTTTTTCTAGTAAAGACATCCCCGCCCGACCGGTTGTATGGTAGCGGATAGCTTTCAGAATATCTTCGTCCACAATTCCCAAACGCATCTTCACAAACGCTGCGCCCGAGATCGCATGCCAAAGTTTATGAGAACTTTTTTCTATCTCGCTGAGCATAATACCAGCTTCCTGTATTACAGAAAGCTGTTCTTCGGGATCTGTATCCTTCATAATATCGTGAAGGATTCCCGCCGTTTCTGCCTTTTGAGGATCTGCGCCGTAAAGCTCCGCAAGATGGCGGGCCTGCTGCGCCACATTGACACAATGACGATACCGGTAATCACTAAGCCGGGGACGAATGATTTCTCGATATTCGGAAAGCTTCATGTAACTATCTCCCCTCATATAAATGGTGTTGATGAATATACTCCGCTACCGGATCCGGCACAAGGCCGCCGATAGATTCTCCTCTTTTAACGGCAAGACGTACCATCGTTGAAGAAATCGGCAGGTACGCCACATCTTCCAGAATCGTCTGCCCGCCTAGTTTGACAAGCTTCTGCGCGTATTCCTGCATCCGCGCCATTCCCTCATGGCTGCGGGGCGCAGCACAAATAGTAGCGTGCTTTAAAATTTCGGATGGATTTCTCCACTGCAGGAGTGTGAGAAACATATCTTCCCCTGTCAGCAGATAAAGAGTATCCTTAGGATAACATTTATGCAAGACAGCAAGCGTATCGGCTGTATAGCTTGGACCTTCGCGCCGCAGCTCGATATCCGAAACCTCAAAGCCGCACTCCTTTGCGGCCAGCTGGCACATCGCCAGCCTGTCCCTCCCGTCTGCAAGCTCAGGAGCTCGTTTGTGCGGCGGAATGTTGGCAGGAATAAGAATTACTTTATCGAACCCCTCCCGCTTTGAAAACTCCGAGGCCAGATGAATATGTGCGTTATGAATAGGGTTGAACGTTCCTCCATAGACGGCAATTTTCATGGCAATCCCTTTTACTATTTGTAACTTACATACCCTTTCGGGACGCTTTTGGAAGTGTGATCTTCGGTTCTTTTTCATTTCTGCGGTAGAGCACGAATTTAGATCCGATTACCTGCACAACCTCAGAACCTGTCTGCTCAGCCAATGTATCCGCAGCTTCTCGGGAAGAACACGGACACGTTTCCGTAAGAACTTTTCCTTTTATAATTTCGCGCGCGGTCAGCGCATCATCCGTTTGTTTTGCGATATCGTCACTCAAGCCGGATTTTCCCACGATGACGATAGTATCGATAGAATTTGCAAGAGAACGCAGATAGGCGCGCTGTTTACTTGTTAGCATGTAGTTTCTCCTTTTTCATATCATAAAAGATACCTGTTTTTTACAGTTTATCACAAACAGGCCCGCCTTTCAACGGAAAAGGGGGGATTTTTCCGAAAGCGTTCCCATTTTCTTTAAAATGCAGTCCGTATTAGCGGCTTTTGAGCGCCTGAACAAATAGGCGAAGCGCTTTACCGCGATGGGAAACAGCGTCTTTTTGCTCTCCGGTCATTTCGGCGTACGTTTTATCTCCCACCAAAAAGATAGGATCGTAGCCGAATCCATCCTTTCCCGCTGGAGCAAAAGCGATCGTTCCAAAGCACTCCCCTTGTACAGCGATGGACTTTCCATCGGGAAAGGCACAATGAATCGCACTAACAAATTTTGCCGTTCTCTCCGAAGCCGGTACATTCTCCATCTTTTGGAGCAGCTTTTCGATACGCTGGCTATCGGTAGCGCCTTCTCCAGCCCAGCGCGCAGAATATACACCGGGCTCTCCGCCAAGCGCATCCACCGACAGCCCGGAATCATCCGCTACACTCGGAAGACCTGTCGCCCGACAGGCCGCCTCCGCTTTCAGGCGCGCATTCTCTGCAAAAGTAGTTCCCGTCTCCTCAACGTCTTCAAAATCAGCCGTTGCTGCTTCTATTCCCAGCGGTGCAAGAATCCGACGAAATTCTTCTACTTTATGCGCATTATGCGTCGCAATTACAAATTTCATCTTTTTATTTCTCCTTTTGCAAGATTTGAATTCATCTCTTGAGTAATCTTTTCTGAATATTATTTGTTTCTTATTTAAGATGATTTAACGGTCAAATAACGCTTTTGCAAAGTCATCAGCATCAAACGGCTGAAGGTCGTCCACCTGCTCGCCTACACCAATAAATTTGATGGGAAGATCCAGATGTTCTCGCACAGCAAGTACCACCCCGCCCTTTGATGTACCGTCAAGCTTTGTCAGAACGATACCGGTAATATTGGCTGCCGCCTTAAATTCTTTCGCTTGATTTACGGCGTTCTGCCCTGTGGTAGCATCCAAAATGAGCAGGACTTCTTTGTCGCAATCTGGAAGCTCTCGATCAATGATGCGGTTAATTTTCGCGAGTTCGTCCATAAGATGCTTTTTATTATGCAGCCGTCCGGCGGTATCGCAGATAATGACATCGGCCCCGCGGGATTTCCCGGCGGCAATCGCGTCGTAAACGACGGCGGCAGGATCGGTTCCTTCTTCGTGCTTAACCAAATCTGCCCCTGCACGGTCCGCCCAGATTTCAAGCTGTTCAATAGCAGCCGCACGGAAAGTATCTGCAGCCGCAAGGATTACCTTTTTCCCATCTTTTTTAAGCCGAGACGCTATCTTTCCGATGGTGGTCGTTTTTCCTACGCCATTGACGCCAATGACTAAAATGACAGAAGGCTTTGTGGAAATACGCAGTTCTTCGCCGCCCCGCAGCAAATCTGCTACAATTTCTTCCAGCAGCTCATTGATCCGGGCAGGATCGGTTATTCCCTCTTTTTTCACACGCTCCCGCAGCATTGCACAGATACGCTCGGCGGTAGGCATTCCCACATCGCCAAGGATCAAAAGCTCCTCAAGTTCTTCAAACAATTCCTCGTCGATTTTCGTAAAGGAATTAAGCATCGAATTAATTTGGCCGCTGATATTTTCTCTTGTTTTTTTCAGTCCCTCTTTAATTTTGCTAAAAAGGCCCATTTCTCTCTATCTCCTTTATCCTGCTTAATCAATCCGGCGATCGAAGTTCCAGAAGCTTTGAAACGCCTTCATCCTGCATTGTGATGCCGTACAAAATGTCGGCCTCCTCCATAGTGCCTCGCCGGTGTGTAATAACAATAAACTGTGTGTTTTCATTCATACGACGCAAATAAGCAGCAAAGCGATCCACATTTACGTCATCCAACGCAGCCTCAATTTCATCCATCACACAAAACGGCGGAGGATTAACCTTCATAATAGCGAAATACAATGCAACAGCTGTAAGCGCTTTTTCTCCGCCAGAAAGTGCTTCTAAGTGTGTAACGATTTTTCCCGGCGGCTGAACCGCAATTTCAATTCCAGAGGCGAGTATGTCTTCTGGATCACTTAAAGAAAGCGATGCCGATCCTCCTTCAAACAGATCGCGGAAAGTACCGCTGAAATACTCATTGATCTGAGTGAAACGTTCTAAAAAAAGTTCCCGCATTTGATGGGTAAGATCTCGAATCAACCTGAGCAAATTGTCCCGCGATTTTTCGGCATCGCCGATCTGCGTTTTTAAAAACTCATATCGGCCGGAAACCTCGCGGTATTCCTCTACTGCGCCGACATTCACGGAGCCAAGCGCACGGATTTTATTGTTTAATTCATTGA